>NZ_PZKO01000007.1:0-146914 GCF_014926485.1 Pseudarthrobacter sp. AB1
ACCCCCCACCATGCGATGAGGAGTCATATCCGGTATTAGACCCAGTTTCCCAGGCTTATCCCAGAGTTAAGGGCAGGTTACTCACGTGTTACTCACCCGTTCGCCACTAATCCCCCCACAAGTGAGGTTCATCGTTCGACTTGCATGTGTTAAGCACGCCGCCAGCGTTCATCCTGAGCCAGGATCAAACTCTCCGTTGAAGTAAAACAAAAACAGACACAACCAACACCCCCGGAAATAACGGAAGAAGAAGGCTGCAAAATTTGAAACCAGCTGTAAAAACCAGACCACACCACGGGNTGGCATAATCCAGTCAATTCAACCAATTCAATACAATAAATTGGTATCAACAAACTTGGCACACTATTGAGTTCTCAAACAACAGACACATTCGAATAATCCTCGAAACAATTCATATTCAATGAATTCTTTTGTTTCGCTTTCTTCGCTGCGATGTTTATAGCTTATTTCATTCTTATTCACTTTGCAAATCCAGGCTATTTTCCCGATATTCACTCTGTGGAACGAATCCGCCCATCAAAAATTGAAGCTTTTCATCATTATCGTGCTTTGCACACGATGAATCGCTTCTTTTGTGAAGGGGGTTTGTCGCCACTCAGTGGCGGCGACTCAGAAAACAATACACGCTCCCCCGCCGCCTTGCAAATCGGCTGCGGAGGAGAGCGAATTAGGGTTTTGGAAGACTAAGGAACCAGGACTTCGACAGTCGCGAGATTCTTCTTGCCGCGGCGCAGGAGCAAGTACTGGCCATGCAGCAGTTCCGACTCGGAGATGACAGCTTCCGGGTCGGACACCTTCTCGTTGTTTACGTAAGCGCCGCCTTCACCGACAGTCCGCCGGGCCGCGGATTTGCTCTCCGACAGGCCAGATGCCACCAGCAGGTCAATGATCCCGAGGCCATCCACCTGGATGCGTGCGGACGGAAGCTCCGATGTGGCTGCTTCCAGCGTTGGCCGATCCAGGGCGGCCAGGTCACCGTTGCCAAAGAGGGCAGCGGACGCCGCGATGACTTTCTCCGTTGCCTCCCCACCATGGACCAGGGAGGTCACTTCGAACGCCAGCTTCCGCTGGCCTTCCCGTGCAAAGGGACGTTCTGCCACGGCCGCTGCCAACGTTTCGATCTCTGCGCGGCTCAGGAAGGTGAAGACCTTGAGCCGGTCCACCACGTCAGAGTCGGCGGTGTTCAGCCAGAACTGGTAGAAGGCGTACGGGCTGCACATGCCGGCGTCGAGCCAGATGGCGTTGCCTTCGCTCTTGCCGAACTTCGTGCCGTCCGAGTTGGTGATCAGCGGCGTGCCCAGGGCGTGCACACTCTTACCCTCAACCTTGCGGATGAGTTCAGTGCCGCTGGTGAGGTTGCCCCACTGGTCCGAGCCGCCGGTCTGCAGCATGCAGCTGTAGTCGCGGAACAGCTGGAGGTAGTCCATGCCCTGCAGGATCTGGTAGCTGAATTCCGTGTAGCTGATGCCCTCGTCCGAGCTGAGGCGGGACGCGACAGCATCCTTGCGCAGCATGGTGCCGACCCGGTAGTGCTTGCCGATCTCGCGCAGGAAGTCGATGGCGCTCAACGGCGCTGTCCAGTCAAGGTTGTTGACCATGCGGGCCGCATTGGGGCCATCGAAGCTGAGGAAGCGGCGGACCTGGGCCTGGAGATAGCCCACCCATTCATTGACCGTGTCCTTGGTGTTCAGCGTTCGCTCGGCGGTGGGCCGCGGATCGCCGATCAGTCCCGTGGATCCGCCCACCAGGCCCAGCGGCTTGTGCCCGGCAAGCTGCAGCCTGCGCATCACGAGGAGCTGGACCAGGTTGCCCAGGTGCAGGCTCGGCGCAGTGGGGTCGAATCCGCAGTAATAGGTGATCGGATCACCGGCGAGGAGCTTCTCCAGTTCCTCTTCATCGGTGGAGACGTGGACCAGGCCGCGCCACTTCAGCTCCTGCCAGACATTGGCGAAGGTGGGGTCGTTCTGCTGGGATTCGAAATCGTTGAGTTCTGACACGACTTCTAAGTTAGCAGGATCGACGACGCCCGGCGCCGAAATGAACGGCGCCGGGCGTCAAGGGGCATAGCGGACCGGCTCAGCCTTCTATGCCGGCCGGAATACCTTCCGCAGCGATCAGCCGGAGCCGCTGCGTGGGCCGGGTCATAGCGACATACAGATCGCCCACGCGGCCGTGCTCGTGGTTGAGCATGACGGAGGGCTCGAGGACCACAACGCCGTCGAACTCCAGGCCCTTGGCCTCGCGCGGGCTGATGACCACGATGTCCTGCTCGTAGCTGCCTGCCCCGTTGCCGATCCGCCGGCCATACACGGCACGAAGGGCTGACGTTGCTGCGGGCAGAAGGTCGCCGTCGGCAATCACGGCCAGGAGTCCGCCGTCGAGCGCTGTCAGTTCCTCGGGGAGCACCTCCACCAAACGGCCCACCACCTGTCCGTGGTCAACCTTGTCGATGACCGGGGCCCAGCGCCCCTCGCGGACGGCCTTCGGCGCGGAAACCACCAGTCCGGCAGCGTTGGCCATACGGGCGGCCGCCTCGGCGATCTGGGACGGCGTCCGGTAGTTGACCGTCAGCTCCTCCAGCTGCCAGCGGTCACCGAACATCGGCGCCAGGGCCCCCTGCCACGAGTTGGCACCGGCAACAGAACTGGTCTGCGCAATATCGCCCACGATGGTGAAGGACTTCAGCGGGCAGCGCCGGACCAGCAGGCGCCATTGCATCGGGGAAAGCTCCTGCGCCTCATCCACCACGATGTGGCCGAAGGCCCACGTGCGGTCGCTGGTGGCACGCTCTGCGGCAGTTTGGCGGTTCTCGCGCTCCTGGTTCTGGTCGGCGAGTTCCTCGGCGGTGATGAGGACGTCCACACCCATGTCCCCCATGTTCACCAGCGTCTGCTTGGCGTTGGCAAGGTCACGGGCCCGGTCGTGCTCCTGCTGTGCAAGTCCACGGCCGGCTGCCGGGTCCAGGTCGCCAAGGAGCTCGGCCGCTTCATCCAGCAGCGGGACATCAGCCTCTGTCCAGGGAGCATCCGCGGGGCGCAGCAGCAGTGACTGCTCCTTGAAGGACAGGTGCGGTGTACAGGCCGCCAGTACTGCTGGCTTGCTCAGAAGCTCGGTGATCAGCTTCTCCGGAGTCAGCGGCATCCAGCAGAGGTTCAGGACGGTCCGGACGTCGCGGGCCGTGCGGACATCTTCGGCCAGATACGAGCGGTCGGCGTTGTTGCCGATGCTCCCGGCTTCCACGAGATCGGTCATCTGCTCGGTCAGTTCGCGGAGCAGAATCTTGATGAACGTCAGGCGGGCCTCGTTGTGCGGCTTGCCGGTGGACCGCGCACGTTCGCGCGCACGGCTCACCTGCCGCCGCGTCAGCACCAGCTTGCGGCCGTCGACGTCCAGGACGCGGTCTTCGGCAGGGATCCGCTGCCGATTCGCCACGGCATTGGCCACAACCTTCACCATGTCCAGCCGCCCCTTAATGGCCGCGACCTCGGCCTCGGGTTCCGCAACCGCCTTGATCCCCGGCATCAGGCGGCCCACGCTGGCCATGACCACGCCGGTCTCACCGAGTGAGGGAAGAACACGCTCGATGTACTTCATAAACGACGACGACGGGCCCACCAGGAGCACACCGGCAGTCTTCAGCCGTTCCCGGTGCGTGTAGAGCAGGTACGCGGCCCGGTGCAGCGCCACAGCAGTCTTGCCGGTACCGGGACCACCCTGCACCACGAGGGCGCCGGACATGGAGGACCGGATAATGCGGTCCTGCTCCGACTGGATGGTGCCAACGATGTCGGACATCCGGCCGGTGCGCTTGGAATCCAGAGCCGCCAACAATGCGCCTTCGCCCTGCAGCGATGCATCGTCCGCGAGCAAGTCCGCATCAAGGACGTCATCCTCGATGGCCTTGACTTCCCGGCCTTGCAGAATCAGGTGCCGCCGGCGGCGGACGCCCTGCCGGTCGAACGCCGTTGCCTGATAAAAGTGGCCGGCCTCGGGGGCGCGCCAGTCCACCATGAGCCGCTGGAGGTCATCGGTGGTCAGTCCGATGCGCCCAATGTACTGGGCCTCACCGGAATCCAGGTCAAGGCGGCCAAAGACCAAGCGGTCATCGACGGCGTCGAGCTGGGCGAGGCGGTCCTCATAGAGCGCGGCGAAGGCGTCGCGTTCGGAGACATTCTGCATGGTGCCCACGGCACCGGCCCGGCGGACCTGTGCCAACTGCAGTCGCTTTTCCGCGCGGAGCTCTTCCAGCCGCGCGTACAGGCCGGCAACATAGTTCCGTTCGTGGGCCAAATCGGCGTCGAGCATTAAACGTTCCCCTATCGCAAAAGACAGACCGTCCATTCTACAACCATTTCGGTTAACGCGCCCGCCGCTCCCCCTGCCCCGGAAGTCGTCCGATGTTCATTTTCCGGCGGACGACCAAACGTGCGGGACGGATTATGCCCGGCGTACCTTCGCCGCCTTGTAACGGGACACGGTGGGATCGCCTGGCAGCCAGAAGCGCCACGGATACTCTTCGGAGCCGCCGTCGCCGGAGACGCCCACCCTCGGCCCGGAACTGAACACCGTAGCCGGCGCCGAGGGCAGCCGCAGCCCGAAGGGTTCAGCAAGGGCATCCCGGCCGCTATCGGCCGTGGTCAGGGCCAGCGTGGTGGCCAGCCGGGCCGGGCCGCTCGCCAGGTCAAGGGCCGATTTCGACGTCGGACGCCGCACAAGTGCGAGGTGTTGCCCCTCCACCACCTCGCCCGCCCGCAGCAGGACCGCTGATGCGGCTCCCGCCGGACCGCAGACGATGTTGGCGCAGTAGTGCATGCCATACGTGAAATAGACGTAAAGGTGGCCGGCCGGGCCGAACATGAGCGCGTTGCGAGCCGTGGGGCCGCGGAACGTGTGGGAGCCCGGATCAGGGTGCGACGAGTCGCCGGGACCCATGTAGGCCTCCACCTCGGTGATCCGCACGGCCACGGTTCCCTCGTGGCTGCGGTGGGTCAGTACGGATCCCAGCAGAAGCGGAGCGATCCTCCGGGCATCGCCCGACAGTAGTTCACGGAGCTGCTCCGGAGCCACAGGGCTGCTGCTGACGGTCATGGTCCGACTCTACCGAACGTCACGGCCGTGTCCGATTTCCGCTAGCAGTCCCCGTCGCCGGCTGGCAGGATGGAGGTCATGGACTTCTGGCAGCGCTACCGCGCAATTGACGCGCGGGACACCCGGTTCGACGGGCAGTTCTACACCGCTGTCCGGACCACCGGCATCTACTGCCGTCCGTCCTGCCCCGCCCGGACCCCGAAAGCGGTCAACGTCACCTTCTACGAAACATCTGCCGCAGCGCACGACGCTGGCTACCGGGCGTGCAAGCGCTGCCTCCCCGAGGCGGTGCCCGGCACTCCAGCGTGGAACACCCGGCAGGACCTGGCGGGCCGCGCAATGCGCCTGATCAACGACGGCGTGATCAACCGGGACGGGGTGGAGGGCCTCGCCGCCCGGCTGGGATATTCCTCCCGGCAGCTGAACCGTATCCTCAGCCACGAGCTCGGCGCCGGTCCGCTCTCCCTGGCCCGGGCCAGCCGTGCCCAGACCGCCCGCACCCTGCTGGTGTCCACGGCGATGAAGCTGGCGGACATCGCGTTCGCGTCCGGCTTCAGCAGCGTCCGCCAGTTCAACGACACCATGGTGGAGGTCTTCGCCATGACTCCCACTGCCCTGCGCGCGACCGCCAGGCACCGCCACTCCACCGCCGCCGCGACGTCCCTGACGTTGAGCCTGCCGTACCGCGAACCGTTCGATCCCGGCATCTTTTCCTTCCTGGCTGTCCGGGCGATCCCCGGGATCGAGGCGGGGACGCCGACGTCGTACGCCCGTACTTTGCAGCTTCCGCATGGTGGTGCCCGTTTCAGCGTGACGTACGACGGCGGCGCGCCCGGGCGGCCGCTGACCCTCACCATCGGCGCGGTGGACCTCCGGGACCTGCCTGTCCTGCTGAGCAGGGTACGCCGGCTCTTCGATCTTGACGCCGACCCGGTAGCCATCGACAGTGCCCTGTCGCAGGAGCCGCGCCTGGCCGCATCTGTAGCCGACGCCCCGGGCATCAGGATGCCCGGAGCTGTGGATCCGCAGGAGCTGCTCATCCGGGCGATGATCGGGCAGCAAATCACGGTGGCCGCGGCTCGGACCGCACTGACCCAGCTGGCCGCCGCAGGCAGTCCCAGCCTGGTTCCCGGCGAGGGACTCGAACGGCTGTTTCCCACCTCGGCCGAAATAGCCGAGGCCGGCTACTCGCTGCTGCGCGGGCCGCAACGCCGGATTGACGCCATCCGTTCAGCCGCTTCGGCCCTCGCTGGCGGCGACCTGTATTTTGGCTACGGGGACGATCTGCCCGGACTCGGCGCCAAGCTGCTTCCCCTTCCCGGGGTGGGGCCGTGGACCGTCGGCTATGTGGCAATGCGGGTACTCGGCGCGCCGGACGTGTTCCTGGCCAACGACGCCGCCGTCCGAAATGGCATCAAGGCGCTCGCCCCAGCACACAACCGCCACGACGTCCGCGGTACTGACTCGCCCGGCCTTGCGCCCGGCCCGGACTTCCGCGAGGTCAGCCCGTGGCGGTCCTATGCCACCATGCACCTGTGGCGTGCCGCCGCGGCGCCCAAATCCCCCAGACGAACCCAAGCCGTTCCAGAGAAAGCGATGCTATGAAAGCCCAGCTGTTAGTGATGTCCACGCCGGACGGTCCGTTCACCATCCTGGCCCAGGACGGCGTGGTCCTCGCGTCGGGCTGGACCGCCGGGCCGGGCGAGCTGACGGGCCAGATCCACCCCGAGCTGCGTCCGGGCGACGTTGAGGCGGTGACGGATCTGGGCAGCATCTCCGGGGCCGTGGAAGCGTTCTATGCCGGCGACCCCGCACCGGCCATGGCCGTTCCGGTCCGGCAGAAGTCGGGTCCGTTCCGGTCCCACGCCTGGGATGTGCTGAGGACCGTCCGCCCCGGGTCACCGGTGACGTACACCGAGTACGCCGAACTTTCCGGAAATCCGAAAGCGGTCCGGGCCGCGGCCAGCGCCTGTGCCTTCAACGCAGCGGCCTTGTTTGTGCCGTGCCACCGGGTCATCCGCACCGACGGTTCCCTGGGCGGTTTCCGCTGGGGCCTGGCCATCAAGGAGAGCCTGCTCGCCCGCGAGGCCACGGAAAGCCTGCTGGCCCGGGAGGCCGGTTAGGGGGCTACCGCACTGTGGGTGTCCCGGCTGGCCACGGCAGCAGTTCCGGGAGATCCACACCGTCCGCGGCGGCTGAGGCGCGCAGGCTGCCGAGCGATGGTTCGCGTCCGGCCAGCCAGGCGGCAATGTCCGTGATCATGCCGCTGATGACGGTGGACCGGCCGCCGCCCAGGGTCACGGGAGGCAGCCCTAGTGGCTGCAGCACCAGTTTCTCCCCTGCCGGCACGCGGGCAGCCAGGAAGTCGAAGAGGTGCTCACAGAATTTCCGGCTCCACGTCTCGGGGCCAAGCCCAGCATCCAGATCGGCCGTGTGGATCACGAGTTCCCGCCAGAGCGCGAGGCCGCCGTCGAAGACCACTCCGCCAGGGTAGGTAATGGGTGCCTGCCAGCCGGAGTCGGATTCCAGCGAGTCAAAGGCCTCCAGTGCCCGGTCCAGAGCGGCCTGCAGGTCCGCCCGGTGCGCATCTGCGGGGTGGCCTGCCGCCATCTCGATGGCCTTGGTGCGTCCGTCCTGACCTCCGTCGTACAGCTCAACAGTGGCACCGCGGGCAGCATGTTCCAGCTGCCGTGCCATGGCGTTGGAGATTCCCGCGAGATGCGCCAGGACGTGCCCGCGGGTCCAGCCGGGCAGTCCTGATGGTGCCTTGACGTCTTCATCGGTGAACTTCGCAGCGGTGGAGGCCATGGCGTCGGCGGCCTTGTGCAGTTCGGCGAGCAGGTCAGCAGGTGCGGGAGCTGTCATGGCGCCTATCCTAGCTGAGCGGGGTACCGTCCGGTCCGCAGCGGTGCCGAATGTGCCGGCGGTCGTGGCGGGCCTGCCAGAACTCCAGTTCCGTCGGCCTGACCGCGTAGAGCTGCCAGTCCGGATTGTCGCTGCCATCGGCTGCCGGGCGCGCACGCCAGTCGTCCGCCGATGCTTCGGCTGACAGCTCAACCACCGGGCCGGCGACCCGGACCTGCCGGCCCAGCTGCGGCCAGTAGAAGTTCAGCGCCGCGCTCGGGTTGGCGGACAGCTCCCTGCCCTTCCGGGACGTGCGGGACGTGGCGAAGTGCCAGCCGTCGTCGTCGAGGTTCTTCAGGATCAGCATCCTCGCAGAGGGCCGGCCGTTTCCGTCCGCCGTGGCCAGGCTGCAGGCATGCGGCTGCAGCACGCCGGCAACGAGGGCCTCATCCAGCCACAGCTTGAACAGCGCCACCGGATCCGTGGGGGCTGTGGCGGGGTCGAAGTCCGGCAGGTTTTCGGGGAAGTCCGGCAGGGCACGCAGCAATTGGCGGAAGGATTCACTCATGGCGCAATGGTAGCGGTGAGTCCTCGGCGGGCAACGCACAACGCTCTCTCACTTTTCGCAGGAAATACGGCAACGCCGGACCAAAAGCTGCAACAAGTGATAGAGCGTTTTGTGGCTACCCCGCGTACCCGCGGACGCCGGCAAGCTCGCCTTCGAGGGCAAGCAGCTGGCGTTCGACGGCGGCCGGTGCGGTGCCGCCCTGGGAGTTGCGGCTCTTGAGCGACCCCTCGGTGGACAGGACCGAGCGGACCTCCGGAGTCAGGTGCCCCGAGATGGCAAGGTACTCCTCATCCGTCAGGTCCCACAGCTCCACGTCGCGGCTTTCGGCCTGCTTCACGGCCGCCCCGGAGAGCTCGTGTGCCTCGCGGAACGGAACGCCCTGGCGGACCAGCCACTCCGCAACGTCCGTGGCCAAAGCGAAGCCCTGCGGTGCCAGCGACTCCATCCGTTCCGTGTTGAACTTCAGCGTCGCGATCATGCCCGAGACAGCCGGGAGCAGCAGCTCCAGGGTATCGGCGGCGTCGAAGACTGGTTCCTTGTCCTCCTGCAGGTCGCGGTTGTACGCGAGCGGCAGGCCTTTGAGCGTGGCCAGCAGCCCGGTCAAGTTGCCGATCAGGCGTCCTGCCTTGCCGCGGGCCAGCTCAGCGACGTCCGGGTTTTTCTTCTGCGGCATGATCGAGGAACCGGTGGAGTATGAATCGTGCAGGGTCACAAAGGAAAACTCCTTGGTGGCCCACAGGATGACTTCCTCCGAGACGCGGGACAGGTCAACGCCGATCATGGCCGTAACCCACGCGAACTCGGCGAAGACATCGCGGGAGGCAGTGCCGTCAATCGAGTTGTGGGTGGCGGAGAAGAAGCCCAGGTCCGCCGCGACGGCCTCCGGGTCGAGGCCCAGCGACGAGCCTGCGAGGGCACCGGAGCCGTAAGGCGAAACCCCCGCGCGCTTGTCCCAGTCCTGGAGCCGCTGCACATCGCGCAGCAGCGCCCAGGCATGGGCAAGCAGGTGGTGGCTGAGCAGGATGGGCTGGGCATGCTGCAGGTGGGTGCGGCCTGGCATGGCCACACCCTGGTGCGCCTTCGCCTGCCCCACCAGCGCCTCGATGGTTGCCAGCACGCCGCGCGCGATGATCCGGGCGTGGTCACGCAGGAACATGCGGCCCAGCGTGGCCACCTGGTCGTTGCGGGACCGGCCGGCACGGAGCTTGCCGCCCAGTTGCGTGCCCGCGCGCTCGATCAGGCCGCGTTCCAGTGACCCGTGCACGTCCTCATCGGATTCCGCCGGCAGGTACGCACCCGAGGCGACATCGTCATCCAGCCGGCCCAGGGCGTCCAGCATGCCCTCCAGCTCGGCGTCGTCCAGCAGCCCGGCCTTGTGCAGCACGCGGGCGTGCGCCTTGGAACCGGCGATGTCATAGCGGGCCAGCCGCCAGTCAAAGTGCGTGGACTTGCTCAGCGCCGCGAGGGCATCCGCGGGGCCGCCGGCGAACCGGCCGCCCCACAAGGCGCCGGTGTTGGTGGCTTCCGATTTCGGTGTTTCGACAGGCTCAACCACCGATTTTTACTTTCCTGCGACGCGGATATCGCGGCCGGAAGCAACCTTGGCGGACATGCCCCACAGCTCGATGAAGCCGCGTGCCATGGACTGGTCGAACGTGTCGCCGGTGTCGTAGGTGGCGAGGTCGAAGTCGTAGAGCGAGGTCTCGGAGCGGCGTCCGTTGACGATCGCCTGTCCGCCGTGCAGCACCATGCGGATGTCACCGGTGACGTGCTGCTGGGTGTCTTCGATGAAGGCGTCCAGGGAGCGCTTGAGCGGTGAGAACCACTGGCCGTCATAGACCAGTTCGGCCCAGCGCTGGCCAACAGTGGCCTTGAAGCGGGCCTGCTCGCGCTCGACGGTGATGTCCTCGAGGTGCTTGTGCGCGGTGATCAGCGCCATCGCACCCGGGGCTTCGTAGATTTCGCGGGACTTGATGCCCACGAGGCGGTCCTCCACGACATCGATGCGGCCCACGCCCTGCGCGCCGGCACGGCGGTTCAGTTCCTTGATGGCCTGCAGCGGGGTGACCCGGACGCCATCGATCGCTACCGGCACGCCGGCCTCGAAGGAAATGGTGACCTCATCCGGGGCCGGCGGGAACTCCGGCGTCGCGGTGTAGTCATAGATGTCCTTGGTGGGCGCGTTCCAGATATCCTCGAGGTAGCCGGTTTCGACGGCGCGACCCCAGACGTTCTGGTCGATCGAGTACGGGTTCTTCTTGGTGGTCTCGATCGGCAGTCCCTTTTCCTCGGCGAAGGCGATGGCCTTGTCGCGGGTCAGGGCGAGGTCGCGGACAGGGGCGATGCACTTCAGGTCCGGGCCGAGGGTCTGGATGCCCACCTCGAAGCGGACCTGGTCGTTGCCCTTGCCGGTGCAGCCATGGGCCACCGTGGTGGCGCCGAATTCGCGGGCGGCCTTGACCAGGTGCTTGACGATGACCGGCCGGGAGATGGCCGAAACCAGCGGGTAGTGGCCCTGGTAGAGGGCGTTGGCCTTCAGGGTGGGCATGCAGTATTCGTTGGCGAACTCGTCGGACGCGTCGGCCACGTAAGCCTCGACGGCGCCGCAGCCCAGTGCACGCTGGCGGATGGTCTCCAGCGACTCGCCGCCCTGTCCGACGTCGACCGCCACGGCGATGACCTCGGCACCGGTGGCTTCACCGATCCAGCCGATGGCTACGGAAGTATCGAGGCCACCGGAGTAGGCCAGAACAATGCGCTCAGTCACGAGAATGCTCCTAATTGGGGTTGTAGATATTGTCGGGGGGAAATTCTTCAGGGAAAAACGTTCTGGGGAAAGCCTGTCACACCGGGAAGGTGTTCGGGCGGCGTGGGATTACTGGCTGCCGCCGGCTTCCTCGGCTAGCTGCAGAAACCGGACCGCGAGGTCCTGCCCGCCCTGCGGATCCCGGGAAACCAGCAGCACGGTGTCGTCACCGGCAATGGTCCCCAAAATGGAGGGCATCACCGAGTGGTCGATGGCCAGTGCCAGGAAGTTGGCCGCACCGGGCGGGGTCCGGAGCACGGCGATGTTGGCCGAGGCTTCCGCCGTGACCAGGAGCTCGCTGCACAGCCGGGCAAGCCGGGCATCCAGGATCTCCTGGCTGACGCCGGTTTTGGCCGTACGTTCGCCGCCCTCGCCGGGGACGGCGTAGACCAGCACGCCTTCCTTACCGCGGACCCGGACCGCGCCGAGTTCCACGAGGTCCCGGGACAGCGTGGCCTGGGTTACCTGGACGCCGTCGTCCGCCAGCAAAGCGGCCAGCTCCGCCTGGGAGCGCACCGATTCACCCGTCAGGATCGAGGTGATGCGCGCCTGGCGGGCTGTTTTGGTGGCAGGGCTGGAGCCCTGCGCTGCCGGCGGGACGGACACTAGTTGCCAACCTCCGGCGCCAGCCCGACCTCTAAGGGCGGCAGTCCTTCAACCACTGCCTGGCCCGACCGGTGCATCAGCCAGGCCATCAGGGCCTTCTGTGCGTGCAGCCGGTTCTCGGCTTCGTCCCACACGATGGATTGCGGGCCGTCGATGACGCCAGCAGAAATCTCATAGCCGCGGTAGGCGGGCAGGCAGTGAAGCACGACGGCGTCGTCCGCCGCATGTTCCATGGCCGCCTCATCGACGGAGTACTCCCGGAACAGCTGCATCCGGGCTTCCTTCTCGGTTTCCTGGCCCATGGAGACCCAGGTATCCGTGGCCACAACGTCCGCGCCCTTGAGTGCCACGGCAGCGTCGGTGGTGATCAGGACAGAACCACCGGTCTGGGCGGCGCGCTCCTCGGCCGCGGCAACGATCTCGGCTGCCGGGAGGTAGCCTTCCGGCCCGGCGATGCGGACGTGCATCCCGGCGGTGACTCCGGCCAGCAGGTAGGAGTTGGCCATGTTGTTGGCGGCGTCGCCAAGGTAGCTCATGGTGAGGCCCGCCAGTTCGCCCTTGTGTTCCTTGACCGCGAGCAGGTCCGCGAGGAGCTGGCACGGGTGGTAGTCGTCGCACAAGGCGTTAATGACGGGCACCTTGGAGTTCTCCGCCATGGCCACCAGGCCCGAGTGCGCGCCGGTGCGCCACACAATGGTGGAGACCATTCGCTCCAGGACCTTGGCGGTGTCCTCGACCGACTCTTTATGGCCGATCTGGGCCTCGCCCGGGTTGATGATCAGGGCGTTGCCGCCCATATCAGCGATGCCCGTGGCAAATGAAACCCTGGTACGGGTTGAGGTCTTGTCGAAGATGACGGCCACGGTTTTGCGGCCGTTGCCCTCCGCGGCGAAGGGCTGCACGCTGTACGGCGCGGCCTTCATCCGGACGGCCAGGTCCAGCACCTCCGCCTGCTCGGCGGGGCTGAGGTCCGTGTCCTTCAGGAAGTGGCGGGTGGTGCTGGCTGTGCCGGCGGAAGAAACTACGGGGGTCACTGCGCGTCCTTAGCTGTCTGGAGGATTGCCGGGAGGACGGCGAGGAAGGTGCCGGCCTGGTCCCTGGTGAGGACCAGGGGCGGGGCAAGCCGGATGGTGTGCGGGCCGGGGCTGTTGATGATGAAGCCGGCGTCGAGGCCCGCGGTGACCACAGCGGGGGCCATGTCGGCGTCCAGGTCGAAGCCGATGAGCAGGCCTTCGCCGCGGACTTCGGTGACGCCGTCGACGGCGGCGATTCCGGCGCGGAGGTAGTCCCCCACGGCAGCAACATTTTCCAGGACCCGCTGGCTTTCGATCGCGTGCAGCGTGGCCAGCGCGGCCGCCGTCGCCACCGGGTTGCCGCCGAAGGTGGTCCCGTGCTGGCCCGCGGCCAGGAGCGACGACGTCTGCTCACCGAACGTCAGGAGCGCGCCGATGGGAAAACCGCCGCCGAGGCCCTTTGCCAGGGTGATGGCGTCCGGAACGATCCCGGCGTCCTCCGTCGCGAGCCATTTGCCGGTCCGGCCGATTCCGGTCTGGACCTCGTCCAGGATCAGCAGGGCGCCGGCCTTTGTGGTCGCTTCGCGGGCTGCTTTCAGGTAGCCAGGAGGCAGTGGCCGCACTCCGGCTTCGCCCTGGATGGGCTCCAGGAAGACGGCGGCCACGGTCTCGTCGATGGCTGCTTCCAGGGCTGCGACGTCGCCGAACGGGATGTGGACCACGCCGCCGGGCAATGGCTCGAACGGTGCGCGGTAGGCTTCCTTGGCGGTCAGGGCCAGGGCACCCATGGTGCGCCCGTGGAAGGCACCTTCCAGGGCGATGATCTTGGTGCGCTTGCCCGTGGTGCCGTCCGGGCTGGCTCCGTTGCGCCGGGCCAGCTTGAAGGCGGCCTCGACAGCTTCGGTTCCCGAGTTGGCGAAGAATACTTTGGAACCCGCCGGGGCGTGCGTCAGCGCCAGCAGCTTTTCGGCCAGTGCGATCTGGGTGGGGCTGGTGAAGAAGTTGGAGACATGGCCCAGTGTGGCCAGTTGGCTCGAAATCACGGACGTGACAAACGGGTGGGCGTGGCCCAGGGCATTGACGGCAATACCGCCGAGCAGGTCCAGGTATTCCTTGCCGTCGGCGTCCCAGACCAGGCAGCCGGCACCGCGGACCAGGACCCGCTGCGGGGTACCAAAAACGCCCATCAGGGACGTGGAGTAGCGCGTGAGCCACTCAGCCCCGCTGGTCTGGCCTTTGCCGTCAACCAGGTCTCGTACCGGAGTCTTCTCGAGTGTGCTGGCCGCGTGGCTTCCTGTTTTTACCGCGTTCATGGGGTGGCTCCCTGTTCTTCGCTGTCTGCGTCTTCGTCGGGGACGACCTGCGTGCCGATGCCCGCCGTCGTGAATGTTTCCAGGAGCATGGAGTGCGGCAGGCGGCCGTCCACGATGTGCGCGCGTTCCACTCCCCCGTCAACGGCTTTGAGGCACGCCTCCATCTTGGGGATCATGCCTGATTCCAACGACGGCAGGAGCCGGCGCAGCTCCGAGGCCGTCAGGGAGGAGATGAGGGAGGACCGGTCCGGCCAGTTGGCGTACAGTCCTTCGACGTCGGTGAGGATCACCAGCTTGGAGGCCCCCAACGCTTCGGCCAGGGCCGCCGCGGCGGTGTCGGCGTTGACGTTCAGGACCTGGCCTGTGGTCTGGACCTCTCCGGCTGCCGTCTCGACGCCGTCGGACTCGATTTCCGGGGCCACCGTGGAGATGACCGGGATTCGGCCGGCGGCCAGGATGTCCAGGATGCCCTCCGGGTTGACGCCGACGACTTCGCCTACCAGGCCCAGGTCAACTTTCTCCCCGTCAATGACAGTGCCGGTCCGGACGGCGCGGAGCAGGCCACCGTCTTCGCCGGACATTCCCACGGCGTAGGGGCCGTGGGAGTTGATCAGGCCCACCAGTTCGCGGCCTACCTGGCCGGTGAGGACCATCCGGACCACGTCCATGGCTTCGGGGGTGGTGACACGGAGGCCGCCTTTGAACTCGGACTCGATACCCAGCCGCGCCAGCATGGAATTGATCTGCGGACCGCCTCCGTGGACCACCACGGGGTGGATGCCCACATGGTGCAGGAACACCACGTCTTCGGCGAAAGCACGGCGCAGTTCGTCATTAACCATGGCGTTGCCGCCGTATTTGATCACCATGGTGGAGCCGGCGAACCGCTGGATCCAGGGCAGCGCCTCGATCAGCGTGCCGGCCTTGCTCTGGGCGTCACTCATGGACGTCGTTTCACGGGTCTGGGTGTTCATGCGTGCAGTATCTCCAGGGTTGCTGGTGTGATCAGGCGTGAGGATCAGCTGGAGTAGGCGCTGTTCTCGTGGACGTAGTCGTGGGTGAGGTCGTTAGTCCAGATGGTAGCTTCGGCGTCACCGGACTGCAGGTCAATTTCCACCAGAACTTCGCGGGGTTCCAGGTCCACCAGGTTGCGGTCGTCGCCGATGCTTCCGTTGCGGCAGATCTGGATGCCGTTGATGGCGACATTGAGCTGATCCGGTTCGAACACGGCATCCGTGGTGCCCACGGCGGACAGCACGCGGCCCCAGTTTGGGTCCTTGCCAAAGATGGCTGCTTTGAACAGGTTGGACCGGGCTACGGAGCGGCTGACGGTTTCGGCGTCCCGCTCGCTGGCCGCGTTGAACGTGCGGATGGCGATGTCATGGCTGGCGCCTTCGGCGTCCCCGATCAGCTTGCGCGCCAGTTCGGCGCACACCTGGGTCAGCCCGGCACCAAAGGCTTCGGCGGACGGGACGGCGCCGGACGCGCCGGAAGACAGCAGTACCACGGTGTCGTTGGTGGACATGCAGCCGTCCGAATCAGCCCGGTCGAAGGTGACGCGCGTGGCATCGCGGAGGACGACATCGAGCATTTCCGCTTCGACGTCGGCGTCAGTGGTGAGGACCACCAGCATGGTGGCCAGGCCCGGTGCCAGCATGCCGGCGCCCTTGGCGATGCCGCCGATGGTGAACTCCTGGCCGTCGGCGTCCGTGCCGATGAACAGCGCGGACTTGGGCACCGAGTCCGTGGTCATGATGGCGGTGGCCGCAGCCGGCCCGCCGTCCGTGCTCAGCGCGGCCGAGGCAGCTTCGACGCCCGGGAGGATCTTGTCCATGGGCAGCTGTTCGCCGATCAGGCCGGTGGAACAGACAAAAACGTCCGTTGCCGAGATGCCCAGGACAGCGGCCACCTTTTCGGCCGTGCTGTGGGTGTTCTGGAACCCCTGGGGACCGGTACAGGCGTTGGCACCGCCGGAGTTGAGGACCACTGCGTCCACACGGCCGTCCGAGACCACCTGGCGGGACCAATGGACGGGAGCCGCGGCCACACGGTTGCTGGTAAAAACGGCGGCGGCCGTCTTGGACGGACCATCGTTTACGACCAGGGCGAAGTCCGGCTTGCCGGAGGTCTTCAGGCCGGCGGTGACGCCTGCGGCGCGGAATCCCAGGGGGGCGGTAACGGTCACGGTGCAACTCCCTGCAGGTTGAGGCCGGCGGTTTCCGCCAGGCCAAGCGCAATATTCATGGACTGCACGGCGCCGCCGGCAGTCCCCTTGGTGAGGTTATCAATGACGCACGTCACAATCACGCGGCCGGTGTGTTCGTCCAATGCCAGCTGCATGGCGGCGTGGTTGGAGCCCTGGACCGATTTGGTGGCGGGCCATTGCCCTTCAGGCAGGAGGTGGACAAACGGTTCGTCGTCGTATGCATCCGCCCACGCCTGCCGGAGGTCCGCCGCAGTGGTGCCGGGCTTGACCTTCGCCGTGGCGGTGGTGAGGATGCCGCGGCTCATCGGCGCGAGCGTCGGAGTGAAAGACACCGTGACACTCTCACCGGCAGCGATAGAGAGCCCCTGCTCAATCTCGGGGGTGTGGCGATGGCCGCCGCCCACGCCGTAGGGGCTCATGGAGCCCATCACCTCAGAGCCGATAAGGTTAACCTTCGCGGCCTTGCCCGCACCCGAGGTGCCGGAGGCGGAAACGATCACGACGTCGTCGGGCTGGAGCAGCTTGGCCGCGAACCCGGGCGCCAGGGCCAGGAGGGCCGAGGTCGGGTAGCAGCCCGGGACGGCGATCCGGGTGGCGCCCTTGAGGGCTTCGCGCTGGCCAGGGAGCTCCGGCAGGCCATAGGGCCACGTCCCGGCGTGGGCCGAGCCGTAGAACTTTTCCCACGCGGCCGGATCTTCGAGGCGGTGGTCTGCGCCGGCGTCGATCACTACGGTGCCCTCCGGAAGCTGTGCCGCGATCTCGGCGGAAGCGCCATGCGGGAGCGCCAGAAACACCACATCGTGCCCGGAAAGATTCTCCACCGTGGTGTCTTCCAGGATGCGGCTGGCCAGTCCATGCAGATGCGGTTGAAGTTCGCCGAGGCGGGAGCCTGCATTGCTGTGCGCGGTGATGGCACCGATGGTCACGTCCGGATGCCCCGCCAGGAGGCGCAGGACTTCTCCCCCGGCGTAGCCGCTGGCTCCGGAGACGGCAACAGAAATAGTCATGCCCTGAATCTTACAGCAAAAGTATTCAGTATGCCCGATATTTATGCATTCGACGCTCCCCGATTCCAAGGATCGCTGGACAGGCAGGCGTAAGCTGGGATGAGGGTGATCCTGACCGTGCAGTCCGAATGTCGGCTGCAGCGTTGCCCGAAACAGTTACGAGGCCCCGCTCCATGACCACCACCTTCCCCACGTCAGAGCGCCCCAAATCGCGTGTCCGGCAGCCCAACGCCGTTGTCCTGAGCTATTCGGAACTGTTGAAGACCGTCAAGGCTGAAGGCCTGCTGGAACGTCGCGTCGGTTTCTACATCACGCTCTTCGCCAGCTTGGTGCTCCTGATGGCCGCCACCTGGTTCGGCTTCGCCCTGATCGGCGACAGCTGGTTCCAGCTCCTCATTGCCGCGGCTGTCGGAGTTCTATGCACTCAGCTGAGTTTCCTGGCCCACGAGGCCGGGCACCGCCAGATCTTCGCGTCGCGCCGGGCCAACGACTGGACCGCCCGGATCCTGGCCACCTCGGTGGCAGGCATGAGCTACTCCTGGTGGGAGCAGAAGCACGGCGCCCACCACAACCACCCCAACGTCATTTCCAAGGATCCGGACATTGCCACCGGGGCCATCGCCTTCCACACCGAAGGTGCCGCCACGCGGCAGGGCCGGTTTTCCTTCCTGACCCGCAAGCAGGGTTGGTTCTTCTTCCCCTTGTTGTTCCTTGTTGGCCTGGGCCTGCAGATCGATTCCGTGAAGTTCGTCTTCCGCCGGGCCAAGGTGACGCACCGCTGGGTAGAGCTTCCCATTTTGCTGGTCCGGCTCAGTCTCCTCCCCGCGCTCGCCTTTACATTCCTTCCGATGGGAATGGCGTTCGCCTTCATCGGCGTGCAGCTTGCCGTCTTCGGTTTCTACATGGGTGCTTCCTTCGCACCGAACCACAAGGGCATGCCGGTCCTGCCCGCGGACAGCCGCGTGGACTTCTTCAGCCGCCAGGTCCTGACCTCACGGAACATCTCCGGCGGCCGGTTTATGGACATCCTGCTCGGCGGCCTCAACCGCCAGGCTGAGCACCACCTCTTCCCGGACATGGCGCGCCCCCAGCTGGACAGGGCGGCCAAGATCGTCCGCGAGTACTGCAAGAAGCACCAGGTGCCCTACACGGAGACCACGCTGCTGCAGTCCTACGGCATCATCGTCCGTTACCTCAACGACGTGGGCCTTGCCGCAGGACGCCACTTCGAGTGCCCCATGGCAACGGTGACCCGGCGGTTCTAGCATGCACACCCCGAGTCACGCGACTCCCCCGCATGGCTCTTCCCCCCTTATGACCCGAAGCGACGGCCGGCTACCGGCCGTCGCTTCGTCGTCGGTAGCGGTATCCCTAGGATGGTCAGAGACACCGGCTGCGGGAAATCCCCGCCCGGAGAGGAGACCCTTTATGCATGCCATCGTTGTCCGCCAGCCCGGAGGCCCGGAAGTCCTCGAGCTCGCCGAGGTGGACCGTCCGACGCCGGGCCCCGGCCAGTTGCTCGTCAAAGTCGCGGCCACGGGCGTCAATTTCATTGAGACGTACCAGCGCGGCGGCATGTACAAGGTTGCCCATCCATTCATACCGGGCACCGAAGCAGCGGGCGTCGTGGAGGCAATCGGCGAGGGCGTTGAGGGCTTCACCGTGGGGAGCCGGGTTGCAACGGCCGAGGGCCAGCAATGCTACGCAGGCTACACCGTGCTGGACGCCGCAAAAGCCCTCCCGGTACCGGATGGCGTGGACCTCTTGACGGCGGCGGCGTTACCCCTTCAGGGCATGACCGCCCATTACCTGATCAACTCATCCTTCAAGGTGGAACCCGGCCAAACGGTCCTGGTCCACGCCGGTGCCGGCGGTGTGGGCCTGCTGATTACCCAGCTCCTGAAGGCCCGCGGAGCCCGGGTTATCACTACAGTGTCCACCGACGAGAAGGAAGCGCTGGCCAAGGGAGCCGGCGCGGACGTTGTGCTCCGCTATGACGGATTCCCTGAAGCTGTCCGCGATCTCACCGACGGCGCCGGCGTCCAGGTGGTGTACGACGGCGTCGGGAAAGTCACGTTCGACGGCTCGCTTGCCAGTCTGCGCACCCGCGGCTTCCTCGTCCTGTTCGGGGCCGCCTCCGGCGCTGTGCCGCCGGTGGATCCGCAGCGGCTCAACGCGGGCGGCTCACTTTCCCTCACGCGGCCGACACTGGCGCATTTCCTGGCCAACCCGCAGGAACGGCGGTGGCGTTCCAGCGAGGTCTTTGGGGCGGTAGCAGACGGAAGCCTGAAGGTCCGGATCGGCGCCAAGTACCCCCTTGCCGAGGCGCGACGTGCCCACGAGGACCTCGAGGGCAGGCGCACCACGGGCAAGGTCCTGCTGGTTCCCTGATGGCGCCCGCTTACGGATGAACGGAATATGAACCTTCAACCAATCAAGGACACCTTCCGTTCACTTTCCTCAGGCAGAATCCGTCCGTGAGTGAGCATCAGTCAAACGTCGTGGCATCCCGGCCGGAAGTTTTCTACCGCCCCCAGCTGGCCGGTTTGCCCCTGGCCCCGCCCGAGCGGACTCTCATGGCCATCCTGGCGGAATCGGCCACCCGCTTCCCGGAGGCATCAGCGCTCGACGACGGCCGACGCTCCCTGAGCTACGCCGACCTGATGGCCGCGGTCCGGGCCAAAGGGCGGGAGCTCCGGGCCGCCGGACTGGGCGCCGGCGACAGGATCGGCGTGCGGATTCCGTCCGGGACCAATGAGCTCTACATCTCGATTCTCGCGATCCTGCACATCGGCGCCGCCTACGTGCCCGTGGACGCCGACGACCCCGAGGAACGTGCACGACTCGTCTTCGGCGAGGCACGCGTGGCCACAGTCCTCACCGGTGGGGCCGCGGTCATTGTCCCGGCCTCCCGGCCCAACGACGACGGCCGTGGCGCTGAGCACCGTTCTGCCGAGCGCCGTGAAGCCGAAAGCCGTGCTGCCGTGCCCGGCGATGACGCCTGGGTGATCTTTACCTCCGGGTCCACCGGCACGCCCAAGGGCGTCGCCGTCCGGCACCGCTCCGCCGCCGCCTTTGTTGACGCCGAAGCCCGGATCTTTCTGCAAGAGGAACCACTCGGTCCGCAGGACCGGGTATTGGCGGGGCTTTCCGTCGCCTTTGATGCCTCGTGCGAAGAAATGTGGCTTGCCTGGCGTCATGGCGCCTGCCTGGTGCCCGCGCCGCGTGCCCTGGTCAGGACGGGAACGGACCTCGGCCCCTGGCTCATCAGCCACGGCATCACCGCAGTGTCCACTGTTCCTACCCTTGCGGCACTCTGGCCCGCCGAGTCCCTGGAGAGTGTCCGGCTCCTGATTTTTGGCGGCGAAGCCTGCCCGCCGGAGCTCGCCGAACGGCTTGCCATCCCGGGCCGGGAAGTATGGAACACCTACGGCCCCACGGAGGCCACGGTCGTGGCCTGCGCTGCTCCCCTGGGTGGTCCCGGTCCGGTCCGGATCGGGCTGCCGCTGGACGGCTGGGACCTGGCCGTAGTAGACACTGAAGGACTGCCCGTCAGCGAAGGGGACATCGGCGAGCTGATCATCGGCGGCGTCGGGCTTGCCCGTTACCTTGACCCGGACAAGGACCGGGAGAAGTACGCACCCATGCCGTCCTTCGGCTGGGACCGCGCTTACCGTTCCGGCGATCTGGTCCGCTACGAAGCCGCCGGACTGATCTTTATGGGCCGTGCGGACGAACAGGTCAAGCTCGGTGGACGACGGATCGAACTGGGTGAAATTGACGCCGCCCTGCAGGCCCTCCCCCACGTCGCCGGAGCGGCGGCAGCCGTCCAGACAACCGCGGCCGGCAACCAGATCCTGGTGGGATACCTGGCCGCTGATGCGGACCTGGATCTGGTGGCAGCCCGTGAACTCCTGGCGGCGAGCCTCCCCGCCCCCCTCATTCCGCTGCTGACCGTCGTCGAGTCCATGCCGACGAAAACCAGCGGCAAAGTGGACCGACATGCCCTGCCCTGGCCGTTGACCGGGAGCGGCGCGGCGGAGGCTGACGCGGCCCCGCTGAACCTGCCGGAAGATGCCGCCTGGGTGGCCGAACAATGGACGGCCGTCCTCGGCGGCCCCGTGTCAAGCCTCGACGCCGACTTCTTCGCCTACGGCGGCGGCTCCCTGTCCGCTGCCCAGCTGGTCTCCGCCCTCAGGGGCCGGTACCCGACAATCACGGTCGCCGACATCTATGCCACACCCAGGATCGGGGCCCTGATTGATGCGGCCCGCCAGACGCTTCCCGACGGCGTGACCGTCGGGCCGGCGCCGTCCAGGACGGTGCGCCCCACCGCGTTCAAATCCCAGGTCTTCCAGACGCTGATGGGCATTCCCCTGCACATCCTGGTGGGGATGCGCTGGCTGACGTACCTCATGGCGGCAAACAACGTACTGGCCTTCTTGGCAGGGTTCAGCGCCGCCCCCACAGTTTCCTGGTGGTGGGTGGCCGCGTCCTGGCTGATCTTCGTCTCTCCGGCCGGCCGGATGCTGATTTCCGTGGCCGCGGCCCGGATCCTGCTCCGGAAAGTGGAGCCGGGAACGTACCCGCGCTCAGGGCGCGTGCACCTGCGCCTGTGGCTGGCAGAACAAATCCAGGACCTCGCCGGTGCTATCAGCCTCGCCAGCGCACCATGGGTTCCCTACTACGCCCGGGCGCTGGGCGCCAGGATCGGCAGCAACGTCCAGCTGCACTCGCTTCCCCCGGTTACCGGACTGCTTTCCCTCGGCAGTGGCTCCAACATTGAGCCTGAAGTGGACCTTTCCGGTTGGTGGATCGACGGGGACATCGTCCACATCGGAGCCGTCCACATCGGGGCAGGAGCCAGCGTCGGGGCGCGCAGCACGCTGATGCCAGGCGCTTCCATCGGCGCCGGAGCCCAGGTGGAGCCGGGCTCGGCGGTCCTCGGCAAGGTGAAGGCCGGCCACCACGTTGCCGGGTCCCCGGCCGAACGCCGGGGCAAGGCCAAGCACTCGCTGCCGGACACTCCTCCAGAACATCGGCTGATGGGCCGGCTCTGGTTCGCCGGATTCGCCGCGGCTTCGGCCGTACTGGCCCTGATCCCCTACGTCTCCGCCGCCGCCGCAGCGCTGGTGGTCTTTGGCTTCATCCGGGGCAGCGCTTCGCTATCCGCCGCCATGCCGCAGATCCTGCTCGCCCTCGCACCCGCGGCCTTTGTGTGGTTCGTCGTCAACCTGCTGCTCATTTTGGTCACCACCCGGTTGCTCGGCATCGGCCTGGCCGAGGGCTACTATCAAGTCCGCAGCCGGATCGGCTGGCAGGTCTGGGCCACGGAACGCGTACTGGACCTGGCCCGCGACCTGCTATTCCCCATCTATGCCAGTCTCTTCACTCCGGTCTGGCTGCGCCTCCTCGGTGCCAAAATCGGCAAGAACGTCGAAGCCTCCACCGTCCTGCTCATCCCCAAGATGACCACCGTGGGCGAGGGCGCCTTCCTGGCCGACGACACCATGGTGGCCTCCTACGAGCTCGACGGCGGGTGGCTGCGGATCGCGCCCGCGAAGATCGGCAAGCGCTCCTTCCTGGGCAACTCCGGCATGACCGCTGCCGGCCGGAACGTCCCCAAGAACTCGCTCGTGGCCGTCCTGTCGGCCACACCGGCCAAGGCCAAAGCAGGGACGTCATGGCTGGGCAGCCCACCCGTGCGGCTCCGGCGTACCGCCATCGCTTCAGATGACACACGTACCTTCCAGCCGCCGCCGCGGCTCAGGTTTGCCCGCTGCCTCTGGGAACTGGGCCGTTTCATCCCCGTGGTGGCCACGGTGGCGATCGCCGCAGGCGTGATGCTTGCCTTTGACTGGCTGGCCACCGCATACAACTACGGGATTGCCGCAGCCTTCGGCGGGATCGTGATGCTGCTGGCGGGCGCGGTGGCCGCGGGCAGCGCGGTCGTCGCCAAATGGGTCCTCGTGGGACGGATCCGTGCCGGCGAGCACCCGCTCTGGAGCTCCTTCATCTGGCGCAACGAGGTGGTGGACACGTTTATCGAAATGGTCAGCGCCCCCTGGTTCGCGCGTGCAGCCACCGGGACGCCGGCCCTGGTCTGGTGGCTCCGTGCGCTTGGCGCACGGATCGGCCGCGGCACGTGGTGCGAAAGCTACTGGCTCCCTGAAGCTGACCTCGTATCCCTTGGGCGGAACTCCACCGTCAACCGGGGCTGCGTGGTCCAGACGCACCTGTTCCACGACCGCGTCATGAGCCTGGACACTGTTACCCTCGAAGACGGTGCAACCATGGGGCCACATGGTGTCATCCTGCCGCAGGCCAGCATCGGAGCCGGCGGAACCGTTGGACCGGCGTCACTGGTGATGCGGGGCGAATCGGTTCCAGCCGCGACCTATTGGATGGGTAACCCGGTGAGCCCCTGGAGCGGTCCCGCAGGGTCCGCTCCCAAACCACGGTAGCCCGCAGTACCAGCTGTCCCGCCGCCTACGCTGATCGGAAAGACCGTCTTATGAGTTCCCCCGTACCGAGCCCGACAGCCGCGAGTACCGGCCCCGCCCGCACGTCGGAGCAGGATGCTTCAGCACCTGATCCCTACATGCCGGGCCATGGCACGAACGCGTACAAAGTCAGCCGCTACGAACTTGACCTTGACTACAAGCTCAGCAGCAACCGCCTGAGCGGGCGCGCGGTCCTCAACGCCGTCACCCGGTATGCGACGGCGGCCGTGGTGCTGGACCTGACCGGGCTCCGGGCCACGAAGATCCAGCTCAGCGGGCGCCGGGTAAAGAAGTTCAGCCAGCGCGCGGGACAGTTGGTCATTGTGCCCGAAGCCGCACTGCCGGCGGGCGAGGAATTTACCCTGGACATCCGCTATGAAGGCAACCCTGCCCCCCGGCGCGGGTTCTGGGGCGAGGTGGGCTGGGAGGAACTCACCGACGGCGTTCTGGTGGCTGGCCAGCCGAACGGCGCCGCCTCCTGGTTCCCCTGCAACGATCACCCCGGCGACAAGGCCAGCTACAAAATCAGCGTGACCACCGACGCCAATTACCGGGCTGTGTGCAACGGGACGCTGATTTCCCATACCAGCAGGGCCAGCCGCGAGACCTGGGTATACGAGCAGGCGGAGCCCATGGCCACCTACCTTGCCACGGTCCAGATCGGCCGGTATGAGTTCCTCACGCTGACTCCCTTCCCCGTGGACGGCCAGGTTCCTCAGTTCGCAGCCGTCCCGGCGCTGTTGGTCGACGCGGCCCGCGACGGCCTGGCGAGGCAGCCGGAAATGATGCGCACCTTTGCCAACTGCTTCGGGCCCTACCCGTTTCCGGAATATTCCGTGGTGGTGACCGAAGACGAGCTGGAAATACCGCTAGAGGCGCAGACGCTGTCCATCCTGGGCCGGAACCATCTGACGCAGGAGTGGGAGTCCCAGCGGCTCATCGCCCACGAGCTCGCGCACCAGTGGTTCGGGAACTCTCTCACTGCCTCATCCTGGGCGGACATCTGGCTCCACGAGGGCTTCGCCTGCTACGCGGAGTGGATCTGGTCCGAGGAAGCGGGCGTCCTGCCCATTGCGGACCGGGCCGCTGCAGCCTGGCGGAAGCTGGCGGCAAACAGCCAGGACATCATCGTGGGCGACCCCGGGCCGGAGCTGATGTTTGATGACCGCGTCTACAAGCGCGGAGCCCTTGCCCTGCATGCCCTGCGGATCCGGTGCGGCGACCTGGCATTTTTTGCCCTCTTGCATGACTGGACGGATACCCACCGTCACGGTTCAGTGTCCACGGCGGCCTTTATCCTCGCCGCGGACCGGGCCACCGGCCTGGACACTGAGGCTCTCCTTCACCCGTGGCTGCTCGAGACAGCCCTTCCGCCCCTGCCTGTGCGCTGATAGTCCGGTGCGCTGGTAGTCCGGAGCGCTGACAGGCAGCAGCTCTCCTACCGGCCGGCGCGCTACCCGCCGGTTCGCGAAACCGCGACGGCGGCGCGGAAGTTGAGCGGGAGTCCCGCTTCTCCGGCGGCCAGGTCCCTGATTTCCGGGCGGGACAAAACATCAAGGGTGTCCGGGGCGGTAACGAGTCCGTCTCCCGTCATCTTGAGCCAGGCTTCCTTGCGCGCCCAGAGCCGTGCCCGCTCCTGCAGCAGCTGAGGCCGGGCCAGCCCGGCGAGGGCCGCGCGCTCAGCGGCGGTGAGGGCCACGCCGTCGAACCCGTCAAAGGCCATGCCGGACGGGTCCGCCAGGTCCACGCCCATGGTGACTCCGACCGCCGGATCCATCACGGCGCCCAACAGGATCCAGCCGGAACTCCGGGACAGGCTCAGCGCGAGGGGCACCGGCTCGCCCTTGAGTGAATACCCGGGCCTGCCGTGCGACAGCCCGGGGCCGGCGCCGCACCGGGGGCAGCTAAAGTGCGTGGTGAGGTCCGACGCCGGGACGTCCAACAGTTCTGCCGCGAACGTTCGCAGGCAACGCCGGCCCGCCATAAAAACGGCCCGTGGGCCGGGTGCCAGGGCAGCGGCGCGGGCCAGCTCGGCAGGCCCCAGCACTGCCGGCTGGCCTCCCGCAGTCGGGGGCCGCCCTCCCGGTAATCCGGGAGGGCAGGAACGCAGGACCGGCACTATGGAGCCCGGCTCCGCCATCTCTCCTGCCGGCCCGGCCCTCACCGGCCCCGCCATCCGGATCCGCTCTTAGCGCTGGACGGCGCCGAAGCGCTCTGCAGCCAGGGCCACAGCGCTTTCGCGCGCAGCCGAGGCTTCATCGGCCGTCAGTGTCCGGTCCGTTGCCCGGAAACGCAGGCCGAAGGCGAGCGATTTCTTGCCTTCTTCAATGCCTTTGCCGGCGTAGACATCGAACAGCGCCACGTCCTCCAGCAGTTCGCCGGCGCCTTCGCGGAGCGCTTCGAGGACCTGGTCCGCCGGAATATCCTGCGGCACAACGAGCGCAACGTCCTGGGTGGCTACCGGGAACGTGGAGATGTGGCGGGCCACAATTACATCCGCGGCTGCCTCGAACAACGCATCTGCGTTGAATTCCAGCGCCACCGAACGGGCGGGCATGTCGTGCGCGGCCAGGAGCTTCGGGTGCAGCTCGCCTGCGTAACCCACCACCTCACCGGTCCGCAGTGAGAGCTGCGCGGCCCGGCCCGGGTGGAACGCCTGGTGCGCGCCCTGGCTGACCACGATCTCCACGCCCAGGACGTCCCCGGCAAGCCGGGCAATATCCAGCGCGTCGGACCAGTCCCACAAGCGCGGTGTGTGGCTCGCCGCAGCGGGTGAATCGTGGCCGGTGAGGACAGCGGCGACGTACAGCGGCTGGTCCGGAACGCCGTCGTACAGTGCATCCAGCACCTCGTCGGAAGGCTTGACGCCCAGCGGCGGGATGGACGGTGTACCTACAGTCCCGCTCGGCAGGAACACCAGGCCGGACTCGAAGAGCGCCAGGTCGCGGAAGCCGCGGGAGTGGTTCCGCTTGGCCACCTCGATGAGCCCGGGGAGGATGGATGTACGCAGGAAGCCGTGTTCCTCGCTGATGGGATTCGCCAGCTTGACCGCGCTCCGGGCAGCACCATGCTCGGCGACGCCGAACGTGTCGTTGGCGGCCTTGGAGACGAACGGGTACGCCAGGACTTCGGTCAGCCCGGCGTCAGCCAGTGCTTGGATGAGCCGACGGCGCTGCTGCTGCACGCGGGTCAGGCCACGTCCCGGAGGGGCCACGGGAAGGGTGGCGGGGATATTCTCGTAGCCCACCAGCCGCGCGATTTCCTCGGAGAGGTCTTCCTTGGTTTCCAGGTCGCTGCGCCAGCTCGGGGCGGTCACGGTCCAGCCGCCGTCGGATTTTTCCACCACGGCACCGAGGTCCACCAGAGCGGTGGTGATCTGTTCCTCGGTGAAATCGATGCCGATCCGCTGGGCGGCGAAGGCTGCCGGCAGCGCGATGGTTACGGCGTCCGGCGCGGTCCCGACGTCGGTCCCCGCATGGTCGGCAATCCCATCGGCGAGTTCCACCAGGAGGTCAACAACACGCTGGGCAGCGATGTCCGCCACGTGCCAGTCGACGCCGCGCTCGAAGCGCTTGGACGCCTCGGACGGCAGCTTGTGCCGGCGGCGGGATCGGCCAATGGACACCTCGTCGAAGTGTGCCGCCTCCACCAGGACGTTCGACGTCGAATCGCTCACCTCCGTGGCTGCACCGCCCATAACGCCGGCAATGCCGATCGCGCCGGAACCGTCGGTGATGAGGAGGTCTTCGACGTCGAGCGGGCGCTCCTTGGCGTCCAGGGTGGTGATTTTCTCCCCTGCAACGGCGCGCCGGACCACAATGTCGCCGGATAGTTTGTCCAGGTCATAGCAGTGCGTGGGCTGGCCAAGCTCGAGCATCACGTAGTTGGAGATGTCCACCGGCAGGGAGATGGAGCGGATCCCGGCGAGCCGCAGCCGCGAGGTCATCCACGCGGGCGTCGGCCTGGTGGCGTCGACGCCGCGGACGGTGCGGGCCACAAAACGGTCGCAGCCGGGCTTGCCGTAGATGGGCGCGTCGTCGTTGAGCTTGACGCCGTAGCCGCCGGAAAGCTCCGCCGGGGCCAGGACCTCTGACGCAGGGTCCGTGAAGGAGGTTCCGGTGGCGTGGGCGTACTCGCGGGCCACACCACGGATGGAGAACGCGTAGCCTCGGTCCGGGGTCACGTTGATCTCGGCTGCCTGATCATAGAGGCCCAGCAATTCCATGGCGTCGGTACCGATTTCGGGATCAAGCCCGATGCGGGACAGCACCAGGATGCCGTCGTGGTCTTCGCCGATGCCGAGCTCACGGACAGAGGCGATCATGCCGGCGGAGAGGTGGCCGTACGTCTTCCGGGCGGAAATGTGGAAGTCGCCGGGCAGGACCGCTCCGGGCAGGGTGACCACTACTTTGTCGCCCTCAACGAAGTTGTGGGCGCCGCAGATGATCCCCTGCACGCCGGACGGGTCGATTCCGTCGCCGGTGAGGGTCTGTTCCTGGCCTTCGGGGACAACCCGGACCTGGCACCAGTTGATGGTTTTGCCGTTGGTCTGGGGTTCCTTGACGATGCTCAGGACCTGGCCCACCACAACCGGACCCTGCAGGGTGTCCGTGGGGCGGTGGACGGCCTCTTCTTCAAAGCCGACCTTGACCAGTTCGGCCATCACGTCTTCGGCCGTTGCTCCGGCCGGTACTGCTGCGAATTCACGCAGCCAGGAAAGTGGGATACGCACTGTTAGATCTCCATCCCGAAGTGCTCGCTGAAACGTACGTCGCCTTCGATCATGTCGCGCATGTCGCCGACTTCATTGCGGAACATGAGCGCGCGCTCGATGCCCATGCCAAATGCGAAACCGGAGTATATGTCCGGGTCGATGCCCGCGGCCCGGAGGACATTGGGGTTGACCATGCCGCAGCCGCCCCATTCGATCCAGCGCGGGCCGCCCTTGGCGCCCGGGTGCCAGATGTCCAGTTCCGCGGAGGGCTCCGTGAAGGGGAAGTAATTCGGGCGCAGCCGGACGGAGGCCTCGTCACCGAACATCTGCCGGGTGAAGTGCTCCAGCGTGCCCAGGAGGTCGGCCATGCTCAGGTTCTTGTCGATGGCCAGGCCCTCGAACTGATGGAACACCGGAGTGTGGGTGGCGTCCAGCTCATCGGTTCGGAACACCTTGCCGGGGCACAGCACGTAGATCGGCACTTCGCGTTCCAGCATGGAACGGACCTGCACCGGGGAGGTGTGCGTACGCATCACCAGGTGGGCCTCGGGCGGCTCCACGAAGAAGGTGTCCTGCATTTCGCGGGCCGGGTGGTCCGGCTTGAAGTTCAGGGCATCGAAGTTGAACCACTCGGATTCCACTTCGGGGCCTTCGGCGATTTCCCAGCCCATGCCAACAAAGATGTCCGCCACGCGGTCCTGAAGCGTGGAGAGCGGGTGCCGGGCTCCTGCCCGACGACGACGGGGCGCGGCAGTGACGTCCACTGTCTCTTCCAGCAGGATCCGGGCGTCGTTTTGTGCTTCCAGCTCGGCGGTGCGGTCCGCGAGCGCCTTGTTGACCCGGCCCCGGGAGGAACCCATGAGCTTGCCGGCTACGGCCTTCTGGTCCTTCGGCAGTCCACCGATCTCCCGGTTGGCCAGGCTGAGCGGCGATTTCTCGCCGGTGTGCGCCAGCCTCACCGCCTTAAGTTCGTCAAGGGAGCCAGCGCCGGCAATGGCGGCGATGGCCTGGTCTACAGCGGCAGTAATGGCGGCTTCATCCGTAGGGTTCGGGATGGCGGCGCCCGGCAAAGTTTCAGTCATCTACTGTTCTTAGCTACGAGTAGGGGCTGCCGGTTAGGGGTGCAGCCGCACGCGGTTTCCCGGCAGCGCATCCGTCACTGGCAGGTCATTCCGTGAATCCATGCTTGATGAATGCACTCGATGACCAGGTCAGGGCACACCGGTCAAAACCGGCGGCCACTATCCTCCAGTCTAAGTGAAGGCTCCGGCTACCATGGCCTCATGACACAAGGGCAGGGCCGCGCAGCCGCACAGCTGTTGACGGCAGGGCAGACGAGGGCTGCGCCGCTCGCGGCAGGGCAGTTGACGGCAGGGCAGTTGACGGCAGGGCAGCGGGTACGGCAGCTTGCCAACCTGGCCAACGGCACCACCCTGCTGGGCCTGGCCGTTGCCGCAGCGGCGGGAACCGCCGTCAGCCAAGGCCCTCGAGGGCTGCTCATCGCGTCCGGTTACCGGTGGCGCATTCCGTATGCGGGGGCCTTCACCCTTGGCAACGTGGTTATCTGCAGGATCCGCACTGAAGACCTGACTTCCAATCCGGCACTCCTGGGGCATGAGGAAGTGCACTGCAGCCAGTACGCCTGCTGCCTGGGACTGCCGTTCCTTCCGCTGTATTTCCTGGCTGCAGGCTGGTCGGTGCTTGGGCGGGCGATCCGGCGTCGGAGAATTTCTTCGAACGGCAGGCCGGCCTGGCGGCCGGCGGCTACGTTGACAGCAGGACAACAACAAGGCCGGCGCCCCTTGGGCCGGCGGAATCGAGGTCTGACAATGACGGTTGAACCCAACACGAGGGCCAATTTCGGGACCATCACCGTGACCGGAACGGGGACGGCCGAGGCGCGACCTGACCTGCTGACAATTTCCGTGGGCGTCGAATGCCGGCGGGACAGCGTGGGCACCGCATATGCGGACGCGGGAACAGTATCCGCGGCTGTATCCGGTGCGCTCCGCCGGCACGGCGTGGGTGATGCGGACATCCGGACGTCCGGGCTGAACGTCCGGCCGGAGTTGGTCTGGCGCGACGGCGGCGGACAGCAGGTGACCGGCTATGTGGCCTCCAGCGGGCTTACCGTACGCCTGCGCCAAGTGACTGCGGCGTCCGGCGTTATTGCCGCCGTCGTGGATGCCGGCGGCGATGACGTGCGCCTGAACGGACTGGAGCTGGGCTTCGCGGATGAGTCGGCCGTCGCCTCCCTTGCCCGGGAAGCTGCCTGGCAGGATGCCGCTGCCAGAGCCGAACAGTTTGCATCCCTGGCGTCCGCGCGGCTTGGCGCGGTGACCTCAATTGCCGAGCACCCCGATGCACCCGGACCGGTCCCGGTGGCCCGGATCCAACGCGCCGCCGCCAGCGAAGCCATCAGCGTGGAAGCGGGCCACGCGAGCATTAGCACCAGCGTCACCGTGGTGTGGGAACTGCAGGCCTGACGCCTCCCACGGCCGGCGCCGGGCTCGGCGCCGAGCCCGGCGCACGGACTACCCAAACGTCCGGGCCTTGACTTAACTTCGAACATATCTTCGAATAGAGGGCATGAGATGGGATGCACAAGCACTGATGCCCCGGCCCGCCGATGTCCCCGGAAGCGGCCCGTCACCTGCCCTGCTCCCCCTTGCCGGGTTGGTCCGTTCTGTCACCACCCCCGAGTTCGCCGGCATCACCTTTCATGAGGTCACCGCCAAATCGGTGCTCAACAAGGTGGTGGCCGGGTCGCGGATGCCATTTGAGTGGACCGTCAACCCGTACCGCGGCTGCAGCCATGCCTGTGTTTATTGTTTTGCTCGCAAGAGCCACACGTACCTGGACTTTGACGCCGGGCTGGATTTTGACAGCCAAGTGGTGGTGAAGGTAAATGCCACCGAGGTCCTCCGGAAGGAGCTGGCCAAACCGTCCTGGGGCCACCATCAGGTGGCCCTGGGCACCAACACGGATCCCTACCAGCGGGCCGAGGGCCGCTACCAGCTGATGCCGGGAATCATCACGGCGCTGGCTGACTCAGGCACGCCGTTGTCCATCCTCACGAAGGGGACGTTGCTCGCCCGGGACATTCCGCTGCTGAAGCGGGCTGCCGCCCAGGTGCCGGTAGGTGTGGGCATTTCCCTGGCCATGACGGATGAGGCACTCTCCGAAGCCGTGGAACCAGGCACACCAGGGCCGCGGGCGCGGCTGAAGCTGGTCTCCCGCTTGCGCGATGCCGGGCTCCCCTGCGGTGTTATGGCGATGCCCATCCTGCCGTGGCTCTCAGACAGTGACGAAGCGCTTGATGCCCTGTTCGGTTCCCTGGCCGCCGCAGGGGCGACGGGCGTCACCGCCGGCGCCCTTTACCTGAAGCCGGGTACCCGGGAATGGTTTATGCAGTGGATTGCCGGGAACCACCCGGAACTGGCAGGCCGCTACCGGAGGCTCTACGGCACAGGCTCCTATGCCTCCAAGGAATACCGCACGTGGCTGGCCGCGAAAGTCCGCTACTTCAAGCAGCGGCACGGATTCACCAGCGGCCACGGTTTCAGCCACCGTGACCTCGACGACGATCCCCGCGGCGAGGAAGCCCAGTATCCAGCCGGGAGTATCCCGTCATGCCCCGGCGGCACACAGGAACGGCCGGCTGGGGAATCCCAGCCGGCCGCCGCCGGTCCGCGTCAGCAGCCCACCCTGTTTTAGGGGCAGCTTCCTAGCCGGCCGAAATGCCCTTGTACTTCTCCTGCAGGAAGTCCTTCATGTCCTGGGTGGTCAGGATTTGTAGATCTTCTGGACCCTGGGATGGTGCTTCATCTCGGCCTTGACGGCCAGCACGTTGTAATAGTCGCTGTCCTTGCCTTCCACGAGCAGCTGCTTGTCTGCACTCAGGCCGGCCGGCAGCGCGAACGCCAAGGGCACTACGGCGGCGTCCTTGTGGTTGAGGGCCTGCGGGAGGCTGGCGTTCTCAATCTCGGTGAACTCGATGTTCTTCGGGTTGGCCGTGATGTCCTTGAGCGTGATGGGGTTCCCGGTCACCTCGATCAGGCCCTTGACGCCAACAGCTTCAGGGCCGGGATTCGTTGGTGGGATCGTTGGCCAGGTCCTTGCCGGACGCCTTGTTGTACGTTTCCAGTTGCGTTCGCCTCAGGAATGCCGGCGCCTTGGACTGCGGTGCGGTGGTCAGCGGTGGGAAAGCCTGCGGGCGGCGAAGTTCCCCCGGGGACTGGAATATCTGGACAAGCAGGATGAGCAGGATCACCACGCCGAACATTTATTCGGGGCTGTAGCGCTGGTAGCCGTAACGGAAGGCAACGTCTCCCAGGCCTCCGCCGCCCACCGCACCGACCATTGCGGAGTAACCGATCAGCCCTACCGCCGTGGTGGAGAGTCCGACCGCCAAGGCAGGCACTGCTTCATGCCGATGTTGTGCCGCGCCCCGCGCAATTCCGCCCCTTCCAGAGTGGTCATGTCACGGCCGTCAACGATGACGCCGCCGAAATCGGGACGCGGCCTCCGGGGAAACAGCGCTCGTCCGGCGCGGCAATCCCAAAGATTCTGCCAAGTCACAAAACCGGGGCCCAATCCGAACATACGCGGCAAATTTAAGGCGTCTGGACGTCCTAAAATTCAGCGCGTAGGGGTTGAACCCACCGGCGTGCCCAAAGACTCAAGAAGTGCCCTGATAATCGGGAAGTCGGCCGGGATCCACGGAAGGCTGAGAGCTTCATCACGGTTCGTGGTGCTAATCCATTTCAGTTGGTCGTGGTCTTCGAGCGGCTGGGGATCACCGTTGGAAATCTCCGCCAACCACACCCGCATGCTGGCCCGCTCGTTCAGCCGCCAGCCAGCCGCCGTCCCGGCATGGACTTCCGGCCCCAAGCGGACCTCTACGCCCAGTTCCTCCCTGAGTTCCCGGTGCAATGCGGCCTCGCATTCCTCGCCGGCGTCGACCTTGCCGCCGGGGAACTCCCAAAGCCCGGCGAGCTGCTCGGGAGCAGTCCGCCTGGCCACCAGCATGCGCGTGGGCTCCATCAACGAGTCCACTATTGCTCCACCAACTACCTGTATCAGTCCACTCACCGCCCCATTCTATGAGGGAGAATGGTTTACGGGCCTTCCCCCAACATCCCCTTTGAAAAGCAGGCACATGAGCAGCGTCGTCCGAACCTCCACCGCGTCCACGGCGAAGACTCCGCACGTCGGCGCAGCGATCTTTGCGCTGGCCATGGGAGGCGTCGGAATAGGCGTCACGGAGTTCACCATGATGGGCCTGCTCAAAGAAGTGGAAGACGGGCTGAGTATCAGCACCCCGGAGGCGGGGCACCTCATCTCCGCTTATGCCCTCGGAGTGGTGGTGGGCGCGCCCCTGCTGGCCGCAGTCGGAGCCAAACTGCCGCGCAAACACCTCGCCCTCGGCCTTATGCTGTTCTTCACCCTCGCCAACCTGACGTCCTATCTTGCTCCCGATTACGGCAGCATGATGGTGTCCCGGTTTGCGGCCGGACTGCCTCACGGCGCATTCTTCGGTGTCGCAGCCGTGATCGCTGCCTCCCTGGTTTCCCCCACCCGCCGCGGTTGGGCCATCTCCATGGTGATGGCAGGCTTGTCCGTTTCAAACGTTATCGGCGTGCCGGCGGCCACCTGGGTGGGCCAGACCTTCGGATGGCGGTTGCTGTTCCTCCTGGTAGGAGGAATTGGCTTGCTGACGCTGGTACTGCTGTGGCGCTATGTTCCGTACCAAGCACCCCATCCTGACGCGAGCATCCGCCGCGAAATAGGTGCGCTCAAGCGGCTTCAGGTGTGGCTGGCCATCCTGATCGGCATCGTGGGATTTGGCGGCTTCTTCGCGACCTACACCTACATTGCGCACACCATGACCCTGGTGGCCGGGATTCCGGCGTCGCTGCTGCCCGTTGTGGTCGCACTGTACGGACTGGGCATGGTGGCGGGAACTGTCGTCGGCGGCAGGCTTGCCGACAAGTCGGTGATGGGCACGCTGTACTGGGTCCTGCCCGGCATCGCCGTCGCCCTGGTGATTTACGCAGTCGCTGTGCACTGGCCCTGGTCAGCCCTCGTGATGGTCTTTGTGGTGGGGGCGTCCGGCTCCATGCTGATCCCTGCCCTGCAGACCCGCCTGTTGGATGCCTCGCCGGACGCCCCTTCCCTTGCTTCCTCGCTCAACCACGCTGCGCTCAACGTTGCCAATGCCTTAGGCGCTTTCCTGGGCGGCGTAGTGATCGCCTGGGGCTGGGGCTTCGTGGCGCCCGCGCTCGTGGGGGCCGTGTTGGCCGTCCTGGGCTTTGGCATCGCTGTGGCCAGCGGGCTACTGGAACGCAAGAAGCCGCTGGCCGCCTGATCCGGGGGAAACGGGCGGGCAGCGGCTTCACCGCAGCATACTGTGCGCTGGGGCAGTAACGTCAGGCCAGCGGGTCCTGGGCTCCGGCTTCGGCGGAAACGTGGCCCGCGCCTGAAACGTGCCCTGCACCGAAGATCTCGTCCGTGCGGCCGGCTTCGCGGTGCAGATCCTGTTCGAGGTAGATCACCCGGGCAATCGGAACGGCCGTGCGGATTCGGGACTCGGCACCATCAATCGCAGCGGCGATGTCCCGGGCGGTTTCGGCGGCACCTACGGAGATCTTGGCGGCCACCAGCAGCGCCTCCGGTCCGGGGTGAAGGGTCTTGAGGTGGATGATGCGGTTGTGGCCCTCCGCCTCAATGGCATCGCTGATGCGGGCCACATCAACCCGGGTGGCAGACTCGCCCAGCAGCAAGGACTTGGTTTCGATAGCCAGGACAACCGCGATGGCCACGAGCAGCAGACCGATGATGCCGGTACCCGCGGCATCCCAGATCCCGTTGCCGGTGACGATTGTTATGCTCACACCGACGAGCGCGAACAACAGGCCCAGAAGCGCCCCGAGGTCTTCCAGCAGGATGACCGGTAGTTCCGGCTGCTTGGCTGTGCGCACAAAACTCACCCAGCCCTGCTTGCCGCGGATGTGGTTGGACTCGATGATGGCCGTCCGGAACGAGAACGATTCGGCAACGATGGCGCCGATCAGCACCGCAAACGGAACCCACCAGAAGTCCCCCTCGATGGCGTTTGGGTGCTGCAGCTTCTCCCACGCTTCAAAAAGTGCAACGAGCCCGCCCACGCTGAAGAGCACGATCGAGACGATGAAGGCGTAAATGTAGCGTTCACGGCCGTACCCGAACGGATGCTCCGGGCTGGCTGCCTTTCTGGCGCGTTTGCCGCCGATCATCAGCAATAGTTGGTTGCCGGAGTCGGCCATGGAGTGGATCGCTTCGGCGAGCATCGACGAGGATGCCGTCAGGAAAAAGGCTACGAATTTCAGGACGGCGATGGTCAGGTTTGCGGCAAGGGCCGCGACGATCGCCTTGGTACCTCCGTTTGCAGCTACTGAGGCTTCTCCTCTTCACAGGTTCAGAACCAAGCAGGGATTTTCGCGGCGCCGTAGTCGGCTCCGCCCCCGAACACCGTACCTTTTCGGGTCCGGAAGACGCACCTCTGACATGCACTAAGCCTGCTGACATTAGACGAGCCGTATGTTAGCTTGAACACTAATCGGGACGTTTAATCCCGACGAATATGAAGGAGGAGACATGGGTTTTCTTGCTTGGATTATTCTCGGCCTCATCGTAGGGGCCATCGTTAAGGCCGTCATGCCGGGTAAAGTCGGCGGCGGCTGGGTGACGAGCCTCGTGCTCGGCGTGGTCGGCGCGATTGTAGGCGGCTGGATTGGCAGCCTCCTGTTCGGCAAGGGTGACCTTGCCTTCTTTGATCTGGGTACTTGGATCCTGGCTATTGTCGGCGGCCTGGTGGTTGCCGGTGTCTACGGCGCCATCACAGGACGCAGCAAAAGCACACGGGCGCCCTGATTACCCCTTACCTCATCTGATTCATACAGCAAGGGCCCCGGAGAACTTCCGGGGCCCTGCCTTGTTAAGTCATGCGTCCAGTCAGGTCAAATCTCCCGGCGAGTCTGACTTTCCGTGAGCCACGCCCGAACGTGAGTCATGCCTTCTGGGACCGGGCACTCGCATACAGGCACACCGTTGCCGCCGTGCCAAGGTTCAGGCTTTCCGCTCCGCCGTAAACGGGCACGGCCACGCGGTGATCGGCCAGGGCCAGTTCATCCTCGGCGAGCCCCTGGGCCTCGTTTCCGAACAGCCACGCTGTGGGATTCTCCAGGGCGAACAGCGATTCGACGCCGGGGCCTGCGATCCGGCGGGCGGCGTTCTCGTCCTGGAGCGTATCCAGGTTGACGTCACCGTTGCCGTCGGCAGCCAGTACGCCGATCCCCCGAGCCCGGCAGGCTGCTGCCACTTCCGCAATATCGGCGCCCAGGACCACGGGAAGGTGGAACAGGGAACCGGCGGTGGAACGGACCGCCTTGGGGTTATAGATGTCAACGCTGGAGGCGGTCAGGATGACGGCGTCCGCCCCGGCCGCGTCAGCTGCCCGGAGAACGGTGCCCGCGTTGCCAGGGTCCCGGACCTGACACAGCACTGCAAGCAGCCGCGGTCCGGCGTCCAGGACCTGCTCAAGGCTCACGTCCAGGAATCTACAAACTGCGAGAATGCCCTGCGGGGTAACGGTGTCCGCCATTGCGGCCAGCACTTCATCCGTAGTGAGATATGCGTCGATGCCCTCCGCTAGTGTCTCCAGGTCCGGGTGCCGGTCAAGGCATGCCTCGCTCGCGTAGACCTCATAGACGACGCCGGGCTCCCCCGCGGCAACTCGTTTCTGGTGCAGCGTCAGGGCCTCGCGGACAGCCTGCGGACCCTCCGCCAGGAACTCGCTGCGCTTTAAACGCGCCGGGCGCCCGGCAAGTTGTGCCACCTTCCTCACCCGATCAGCTCGGGGATTGGAGAGTGGAAAGTCTTGCGGGCGCCCGGTTTCGTTCATGTAAGAACCTTAGTGGCTTCAGCCACCAGTCCTCGAACTGGCGTGGGTGCTACTTGGCAGCCACGTCAGCGGCCGGCTTTGCAGCCTTGGCCTTCGGTGCCTTGGCAGCCTTAGGGGCTGCGGCTTCGACGGCCGGAGCGGACGTGTCGGCAGGCAGGGAATCCTTGGCGATCTTCACCAGCGCGGCGAATGCGTTAGCATCCGAAACGGCCAGCTCGGCAAGCATGCGGCGGTCAACCTCGACCTCAGCGGCCTTCAGGCCCTGGATCAGACGGTTGTAAGTCAGGCCGTTGGCGCGGGATGCAGCATTGATGCGCTGGATCCACAGGCGGCGGAAGTCGCCCTTCTTCTTTTTGCGGTCGCCATAGCTGTACACAAACGAGTGCAGCAGCTGCTCTTTGGCCTTGCGGTACAGGCGTGAACGCTGTCCACGGTAGCCCTTCGCGCGTTCAAGGATAACCCGGCGCTTCTTGTGGGCGTTGACCGCCCTCTTCACACGTGCCACGTGCGTACTCCTTCGAAAATTCTGATCCCAAGCATCTACTGCCGGAACAACCGGCTGGCCTGAGAAGCCTTATTGGTAGTTGACTGCTGCCAGGTGGCATCAGTCAGAGAACTTGGAACTTAGATGCCGAGCATCTTCCGGATGACCTTTGCGTCACCCTTGAAGACAATCTTGTCGCCGGCGAGGCGACGAGTCAGCCTGGAGGACTTGTGCTCAAGGTAGTGGCGGCGGTTGGCCTGCTGGCGGCGCAGCTTGCCGCTGCCGGTCAGCTTGAAGCGCTTCTTAGCACCACTGTGGGTCTTCATCTTCGGCATGGGAACCGATCTCCTTACGTGTCCACAGACATTGTCTGCAGTTCTTTCGAGCAGCCACCCCTGCAGGCGGCATGCTGGTTGCGTACTGCGGGAGGATAACCTCCCGCAGCTGTGAACTAGGTAGTCTTCTTGGCAGCCGGCTTCGGAGCTGCCTTGGGGGCAGGCCTTGCAGCAGGCTTCGGCGCTGCCGGCCGGGCGATCGGCTTAGGCATGGGCACCGGGGGCCGCGGAGCTGCCGGAGCAGCTGCTTCGGCGGGCTTGACGGCGGCAGGAGCCTTGACCGGCGCCGGAGCCGCCTTGGGAGCCTCACGCTTGGGAGCAGCGGTCTTCGGGGCTGCCTGCTTGGGCGCCTCCTGGACGGCTGCTTCCTTGACGGGCGCTGCCTTCGGGGCGGTTTCCTTTGCAGGGGTTTCCTTCGCCGGAGCTTCCTTGACAGGGGCTTCGGCTTCCGGAGCGGCCTCGACAGGCGTCTCAGGCTCGGCCGGAGCTGCAATTTCCGGCTCTGTCGTAATGGCGAAACCTTCCGGAAGAAGGTCAGCCAGCGACTGCGTCAGCGGTGCCTGGTCGTCGCCGGAGACGTCGATGCGGCCACCGCCCGTAGCCTTGGCTTCGTTCTGCGCCTTTGCCTCTGCACGCTGCGATGCGCGGCGTGCCTCAGCCTTGGCTTCAGCTTTGTTCTTCAGCGGGCCCACAACCATGACCATGTTGCGGCCATCGATACGGGGACTGGACTCAACAACGCCTACTTCGGCGACATCGTCAGCGAAGCGCTGGAGCAGTCGGATGCCCATTTCCGGACGCTGCTGCTCACGACCGCGGAACTGGATCATGGCCTTGACCTTGTCACCGGCACCGAGGAAGCGCAGTGCATGGCCGCGCTTGGTTTCGTAGTCGTGGGTGTCAATCTTGAGGCGGAAGCGGATTTCCTTCAGAACAGTGTTCGTCTGGTTCTTCCGTGCTTCACGCGCCTTGACGGCGGCCTCGTACTTGTACTTGCCGAAGTCCATCAGCTTGCACACCGGAGGCTTGGCCTGCGGTGCAACTTCAACGAGATCAAGATCGGATTCGGCAGCCAAACGCAAGGCATCGTCAATACGGACGATTCCTACCTGTTCGCCTGCAGGACCGACCAACCGCACCTCGGGGACGCGGATACGCTCATTGATTCTTGGCTCGCTAATGTTAAAGCTCCTGTGATTGATGTGGTATTCCACCGGCAAATAGAGAAGGCCCCCAATTGCCGGAGCAATCGAAGGCCTCGATGGTCGGATGCACGGTCCTCAGTAGAGGCAGTGCGCACTTCTCCAGGCTTGGCACCTGAAAGAACTGTCCGACCGGTACCCGGCAACCTTGCTTCCTCAGGAATTACTTCCGGCCGGAAAACGGCTGACGCGGGTGGGAGAGAACTCCGCTTGCAAACTGAATGTCATTCTACAGAACAAGTCCCGCCAAACGCGGCTAAGCGTTGGTGGGACTTTCCACGGCGAAATAACGGCATCCAGTCGGTCTGTGACAAGCTTACCAGTATGAGCACCCCAGACAGCAATTCACACGTTTTCGAGGCCCCCGCCGCCAAGGCTGACGTAACCCAGCAAATCCGCGATATCTCGGAGGTGCCGGCCATCGAGGTCATCACCACCGCCGCAGTGCACTTGATGAGCGCAGCCGCCGTCAAACTGGGCCTCGCCGCAGAGGACAATGCGGAGGAACTCAAGGATCTGGACGAGGCCCGCAAGCTCATCACCGCCCTTGCCGGGCTGGTGACCTCAGCGGCCCCCGAAATCGGATCCCAGCACGCCGGCCCGTTGCGCGATGGCCTGCGGTCCCTGCAGCTCGCGTTCCGCGAGGAGTCCATCATCCCCGACGCCCCGGGCAAGGGCCCGGGCGAGAAGTACACCGGCGCCGTCAACTAGACCCAAACAGCAAACTTCAAAAAGTACAACGACGACGGCGGCGGACGGTCCACACGGATCTCCGCCGCCGTCGTCGTTCAGGCAGCCACCCGGCGCCGCCGCACTGCCTTGAGCAGCAGGCCCACAACGCAGAGCAGAACGCCGGCCACTCCTACGGAGACAAACCCGCCGGACGGCCCCATCCCGTCTATGAAAATCCCGGCAAGTGGTGCCCCGAGCGCAACGCCGGCAGTCAGCGCAGAGCCGTACCACCCCATTGCCTCGCCGCGGCGGTCCTCCGCCACCAGATCTGCCACCTGTTCGGAGGCGGCCGCCAGGACGGGGGCGCACAAGAGGCCCGGAAGGATCGAGATAAAAGCCAGCGTCCAGGTGTCTTGGGCGAAGCCCATCGGGATGGTCAGGGCCGCCATGCCAAGCAGCAGGAGGATCGGCGAAACGGGACGGTGCATGGCCCCATACACCAGCCCGCCGACCACAGACGCGGCGCACCAAAAGAGGAATACAATGCCGATTTCGGCCTGGTGGCCGCCGGTTTCCAAGGCAGCAACAATTCCAACGTCGGTGCCGCTGAGCACCATGCCGGTTCCAGCAGCAACGGCGAAGACGGCCGCGACAGTGGCCGTGAGCCAGGCGAAGTTGTGGGCCACCTTGCCGCGCAGCCCCGCCGGCCCACTTCCGAGGCGTTCTGCCCCGGCCGGGACAAGGTCCGCCGCCGCTTCCTGGAGGTGGGCCGGTGCGGCGGAAAGCACAGCCACTTCCGCGGCATGGCGCTGGTCCGCTTCGCTTTCCAGAGTTTGCGTGGCACTTCGCGTGGGCGGGTTGAACCAGATGAGGAACAATCCGGCCAGTGACGTGGAAACACCCACCACCGTGAGTCCCAGAACAGTGAAGCCGCTGGTCGCCACCACGGCCCCGGCGGCGGGCCCGATCATGAACACCATCTCCGTGGCAATCGAGTCCAGCGCATAAGCGGTCCGCCGCTGGTACCCGTCCGCGAGGACTCCCAGGGACTGGCGCACAACACTGAAGATAGGCAACGTCAGCACGCCACCGACGAACACCAGCGGAAGCAGCCACTGGTAGGACACGTGCGGCACCACGGACCAGATGACCGCCTCGGACACCACCGACGGAATCAGAGCCCGGCGGAGGCCAACAGTGTCCACGCGCAGGCCGCGCCATGGTGCGCCAACTGCGATGCCGATGGTCATGACAGCCGCCGCGGCACCGGCAGCTGCATAGCCCTGGTCCAGGGTGAGGACGATGTGCAGGGTCAGCAGCATGCCTGCCGCCGAATGGGGAATGCGGGCGATCATGCCGACCAGCAACAGCCGCCGGATGGGCCGGACGGCCAGCAGCTCCCGGTATAGAGCGAAGTTCACGGAAAATCCTTTGTATCTGCCCACGGCAGCCCGGGATCTCCGCGCCAACCGTCAGCTAATGTGCCGCGCGCCGCAACTTTATTTCGATCGAGTCAACGCGCTCTCCAAACAATACATTCCGGGACCATGCCTGTTGCAGGCCGGACACCAGGTCCTGGACTGCCGCGGCGTCCAGGCCATCCGCAAGGTGGAGCAGTACCTGTAGTTCCGGTCCGGCACCGCCCCCCGGGAGTGTGGCACCCGTGCCGGTGCGGGCGGTGACACCGGAACCCGGGAGGAGGGCAAACCGGCGCACTGCCGGGAATGCGGCCGTTGCCTCAGCCATCTGGGCTTCCAGCGCTGTATCAGTGTAGGAAGGGATCCAGTCCTGTTGCTGGGCCAGAGCCCAGACGGCGGGCCGCCGGACCACAAATGTGACCTCCGAGCCCGGATCGAGCACCAGCAGCTCCGCTCCCTCGGCCACGGCCGAGAGGGCAGCCCGGGCGGCGTACACTGCCACCGGCCGGGCTTCGGGGTGCCAGGCGGCCAAGGCGGCCGCCGAGGTGAAGGCCGGCATGGCCGTCCGGCCGTCCGCGGCCTTGAGGGTGACCAGGGCCATGTCCGCCTGCTTGTCCGCGGTCAGGCCATCGAGGCCTTCCGCTTCTTCGCCAAGCTGCGCGATGATTGGGATAAACACGCGGGCGGTGGCCAGCGAAGCCACCACGGCCGCTTCGTCGCCGACGCCTTCAAGCATGGCTTCGACGGCGGCGAGGTAGCCCGCGTCGGCCGTGCCGTCGTCGTCCTCGAAGTTGTGGATCCGGCCGTCATCGCCGGCGAGGCTCCGCCCTTCCCACGGCTGGCCTGCCGAGTCAGTACGGCCACCCGCGCCCGCCAGCGCCGCGGCAATGTGTCCGGGCAGATGGCGCGGCGCCGGGGATTCCGCAGCCGGATCGGCGTTGTGCGTGCTGTCCACGGAAACTGCTTAGCGGCGTCCGGCGACGTCGAGGGCTTCGGGGAGCGTGAAGGCGCCGGCGTACAACGCCTTGCCCACGATCGCGCCTTCGACGCCCAGCGGCACCAGGGAGCGCAGCACCTTCAGATCGTCCAGGCTGGAGATGCCGCCGGACGCGACCACCGGCTTGCCGGTCTTCTCCACCATCTGGCGCAGGAGTTCAACGTTGGGACCCTGCAGCGTGCCGTCTTTTGTGACGTCAGTGACAACATACCGGGAGCACCCGGCTTCTTCGAGCCGGCCCAGGACCTCCCAGAGATCGCCGCCTTCCTTCGTCCAGCCGCGGCCGGCCAGCGTGGTCCCGCGGACGTCGAGGCCGACGGCGATCCTGTCGCCGAAGCGGTCGATGGCGCTGCGGGTCCACTCGGGGTTTTCCAGCGCAGCCGTGCCGAGGTTGACGCGGGCCACACCAAGTGCGAGCGCCGCCTCGAGGGATTCGTCGTCCCGGAGTCCGCCGGAGAGCTCCACCTTGATGTCCAGCCGGCCCACCACTTCACGGAGCAGCCCGGCGTTCGAGCCACGTCCGAACGCGGCGTCGAGGTCCACCAGGTGCACCCATTCGGCGCCCTGGTCTTGCCAGTTGAGGGCTGCCTCCAGCGGCGTGCCGTAGCTCGTCTCGCTGCCCGCCTCTCCCTGGACCAGCCGCACGGCCTGTCCGTTTACGACGTCGACGGCGGGCAGCAGTTCAAGAACCGGCAGATCGGTTGCGGTGGTCATCTCAAATCCTCTTGGGTGATGGGTTGCTCATGGAAACGGAACTGGTCATGTGTGGGGCTAGGTTCCAGGAAGCGTCAGCAGGTAGGCAGCCAGCAGCGCCATGCCGGCCAGGACGTAGAAGCCCACCTGGGTCCACATTGGTTTGTGCTGCTGCCTGAAGGACAGGGCGCCGCCCACCAGGACGCCGGCCAGGCCCATCAGGACAATCGACCACATCTAGGCGGCGTCCGTGGCAGCTGGCTTGCGAAGGCCGTCCACCCAGTTGCGTAGCAGCCGAGCACCGGCCTCGCCGGATTTTTCCGGGTGGAACTGGGTAGCGCAGAGCGGTCCGTTTTCCACAGCGGCGATAAAGCGCGCGCCGTGCTCTGACCAGGTCACCAGAGGTGCGGTCATCCGAGGCTGGATCACGTCGAAGTTCCACTCCTGGACACCATAGGAGTGAACGAAGTAGAAGCGCTGGTCCGCGACGCCGGCGAAGAGTTTGGATCCCTCCGGAACGTCCACTGTGTTCCAGCCCATGTGTGGCACTACCTCTGCGGGAAGTAGCTCCACCTTGCCGGGCCACTCCCCCATGCCTTCGGCTTCTGTCCCGTGCTCTACCCCGGCCTCGAACAGGACCTGCAGGCCCACGCAGATTGCCAGGACCGGCCTGCCCCCGGCCACGCGCCTGCCGATCAGGCGGATGCCGTCCACGGCCTGGAGCTCGCGCATAACAGTCTCGAACGCACCGACCCCGGGTACTACCAGGCCGTCGGCATTAAGTACGTGCTCGGGCTTGGAGCTGAGGATAACCTCGGCCCCGGCCCGCTCCAGGGCGCGCACGGCGGAGCGGACGTTTCCGGAACCATAGTCCAGGACGGTAACTGTGGGCTTGCCTTCGGGCGATACAGGCTTCAGGCCGGCGGCCGGATCGATGACGGCGCCATCCCGGAGTATTTGGCCGCTCACAAGGCACCCTTTGTGGACGGAATCCCCTCAACGCGGGGGTCGGGTTCGACCGCAGCACGCAGGGCGCGGGCGAAGGCCTTGAATTGCGCTTCCACGATGTGGTGCGGATCGCGGCCCGCGATGACGTTCATGTGGAGGCAGATGCCGGCATGAAGGGTGATGGCCTCAAAAACGTGGCGGGTCAGCGACCCCGTGAAGTGGCCGCCAATCAGGTGGTATTCCTGCCCGGCAGGCTCGCCGCCGTGCACCAGGTAGGGCCGGCCGGAGACGTCAACCACAGCGTGCGCCAGTGCTTCGTCAAGGGGCACGGTGGCCTCACCGAACCTGCGGATCCCAGCCTTGTTGCCCAAGGCGGTGCGCAGGACTTCCCCGAACGTGATGGCAACGTCCTCCACTGTGTGGTGGACGTCGATGTGGGTGTCACCGGTGGCCTTGACCGTCATGTCAATGAGCGAGTGCTTGCACAGCGCCGTCAGCATGTGGTCGTAGAACGGGACAGTCGTATCGATGTCCGATACGCCTGTGCCGTCCAGGTTGATCTCCACGAGCACTGACGATTCACTGGTGGCACGCTCCATGCGGGCGGTCCGGGGCTCGGCAGCGTTCGATCCGGTGGAACTCATGGTCATATGTCCTTAAGCGAAGTCAGAAATGCGTAGCGAAGGAAATGTGCCGGCGCGCGGGGGCGGCGGTACTTCAAGTTTAGGCTGGCAGCGTGGCCTGGCTGGCCAGGATGCGTTCCAGCGACGTCAGGAACGATGTGGTCTCGGTCTCAGTGCCTGCCGTGACACGCAGGTGGCCGGGGATGCCGACGTCGCGTATCAGCACGCCGTCGTCCAGCAACTGCTGCCAGACGTCATGCGGGTTGTCGAGGCCCCCGAAGAACACATAGTTCGAATCCGAGGCGGCAGGTTTGAGGCCCATGCGGGTCAGCTCCGAAACGATGCGGTCGCGCTGTTCCTTGATGTCCTCGACATCGGCCATCAGGGCAGCCCGGTGCTGGAGGGCGGCAAGGGCTGTTGCCTGGGTGATGGCCGAGAGGTGGTACGGCAGCCGAACCAGGCGGAGTGCGTCCGTAACCTCGGGGGCGGCGGCCATGTAGCCCAGGCGTGCACCCGCGAGGGCGAACGCCTTACTCATGGTGCGGGACACAATGAGGCGTTCCCTGCCGGGCAGCAGGGTCAGGGCGCTGCGCGTTCCATCGTGGGCGAACTCGTGGTAGGCCTCGTCAACGATCACAATGGTCTGGCTGGCCTCGCCGGCCGCGTACACGGCCTCCACAACATCCAGGCCCAGGCCAGTGCCGGTGGGGTTGTTCGGTGAGCACAGGAAAACGATGTTGGGCTGAAGCTCTTTGACCTGCAAGGCAGCCGATTCGGCACTGAGCCCGTAGTCATCGGCGCGCTGCCCAATAATGTACCCGGTGTCGGTGCCGCTGGCCAGGAGCGGGTACATGGAATACGTGGGCGGGAATCCCAGGGCCGTGCGCCCGGGTCCGCCGAACGCCTGGAGAATCTGCTGGAGGACCTCATTGGATCCGTTGGCTGCCCAAATATTGGTGGCATCAAGACCGTGGCCGAGGTATTCGGCCAGCGCTTCCCGGAGTTCGGTGAACTCACGGTCCGGGTAGCGGTTGAGTCCTGCCGCGGCCTCCGTCACGGCCACACTGATCGCGGCCCGGACGTCCGCCGGGACCCCATGGGTGTTTTCGTTGACGTTCAGCAGGATAGGTACATCCAACTGCGGGGCACCATACGGGGTTAGCCCGCGGAGGTTGGTCCGGAGGGGAAGTCTGTTCAGACGCTCTAGCTGGTCATTCACCTGAACAGTTTAGGTCCGAAGCAGACGGCCGGAAAATGTGACGGCCTGCGGCGGCACGTTCCAGAGCCTGGAGCCTCCCTACTTCGTGGGGACGAAGAGCTGCTGTCCGGGGACAACGCCGCCGGCGGAAAGATTGTTCAACTGAGCAATATCCGCGATGACATCACGGGGATCACGCTCGGGCGCAACGGTACTGGCGATGGCCCAGAGGGACTGCCCGGCCTGGACCGTAACCGACACAGTTGGCGTCAAGGACAGGTCGGCGGCAGAGTCGGAAGCCTTCGCCGGTGCGTTGAGGAAACCTGCCAGCGAAAGCAGGATTGCGGCCAGGATCACCAGCGGGATGCCAATGAGGACAATCCGTCCCCTGCGGGTCAGGCGCAGCGGCGGCAAAGATTCCCTGCGCTGCCTGGGCGTCGCACCCGAAGCCGGCAGGGGCCCGGACCACTGCCGCGCGGTGAGGTCCTGCACGGAAACGAACTGCGGACGCGAGTCCTGCGAAGCAGATATAGCTGACATGAAATGAGCCCTCCTGGACCATACTGTGCTGCCCGGCGCGTCCTCCGCGTCCACTTGCCGGTGCCGGCCTGGGCCGTCCATAAATTCGAGTATTCGAATCCGCAAGCAACGAGTAGAACACATGTTCGAACTTTGCTTCTTCATTTTTAGCACTTATCAACGAATATTGTCGAGACTCGCTAGAACAAATGTTTGAAAAAGCCCTGTGGCTGGCCTACGTTTGGATCAAAGAACAACCACCTCTGTAGTTGATCAGCAGGGTCTGACAATCAACTCCGACACCAGCCCCGGGGCGTTCCAGGCACCAGCGGCCGGAGCGGATCCGGGCAACCGAAAGGCATTGGCGAACATGGCAGCACCAGCCGCCGGGGGCAAGGCGACACCGCGCCGCCAGCCCCAACGGACCCCCAAGGGGCTCACCGCCCGCCAGAAAAAGATCCTTGAAACCATCCAGCGCTCGGTGAATGACCACGGCTATCCGCCGTCGATGCGTGAAATCGGCGACACCGTGGGCCTGGCGAGTTTGTCCAGCGTGACCCACCAGCTGTCGCAGCTGGAAAAGCTGGGATACCTGCGCCGGGACCCCAAACGTCCGCGTGCCATGGAGGTCCTCATGCCGTTGACGCTGGATGGCGGGTCCACTAAGTCCAAGGGGACTACCAAGCCCTCGGTCCTGCACGGCGTCGGCGGAACGGTCACCGAACTTCCCTCCGCCATGGACACCGCCATGGTGCCGCTGGTGGGCCGGATCGCGGCTGGCGGGCCCATCCTTGCCGACCAGGTGGTGGAAGACGTGATGCCACTGCCGCGGCAGCTCGTGGGCCAGGGTGAACTTTTTATGCTGCGCGTGGCCGGCGACTCCATGGTGGACGCTGCCATCTGCGACGGCGACTGGGTAGTGGTCCGCCGCCAGGCCGACGCCGCCAACGGCGATATCGTCGCGGCCCTGCTGGACGACGAAGCCACCGTGAAGACGTTCCGCCAGCGCGATGGACACACGTGGCTGTTGCCGCAGAACACGCAATACGAACCCATCCTGGGCGATCACGCCACAATCATGGGCAAGGTCGTCTCGGTCCTGCGCTCGCTCTAGGTCCCGAAGCGGGCCTCCACGCCCCCTCGGCCAGGACGAGGGCAAGCTACGGGACGGGGCCTGACTTTGCAGGACCACACAGTGTCCAGGTTCAGTCAGGCGCCCTTCCCGGCCAGCCTTTCCAGGGCAGCAAACGCTGTCTTGCGGTCCGTGGTGGGCCAGAACGGCGGCAGCGCGGCGCGGAGGAATCCGGCGTAGCGCTCGGTGGCAAGCCGGGAATCAAGCACGGCCACCACGCCTTTATCTCCGGTGGAACGGATCAGGCGGCCCGCGCCCTGGGCCAGGCGGATAGCCGCATGGGTGGCCGAAACCGCCATAAAGCCGTTTCCGCCGGCCTGCGCAACGGCGCGGGACCGTGCTGTCATCAGCGGATCGTCCGGCCGCGGGAACGGAATGCGGTCGATCACCACGAGCCGGCATGATCCGCCCGGAACATCCACACCCTGCCAGAGGGACATGGTTCCGAAGAGGCAGGTATCGGGCTCGTCCGCGAACTGCTTCACGAGGGCAGTCATGGTGGAGTCGCCCTGGCAGAGAATGCTGAGGCCGAGCCTGGGACGCATCGCCTCCGCGGCCTCCTCTGCGGCCCGGCGCGATGAAAAGAGACACAGGGCTCCGCCGCCGGACGCCCGGATCAGCGCTTCAAGTTCATCGAGTGCCTCCGGCGACGCCCCGCGGCCCGGCTTGGGCAGGTGCCCTGCGACGTAGAGGATCCCCTGCTTGGGATAATCAAACGGCGATCCGACGTCGATCCCGGTCCAGCTCGGCGCGCCCTCCCCCACGAGCCCCAGGCCGCCGGCGGCCGGTTCAAAGGCTGAGCCGATGGCAAGCGTGGCCGAGGTCAGCACCACGGTGTGGCCGGCGAACAGCCCTTCGCGGAGCTTTCCGGCTACGCTGAGCGGCGCGATGTTGACCAGGGCCGGCGCAGACTCGTCGGGCTGGGCATAGCCCTGTTGCGGGTCGAAGGAACTTGCGCGGGAAAACCACACCACTTCACGGTTCTCACGGGCCACAATGAGCCGTTCACACAGTTCGAGGATCAGCATCAGGCGTGAGCGCGCGAGCTGCCGCCCGCCGTCGGCCGTTTGGCTGCCGTCGCCCTTGGAATCAGAGAGTGCAGCCCGGCACGCCTCACGCAGCTGGTCCACGCAGTCCAGCTGTTCGTCGTTGAGGCCGTTGGGCAGCAGCCCGTTGGGCACCCCGGCCAGGGCGAGTTCCAGGTTGGCGGCAGCTGCGTTGAGGGCATCCACCGTGATGGCCGTGTGTTTGCGCGCGCCCGACGCGGCAGCGTGGACCATTGCCACGGAGAGTTGCCCCGACACGGCACCGGTGACGCGGTCCTGCAGTTCGTGGGCTTCGTCCACCACCACAACGTCGTACTCGGGGAGCACTGCGAGGCCTTCAAAGGCACTGACCGCGAGCATGGCATGGTTAGTGACCACCACGTCAGCCTCGGCGGCGTCGTGGCGTGCCAGTTCACTGAAGCATTCGGCCGCCATGGGGCATTTTTGGGCGCCCAGGCATTCCATGGACGTCACAGACACCTGCCGCCAGGCCCGGTCCGTTACCCCGGGAAGCAGTTCATCACGGTCGCCCGTGGTGGTCTTTTCCGCCCACTCCCGCAGGCGCACCACTTCCTTCCCCAGCTGGGACGACGGCCCGCCCAAGGCGGCGGCGAAATGCGGGACGCTGGTGTCCTCGCCGAGGGAGAACAGCTGGCCCTCGGCGGGTTCCTCAGAAGGGAACCCGCCTACGAGCTTATGCTGGCACACATAGTTGGAGCGGCCCTTGACAAGGGCCACCTTGACGGGGCGATCGAGGGCGGGCGTGATGGTCTTCAGCAGCCGGGGAAGGTCGCGCCCCACAATCTGGGTCTGCAGCGCAAGCGTGGCTGTGGACACGAGCGTGGGCTTGTTGCTCACGAGCGAGTGCGCAATAAGCGGAATCAGGTAGGCCAGCGACTTTCCGGTCCCCGTTCCGGCCTGCACCAGGAGGTGGTCGCCGCTTTCGATGGCTCTGGCCACCTGCCTTGCCATCTCGTGCTGGCCGCTGCGGCTTTGACCGCCCATGCCGGTTACGGCGCGGTCGAGCAGTTCGATCACGAACTGCTCGCCGGCCGTACCTTTGACTTCCCCTGCCACAACCTCAGTCATGGTTGATGAAGGATTCCAGTTCAGCCGCAAGGCCTTCCCGCACCATCACCAAAGCACGGGTACCGTGTTCGCCGTGTTCCAGGCTCAGGATCTCGGCGTCGGTCTCGTGCAGTTTGCTGATCAGGTCACCGCGGTCGTAGGGAATAAGGAGCTCCAGCTTCACGCCGGGCCGGGGAATCCCGTCACTGATGGCCTGCAGCAATTCGGCGATCCCCTGGCCGGTGCGGGCCGATACCACCACGTGGCGCGGCTCGCGCTGCTTAAGGCGCTCCACCACAAACGGATCAGCGGCGTCGGCCTTGTTCAGGACTATGATCTCCGGCACCTTGCGGGCATCCACTTCGCTGAAGACCTTGCGGACTGCAGCAATCTGGCCCTCCGGGTCCGGATGGGACACGTCCACCACGTGCAGGATCAGATCCGCGTCAGCCACTTCCTCCAGCGTGGAACGGAAGGCCTCCACCAACTGTGTGGGCAGTAAACGCACAAAACCCACGGTGTCCGCCAGGGTGTAGCCGAGGCCATCGGAGGTTTCGGCCTTTCGCACGGTGGGATCCAGGGTGGCGAACAGTGCGTTCTCCACCAGCACACCGGCATCGGTCAGCCTGTTCAGCAGCGAAGACTTCCCGGCGTTCGTGTATCCGGCAATCGCAACGGAAGGGACTGAATTACGACGGCGGTTGGCCCGCTTGGTTTCCCGTGCCGGCTTCATCGCCGCAATCTCGCGCCGCAGTTTGGCCATGCGCGTCCGTATCCGGCGACGGTCCAGTTCGATTTTCGTCTCACCGGGTCCGCGCGAACCCATGCCGGCGCCGGCGCCGCCCACCTGGCCACCGGCCTGGCGGGACATCGATTCACCCCAGCCGCGCAGGCGTGGCAGGAGGTACTCGAGCTGCGCCAACTCCACCTGGGCCTTGCCCTCACGGCTCTTCGCGTGCTGGGCGAAGATGTCAAGGATCAGCGCCGTGCGGTCAATGACCTTGACCTTGACGATGTCCTCAAGGCTTCGGCGCTGGGACGGCGCCAACTCGGCATCCACCACAACCGTGTCAGCCCCGGTGGCCATCACGATTTCCTTGAGCTCAAGGGCCTTTCCGGAACCGAGGAACGTGCCCGGGTCCGGTTTGGCACGGCGCTGCACCATACCGTCCAGGACCTCCGAGCCTGCTGTTTCAGCAAGGGCGGCAAGTTCACGCAGGGAATTTTCCGCGTCCGCCAAGGTGCCTTCGGACCATAGCCCGGCCAGGACCACACGTTCGAGCCTCAGCTGCCGGTATTCGACTTCGGTGACATCTTCGAGTTCGGTGGACAGACCGGCCACGCGCCGTAGTGCCCGGCGTTCCTCCCGGTCCTGCTGGTCGCCGTCGTAGCTGGTGTGTTCGTCGTCCAAGCGGGAAATCGCCTGAGCCCTGCCGAACACGGCTTTGTCACCGTCTGCGGCGGTGAGGTTCCTGGCCGGTACGTCCTTGGCGAGAATCCGGTCGATGACAGCTTGGATCTCCTCGGGACTCATGTCCTGGGCTGCTGGATCGGAACCGGTGTTGGGCTGGCTGGTCATGGTCTCCTTTGAAGATTCGGCATTTTCAGAATAGTGCGGATCGTTGGTCTGTGGTGAAGTATTCGCGCTGGGCTGACGGCTTGCAGTCATCCGGGCCTCCTGGTCTGCTGCGCGCGCCGGTCCGGACCGTGGCGTGCAGGGAGTCGTCGCATCCGGGAGATGCGTGGAGTGGTGGAAAGCGCGGGCAAACTGCAAGGGACCGGCAACGGCAGATCACTCGAGTATTGCCCGGCGGCATAACAGCTACGAAGAGCTGTTATGTGGCGCACTTGCGGAAGGTTAATACCTGCATCGCTGCGGGGCACGGCTTCGGGACAGGCGGCGTCCGGGAGGTACACCGGCCGTGCCGGCTACTCGAAGATCAAGAACATGGGTTCAAGATTAGCAGAAGCGGTGGCCGCGGTTTCGCATTGTCCACCCCGGCCAACTAATCTGGCCAGTTATGGAGTCCGCACACTATTTCAGCGCATCGCCCGCCGGGCCGTTCGCCCGCAAACCGCTCACAGTGGAACTGGCCGGCGAGACGCGCACATTGCAGACGTCCGGCGGCATCTTCAGTCCCGACGGTATTGACAAAGGGACGGCGGTGCTCCTGGCCGATGTCCCGGCCCCGGACCCCACAGGCAACCTCCTTGACATCGGCTGCGGCTGGGGGCCCATTGCACTGACGCTCGCATTGCGCGCGCCGCATGCCACGGTGTACGCGGTGGATGTCAATGAACGCTGCATCACGCTGACCACCGAGAATGCGGCCCTGCTGAGCCTGGGCAACGTGCTGGCCAGCACTCCTGACGCCGTGGACCCGGAGCTGCGCTTCGACACGATCTGGTCCAACCCACCCATCCGGATCGGCAAGGATGAACTCCACAGCCTCCTGAAGATGTGGCTGCCCCGGCTGGCGCCGGGCGGCTCCGCGTGGCTGGTGGTCCAAAAGAACCTGGGCTCGGATTCTCTTCAGCGCTGGCTCTCGACGGAACTGGATGCATCGTTCACCGTCAGCCGGGAGTCCACGTCCAAGTCCTTCCGGATCCTTCGGGTCAGGAAAGCGTCCCAGTAGCCACAATGACGGCGGGTCCGCTGAGCTCGACGTGCTCGCGCCCGCCGGCCCCGGCGAAGAATTTGACTCCCACGACGCCGCCCGGCACGTTGACCTGCCAGGAGTCCGGTGCTTCCGCCCCTGCCCAGTGCCGGATGGCCACTGCGGCCGCGCACGCACCTGTGCCGCAGGACTGGGTTTCTCCAACGCCCCGCTCATGGACGCGCATGGTGACCGTGCCGGTCCCGTTGTGGACCAGGGGTTCAGCAGGCACGACGAATTCAACGTTGGTTCCATTGGCGGGCACCGGATCGACCTGCGGAGCCGTGTAAAGCCTGGTGGATTCCAGTTCGGACAGTTCAGCAAGCGCCACCACGGTATGCGGGTTGCCCATGCTGACGGACAGGGCCGGGCGGGGCACTTCCAGGCCGTCCGCGGTGACCAGCGAATCCATGGCTTTGGCGGTCGCGTCGCCGGGGAAAATGAATTCCCACGGCCCCATGTCCACCGCATAGCTGTCGCCTGTCCGGACCACGGTCTTGACGCCGCCGCGTGTCCCGATGGTGAGTACGCCGCCGTCGGGCAGGTCTACCAGTCCCTCGGCACGCAGAAAGTGTACAAAAACACGGACTCCGTTGCCGCACATTTCCGACAGGGACCCGTCGCCGTTGCGGTAGTCCATGAACCACTCCGCCTCGGGGCTGCTGAGCAGGAGTTCGCGGCCTTCGGAGAGGTACCGGGAGGGGACGGCCCGGATCAGGCCGTCGCCGCCGATTCCGTGGTGACGGTCGCAGAGGGCCGCCACCTGGCCCGCGTCGATGGTATGGACGCCGTCGGGGTCAGCGATCAGCACAAAGTCGTTGCCTGTTCCGTGTCCCTTGGAGAAGCGGAGTCCGCCCAGGGTGCGGAAGGCGGGCTCTGTGGTCTCTACGGGGGTTGCGTCCATGGTCCTAGATTACCGGCTGAGAGCCACGGCCTGGGCCGCAAGGTCCGGCGCCCGCCAGTCCAGCCAGCTGATGCGGGGATCGGCACGGAACCACGTGAGCTGGCGCCTGGCGAACTGCCGGGTGGCCACGATGGTGTCCTCGGCTGCCCCGGCAACTGTTGAGCCGCCGTCGAGCACTTTCAGGAACTGGGCATAGCCGAGGGCCCGCGGCGCAGTCTTGCCGCCGCGCAGACCGGCCGCATCCAGGCGGCGCACTTCCGCCAGCAGCCCCTGGTCCACCATGGTGTGGACGCGCTGGGCCAGCCGTTCACGGAGGACGTCTCGGTCCACCGCCAGCCCGATCTGGACAGCAGGCTGGAAATACTCGCGCTGGGGCATAAAGGAGCTGAACGGCCGGCCGGTGAGCCCGTGGACTTCGAGCGCCCTGATTATCCGGCGCGAATCGGAGATACGGGCCGCTGACACCGGGTCCACGTCCCCGAGCCGCGCCAGGAGGACATCCCGGCCGACTTCCTCGAGCTCAGCCTCAAGCTGCCCCCGGAGGACAGGATCTGTGCCGGGGAATTCGAGGATGTCGAGGGCAGCCCGAACGTAGAGACCCGACCCGCCCGCCAGAATGGCGCGCTTGCCGCGTGCGTGGATACCGCTGACGATGCTCCGGGCCTGCTGCTGGAAGTCTGAAACGCTGGCCTCCTCCGTGACGTCCAGGATGTCCAGAAGGTGATGGGGAACGCCCTTGCGTTCTGCCGGCGTGATCTTGGCGGTGCCTATGTCCATCCCGCGATAGAACTGCATGGCATCTGCGTTGATGACCTCGCCATCCAGTTCCAGGGCAAGGTTCACGGACAGATCGGACTTTCCTGACCCCGTGGGACCAACAACGGCAATGACCGGAGGCTGGGCCACCGTCAGCGGCTCCGGACCGGCAGCGTGGGCATACCCAGCGAGACCCCGCTCCGGCCGGCGCCGCCTGCGGCAGCCGGCGCGGGAGCCCCGCACGAGTCGGCCAGGGACCTGTCCCAGGCGTCCCCCGCGCGGGAGCGCCGCAGGCTGTAGTCCTGCACAGAGGGGTCGGCCACGAGGTGGAAGGCTGCAGCTTCGGTGATGGTCACGGTGACCAGGTCCCCGGGACGCGGCGTCTCTGCCCCCTCGGGAACGGAGAAGTGCACCAGCCGCTGGTCCTGGGACCGGCCGGACAGCCTGTGGGTTTCCTCGGACTTGCGCCCTGAATGGGCAGTGACCATCACCTCTACCCGGCGGCCAAGCTGGGTGGCGTTCTCTTCGGCGGCAATCCTGTCCTGCAGTGCGGTCAGGCGTTCAAATCGCTCCTGGACCACGGCCTTGGGAAGCTGGTCCGGCAGGTCCGCGGCCGGGGTACCCGGACGCTTGGAGTACTGGAACGTGAAAGCGGTGGCGAAGCGCGACTGCTCCACAACGTCGAGGGTGGCCTGGAAGTCTTCCTCGGTTTCGCCGGGGAAGCCGACAATGATGTCAGTAGAGATGGCGGCGTGCGGGATCTTCTCGCGGACTTTGTCCAGGATGCCAAGGAATTTGGTGGACCGGTAGGACCGTTTCATGTCCTTCAGGACTTTGTCGGATCCGGACTGCAGCGGCATGTGCAGCTGCGGCATGACATTGGGGGTTGCGGCCATGGCGTCAATGACGTCCTCGGTGAAGGCTGCCGGGTGGGGACTTGTGAAGCGGACCCGCTCCAGGCCTTCAATTTCACCGCACGCGCGCAGGAGTTTGGAGAACGCCTGCCGGTCGCCGAACTCCACGCCGTAGGAGTTCACGTTTTGGCCCAGCAGGGTGACTTCGATGGCACCGTCATCTACCAGGGCCTGGATTTCCGCAAGGATGTCCCCCGGGCGGCGGTCCTTTTCCTTCCCGCGCAGGGCCGGGACGATGCAGAACGTGCAGGTGTTGTTGCAGCCGACCGAGATGGACACCCAGCCGGAATAGACCGAATCACGCTTGGTGGGCAGGGTGGAGGGGAAAACATCCAGGGATTCGAGGATCTCCAGCTGGGCTTCGTTATTGTGCCGGGCCCGGTCCAACAGTGCCGGGAGCGCCCCGACGTTGTGAGTGCCGAAGACAGCGTCCACCCAGGGAGCTTTCTTGAGGATGGTCTCCCGGTCCTTCTGCGCCAGGCAGCCGCCGACGGCGATCTGCATCCCCGGGTTGGCGGCCTTGACGGGCGCCAGCATGCCCAGGTTGCCGTAGAGCTTGTTGTCCGCGTTTTCCCGTACCGCGCAGGTGTTGAACACCACAACGTCGGCTTGCTCGCCACTGGCCGGCACGTAGCCCGCGGCCTCGAGCATGCCTGCCATCCGCTCCGAATCGTGCACGTTCATCTGGCAGCCGAAGGTTCGTACCTGATAGGTACGGGGCTGCTGAAGGGCAGGGTCGGCTGACGGGGCGGTACCGGATGCGGGGGAAGGAATGGTCAAACTCACCTGTTAAGGGTAGCGGGTCGCTCAGGTTGCTGGATCGCCCTGGCTGCCGGATCGGCTGAGGCACCGCTTCGGCGGCCTATGAGTCCAGCGGGCCGTCCGGTGCGCCCGTTTGGGTCTCCGCCTGTGCGTCGAGCACTTCTCCGACGATCCGGAACGCCTGCGACGGCTGATAGCCCTTGCGGGCCAGCATCGACGCCAACCGCCGGGTGATCTTGTCCCGCTCGGCGCGGTCCGACAAATCCGTGCCTGCCCGGAGCTTGCGTTCCACCAGGAGCCGGGCAGCCACTTCCTCATCGGCGTCCGAAAGCTGTTCCAGCGCGACGGCGGCGGTGTCCGCGTCAATCCCCTTGTCCGCCAGCTCGCGCCGGAGGGCCCCTTTGGCGAGCTTCCGGGACTGCGAACGGCTGCGCACCCACATGTCGGCGAACTCAGCGTCGTCAATGAGGCGGACCTCCTGGAAGCGGTCCAGGACGGCTTCCGCCACATCCTCCGGGATGTTCCGCTCGGCCAGTTTCCGCGCCAGCTGCAGCCGGCTCTTGGCCGAAGTGGTCAGCTGCCGGAGCACGATGGCCCGCGCCACGGATGCGGGATCCGGTTCGGCGTCTGCGTTTGCATCGGCTGCGACGGCAGCATCCGGAGCTGGCCCATCCGGCCCGAAGACGGGGCGTTCGCCGCCCCCTCTCCGCTGCCGTCGCCCCGATCCGGCGTCCCGCCCGGCCGCACGCCATCCGGCGCTCTGACCGGCTGTCGGGTCAGGGGCGTCCCTAGAAGCCGTCAACAGCCTTCAGCTTCGGTGTGTCTTTGGCTTCGTCTTCGGCGGGCTTGACTACCCCGACACCAAGCTTCTCCTTGATCAGGCGTTCGAGTTCGGTCGCCAGCTCCGGGTTGTCTCGCAGGAACCTGCGGGAGTTCTCCATGCCCTGGCCCAGCTGGTCGCCGTCGTACGTGAACCACGAACCCGACTTCTTGATAATGCCGTGCTCCACGCCCATGTCGATGATGCCGCCCTCGCGGGAGATGCCCTGGCCATAGATGATGTCGAATTCGGCGATCTTGAAGGGCGGTGCCATCTTGTTCTTGACGATCTTGGCCTTGGTGCGGTTACCGACGGAGTCGGCACCTTCCTTGAGCGTCTGGATCCGGCGGACGTCGATGCGGATGGACGCGTAGAACTTCAGGGCCTTACCGCCGGTGGTGGTCTCCGGGGAGCCGAAGAACACGCCGATCTTTTCACGGAGCTGGTTGATGAAGATGGCGGTGGTTTTGGTCTGGCTCAGGCGGCCGGTAATCTTACGCAGCGCCTGGCTCATGAGGCGGGCCTGCAGACCCACGTGGCTGTCGCCCATGTCGCCCTCGATTTCCGCACGCGGCACCAGGGCAGCAACGGAGTCGATGACGATGACGTCCAGCGAGCCGGAGCCGATCAGCATATCCATGATTTCCAAGGCCTGCTCGCCTGTATCCGGCTGCGAGACCAGGAGAGCGTCCGTATCCACGCCCAGCCGGGCGGCGTATTCGGGGTCCAGGGCGTGCTCGGCGTCGATGAAGGCGGCAATGCCGCCCAGGCGCTGCGCGTTGGCAACGGCGTGCAGGGCCACGGTGGTCTTACCCGAAGATTCCGGACCGTAGATCTCCACTACTCGGCCGCGGGGCAGGCCGCCAATTCCCAAAGCCACGTCCAGCGCGATGGATCCGGTGGGGATGACCTCGATGGGGGCGCGGACTTCATCGCCCAGCCGCATAACCGAGCCCTTGCCGAACTGCTTGTCGATCTGTGCCAGCGCTGCGTCGAGCGCCTTTTGCCGATCCGGGGCTGCCGCCATGGTTCACACCTCTAATGCTTTCTCGCTTTGGAGTGGCCTCAGCGGCCATTTCTTGGTCATCTCTGACGCTAACGGCACCCGCTGACATTCTGGTCGGATGACATCGCCTATGTGGATAACCCACTACGAAAAGCATAGCTTTACCCGAACAGATATTCGAACAGATCGGGCGGCGTGTCAACGCAGAACGGAGCGCACATCAGCGCGGGGAACGCGGACGCACTGGTGGCGGCGTCAGTCGCGCAGTGGTTTGACGTCGCGTCCCAGACGCCGCTCCGGCGGTACATCCTGGACGTCGCAGACGGCCAACCACACCTGTCGGGGGCTCACACCGGCGGCGAGTGCCTGGTCCGCTGTACGCCCACCGGCGCCGGCCAGAACCAGGGTGCTGCTCAAGACCCGGGAGTAGCCGGCCCCGAATTCGTCGTCCATAAGCCGCCAATAGTCACTGATCCGCACCAATAGAGTCTCTCACGGTCCCGGACCCTAGAATTGTTGCCATGAGCAACCCTGCCGACGGCCCTCCTGCGACAGGCCTTCCTGAGACCGGCGTTCCCGCGACGTCCCCTGCGGAGACAGGTGCCGCCGACAAAGACACCGTTGATGAAGCCCTGAACACCGTGGAACACCAAATCAGTCTCTTCTGGCGGCGTGCCCGGTCGGTGTCCCATCAGCTCTCGCGGCAGGTGCACCCGGACATGGAACCGGCGGCCTACGGTCTGCTTTCGGTCATCCGGCGAGAGGGACCCATCCGGTTGACAGACCTGGCCCTGAACATCGGCGTGGGCAAGCCTTCCGTCAGCCGCCAGATCGCCTTCCTGGAAAGCATCGGGTTGGTGTTCAAGGAAGCTGACCCCCTCGACGGAAGGGCGCAGTCGATCCGCCTGACCGAAAAGGGCGAGGAAAAAATGCACCAGGTCCAGGACGCGCGCCGCCAGGACTTCCGTGAACGGCTGGCTGAGTGGCCGGTCGGGGAACTGCAGACCCTCGCCGAATACATGGCAAAGCTTAACTCCATGTTTGAAATTGACGGCTTCGCAAAGGACCCGTCCGCCGGCGACACGGCAAAATAGCCAGCACACAACAAAGCCTCCGGGCCAGTGGCCGGAGGCTTTGTTGAAGTTCCTGTCTGGCTCCTGCGACGGCTTACCGTGCGCCGGAAAGCAGGCCCTTGGACAGTTCGTTGTTGAGTTCAGCGTTGAGATCGCGATCAAGGTCGCGGCCGTAGCGCTGCGAGAATTCCTGGGGAACGGTGTCCGGAACGGCTACGCCCTCGGCGACGGCAACACGGTCGCTCACTTCCCTGAGCATGCTGGACAGCGGCACGTCCAGGGCTGAGCAGATTGACGAGAGGAGCTCTGATGAAGCTTCCTTCTGGCCGCGTTCTACTTCGCTGAGGTAGCCCAAGGAAACTCGGGCACTGTGCGAAACTTCGCGGAGCGTGCGTCCCTGGCGCTGGCGTACATCGCGCAGGACATCACCGATTTCGTGACGAAGTACAACCATCTTGCGCTCCTTCTGTTCGCTCTTGGCCTGATCGGCGAGGCCCACATCCTTCCAGCGGACAACGCCGTTTATGGATACGGGCTGCTTTACCATCTGTATCGCCTTGCTCCCTCATAAGTGCGGTCCGCCGTGGAGCGAACCGTGGTGGTTTATTCATCCTAGGCGCCTCCGCTATCCGGAAGCGACACAATGTAATAACTAATGGACACCGGGATTTGTTCCCGGCAACTTTACGCCCGGTAGCTTCAGGAAGATAGGGCCGCTATCAGGCTTTCCAGCGCGGCACCACAAGCCTGTCCGCGGATCTCGGCCCGGTTACCCGTGAAGCCGTACTCGAGGTAGGAGGCACCGGCCGCTGTGGCGATCCCGATATACACCGTTCCCACCGCCTTGCCGTCATGTTCCTCCGGGCCGGCTACCCCCGTGGTGGCGATGCCGATCTCAGCCCGAAGTGCAGTCCTTGCCCCGGCCGCCATGGCCGCTGCGACGGCGCCGTCAACGGATCCGGCAGCGGCCAGAAGCTCTGCCGGAACGCCGAGGACGTCCACTTTGACAGAGTTCTGGTAAGCCACCACGCCGCCCTGGAGCATGCCTGAAGCTCCGGCTGTGTCGGCGAGCACGGCGCTGACCATTCCTGCCGTGAGCGACTCCGCGGTCGCTACGGTGCGGCCCATTTCCAGTGCTTTTTTGACTGCCTGTTCCGCCAGGTGGTGAAGGTTGGTCACGTCGGCTCCCTAGTTTCCAGCTGTAGTTGTTCCGGCCCGTTTGCCCTGTGACCGGATTCGCAGGGCTTCAATGACGTACTCGACGCCGGTCCATACCGTGATCAGGACAGCCGCCATCATGACGGCGAAAGCCACCCATACAAGCCACGGTGCCAGCGCGCCGAGCGGCAGGAGGTACAGGAAGATCGCGGCCGTCTGAACGACGGTTTTGAGCTTGCCTCCGCGCGAGGCCGGGATGACACCGTAGCGGATGACAAAGAAGCGAAGGGCGGTGATGCCCCACTCTCGGACGAGGATGACGATGGTGACCCACCACGGCAGTTCGTTCAGGATAGAAAGCATCACCAAGGCTGAGCCGATGAGGAGCTTGTCGGCGATGGGGTCTGCAATTTTGCCGAAGTTCGTGACGAGGCCGCGGCTCCTGGCGATGTCGCCGTCGAGCTTGTCAGTGTAGATGGCGACGGCGAACACCACCACTGCGGCCCAGCGCCAAGGCCCCGACTCGCTGTTCAGCCCGGGAGCATCGGCGATGAGGAACCACACGAAGAACGGCACCAGGGCGATGCGCAGCATGGTCAGGATGTTGGGAAGATTCCAGATTCCTGGGCTGCTGGAGCCGGCGGCAGTTGCTTCGGTGCTAGTCACACTCCTAGGCTACCGTCCGGTGAGTGACCACGCGTCTTCGGAACCGGCCTCGTCGTCGCCCGAGGTGCTGTCGGCGCCGTCGAAGTACTCAATCTTCTGGCTGCGCTGGTCCAGGTCCGCCTGCACGAGGTCTTCCGCATAACCGCCCTGGGCGATGTTCGAGTTGGCGTTGTCGCTGAGCGCCGCCGTCTGCGAGTCAGCAACTGCGGGCGCGTCCTGGCCCTTCATGGCTGCTAGCACCGACGCGAGGTCGTCCGGCTTGACCAGGACGTCACGTGCCTTGGACCCCTCGGAGGGGCCAACCACTCCCCTGGACTCGAGGAGGTCCATCAGCCGTCCGGCCTTGGCGAAGCCCACCCGGAGCTTGCGCTGGAGCATCGACGTCGAACCGAACTGTGTGGTGACCACAAGTTCGGTGGCCTGCAGCAGCACTTCGAGGTCGTCCCCGATGTCGTCGTCGATCTGCTTTTTTGGTGCCTCGGGGGCGACATCGTGGCGGTAGTCGACTTTGAGCTGGCCCTTGACGTGTTCCACGACCTTGTGGATTTCAGACTCCGTGACCCAGGCGCCCTGGACACGCATGGCTTTGGAGGCACCCATCGGCAGGAACAGAGCATCACCCTGGCCGATGAGTTTTTCGGCACCGGGCTGGTCTAGAACCACGCGGGAGTCCGTGACGGAGGACGTGGCGAATGCCATTCGGGACGGCACGTTGGCCTTGATGAGGCCGGTGACGACGTCCACGGAGGGCCGCTGGGTGGCCAGGACCAGGTGGATGCCGGCGGCGCGGGCCAGCTGGGTGATGCGGACGATGGAGTCTTCGACGTCGCGCGGGGCCACCATCATCAGGTCGGCGAGCTCGTCAACAATCACCAGCAGGTACGGGTAGGGCCGGATGACGCGCTTGGAGTCCACGGGCGGCTGGACCTTGCCGGCGCGGACGGCCTTGTTGAAGTCATCGATGTGCTTGAACCCGTAGTTGGCGAGGTCGTCGTAGCGGGCGTCCATCTCGCGGACTACCCACTGCAGGGCCTCGGCAGCCTTCTTCGGGTTGGTAATGATGGGAGTGATCAGGTGCGGGACGCCTTCGTAGGCGGTCAGCTCCACACGCTTGGGGTCCACCATGACCATGCGGACCTCATCCGGGGTTGCCCGCATAAGGATCGAGGTGATCATGGAGTTCACGAACGAGGACTTACCGGCGCCTGTGGCACCTGCGACGAGCAGGTGGGGCATCTTGGCGAGGTTCGCCACGACATAACCGCCTTCGACGTCCTTGCCGACCCCCATCACCATCGGGTGGTCGGTCCGGCGCGCGTTCTGGCTCCGGAGGACGTCACCGAGGGAAACGGTCTCGCGGTCCGTGTTGGGAATCTCGATACCGATGGCGGACTTGCCCGGGATGGGGCTGAGGATCCGGACGTCACTGGAAGCCACTGCGTAGGAGATGTTCTTGGACAGGGCGGTGACCCGCTCCACCTTGGTGCCCGGGGACAGCTCGATCTCATACCGGGTGACGGTGGGCCCGCGGCTGAAGCCGGTGACCTGCGCTTCCACGTTGAACTGGTTGAGGGTCTCGGTCAGCGAAGCCACAATGGCGTCGTTGGCTTCGGTGCGCTCCTTGGGAATGGAGCCCGGGGTCAGAACGTCCGACGGCGGCAGGGTGTAGGTGACGTCGCCCGCCAGTGAGAGCTGCTCGGTCCGCTGCGGAATGGGAGCCGGAAGGGGCATGGGTGTGACGGGCTTGGCCGGTACCTGCGCGACGGCGGCGGCTGCAGCATTGAGTGAACCGGCGGCGACCATCCCGGGGGTGACCAGCGGGATGGCCTCGGTGGCGTTGTCCTCTCCCGGGGCGCTCCCTGCGGTGCCGATGCCCTGGGCGGCTTTGATTTTCTCGACGGCGATCTCCGCCTTCGTGGGGCGGCGCACACCGGGAGCGGGGCGCGATCCACTGTCTGGCTTGGCGTCTGCCTCGTCGTCGTCGATAACGGCGTGCTCGAAGGCTTCATCGCCCACGTAGCCTTCCAGCCCGGCGTCGGACTCGTGGTCCTTGCCGAAGAAGCGTCGCTTCTTCTTCCGCGGCGCCTGGGTTGCCGGGGTTTCCTCGAGGTAGCTGCGGTCGTGGCTGTCCCCGTCGTCGCCGGGTTCCTGCAGGTCGATGCCCATGAGGTGCTCATAGGCCCCCCGGAGCCGGCGTGGAATGGCGCTGAAGGGGGTGGCGGTAATGATGAGCAATGAGACGAAGGCCAGCAGCCCGTAGACCGCAATGGGCACCGCGGCATGGATGGCTGCGAGAGGTGAGGCGGCCAGGAAGCCGAGCATGCCGCCTGCTTGGCGGAGTCCGTCGAAGCCTTCGGCTACGGTGGGCTGGCCACCCACGACGTGGGCAAGGCCGCAGCCCGCAAAGGTCATGATGAGAAAACCGATGCCCACCCGGTTGTTTCCCCGGCCGTCGTCGGGCTGCCGGAAGAGCCGGAAGGCGCACACAAAAAGCATCAGCGGCAAAAGCAGCGACATCCAGCCGAAAGTGCCATTGACCACGCTGTAGACGGCGTCGGGGAACCAGCCGGTCATTCCCCACCAGGCGAAGGTGGCGATGAAGACGCCCAGGGCCAGGTTGAACAGGGCAGCGCCGTCGCGGCGTTCGTCCGCCGGCAGGTCGCTGACATCGGAGCCGATCCTGCGGACTCCGCCGCCAACCAGATGGCCGACGCCCAGCCAGGCGCCGGCCACAACGCGCAGCAGCCAGGGCTGCCGCTGGTCGACGGCGGGAAGCTGACGGGTGCGTGCGGTGCCCGCCGATGAACCGGCCCGGCCGCCGGTGCGGCTGGACCCTGTGGTGCCTGCACCGCGGCCCGCCGAGCTGCCGGATTTGGCGCTGGATTTGCCGCCAGCGGTGCCTCGGGGCGCGGGAGTAGTACGAGTGGCCATACGTGCCACGGTACCGGAACTGGCGTGGTTTTCCGCGGATTTCCGGCTGTTCCCGGCCTCATGTTGCAGATGGGAAAGGCCCGGTTCCATAAGAACCGGGCCTTTGCCATTCCGCTTGCCTTCGGGGCTGTTACGCCTCGAGGACCACCGGGATGATCATGGGCTTGCGGCGCAGCTTGCGGTTGACCCAGGTGCCGACAACGCGGCGGATAACCTGCTGGAGCTGGTGCGTGGTGTGGTCCGTGCGGTTGAGCACGGCTTCTTCCAGGGCGGCGTTGATCTTGGGGATAATCTCGTCGAAGACCGAATCGTCCTCGGCCACGCCGCGGGCATGGATCTCGGGTCCGGAGACCACCTTGCCGGTAGTGCGGTTGATGACGGTAATGATGGAGATGAAGCCTTCATCGCCGAGCGTCTGGCGGTCCTTGAGGTCCGCTTCGGTGACTTCGCCGACGCTGGAGCCGTCCACGTAGACAAAGCCCACTTCAACCTGGCCTACTACGTCTGCGCGGTGGTCCTTGAGGTCGATCACGGTGCCGTTGTCGGCAAGGATAACGCTGGCGGTGGGGACGCCGGACTCGATGGCGATCTTGCCGTTGGCGATCAGGTGGCGGGTCTCACCGTGCACGGGCATGGCGTTGAGCGGCTCAAGGATGTTGTAGCAGTAGAGCAGCTCGCCGGCGGCCGCGTGTCCGGAGACGTGCACCTTGGCGTTGCCCTTGTGGATGACGTCCGCGCCGAGCTTGAGCAGGCCGTTGATGATGCGGAACACGGCGTTCTCGTTGCCTGGGATGAGGCTGGAGGCCAGGATCACGGTGTCGCCGTCGCCCACCACTACGCGGTGGTCGCCGTTGGCCATGCGGGAAAGCGCGGCCATCGGTTCGCCCTGGGAACCCGTGGACATCAGGACCACGCGGTTGTCCGGCAGGTTGTCGATGTTCTTGATGTCCACGAGGAGGCCCTCGGGAACGTCGAGGTAGCCGAGCTTGGCGGCGATGGCCATGTTGCGGACCATGGAGCGGCCTACGAAGGCCACCTTGCGGTTGTGCTTGGCGGCGGCGTCGAGTACCTGCTGGACGCGGTGGACGTGCGAGGAGAAGGACGCCACGATGATGCGCTTGGTGGCCTGGCCGAAGAGCCGTTCCAGCGTGGGGCCGATTTCCTTTTCGGCGGTGGTGAAGCCCGGGACGTCGGCGTTGGTGGAGTCGGACATAAAGAGGTCAACGCCCTCTTCACCGAGCTTGGCGAAGTGCCGGAGGTCGGTGATCCTGCCGTCCAGGGGCAGTTGGTCCATCTTGAAGTCGCCCGTGTGCAGGACAGTGCCGGCGGCCGTGCGGATGAACACGGCCAGTGCGTCGGGGATGGAGTGGTTGACCGCGACAAACTCGCACTCGAAGGGGCCAAACTTTTCGACCTGGCCCTCTTCAACGGTCATCGTGTACGGACGGATCCGGTGTTCCTGCAGCTTGGCCTCGATGAGGGCCAGCGTCAGCTGTGAGCCAACCAGGGGGATGTCAGCGCGCAGCCGCAGGAGGTACGGAACGGCGCCGATGTGGTCCTCGTGGCCGTGGGTCAGGACAACGGCCACGATGTCGTCGAGACGGTTCTCGATGTAGGAAAAATCGGGCAGGATCAGGTCAACGCCGGGCTGGGTCTCCTCCGGGAAGAGGACACCACAGTCCACGATGAGCAGTTTGCCGTCGATTTCGAACACGGCCATGTTCCGGCCGATCTCCCCCAGTCCGCCCAGCGGAACGATCCGAAGGGTGCCTTGCGGCAGACGTGGAGGCGTGACAAGGCCGGGAAGGGCGGTTTGGGTCATAGTGCGCTACTTTCCAGGCGGATGGGTGCTGGTCTTAGCCCTCAGGGAAAGACCAGCCCCGCTTCCGCCAAATCCTCGCGGATGGATACGATCTCGGCTTCGTCCGGCTCCACGAGGGGCAAACGGACAATCGAGTTGGGCAGGACTCCCTGCCATTTAAGAATTTGTTTGGCTGCAACGGCTCCCTGGATACGGGTCATCGTTGCCCTTACAACGGGCAGCAGCTCGAAGTTGATCTTACGCGCGGTTTCGAAGTCGTTCGCATTGATGGCGTCGATCAGTTCGCGGAAGCGGCGCGTAGCGATGTGGGTTGTAACACCCACTAGTCCGACGGCGCCCAGGGACATCCACGGAAGGGTCAGTCCGTCGTCGCCCGAGTAGAAGTACAGGTCCGTCTCTGCCATCACGCGACTGGCTGCAACGAAATCGGCTTTGGCATCCTTGACTGCGACGATGTTCGGGTGCTGCGCCAGGCGGATCATGGTTTCGGGCTCGATCGCGATGGAGGAACGGCCCGGAATGTCATAGAGCATAACGGGCACATCGGCTGCGGAGGCGACAGCCTCGAAGTGCGCCCGGACCCCGGCCTGGCTGGGCTTGTTGTAGTACGGCGTGACGAGCAGGAGCCCATCGACGCCGAGCGCTGCCGCCTGCTGGGAGAGGTGCACCGAATGCGCGGTGTCGTTCGTCCCGGTGCCGGCGATGATGGCGGCGCGGTCTCCCACGGCCTCCTTGACAGCGCGGAACATGCCAAGGTTTTCTTCATCCGAGAGGGTAGACGTTTCGCCGGTGGTACCGGTGACGACCAGGCCGTCGCAGCCATCGTCCACAAGTCTGGTGGCCAGTTCGGCTGCCTGCTTGTAGTCCACGGCGCCATCCTTGGTGAAGGGCGTGACCATGGCGGTCAGGAGCGTACCAAGGGCAGGAGCGGTGGCGGATTTGTGAGGCATGGAAAAAACGTTACCCTGTCGGCAGCTGGTTAGGACAATGGGAGCGGCGTGATACACATCAAATAGGGGGCTGCCATGCCCCAGGAATTGAGGTCCGCACCCACTGGAAGTCCGACACCCGCAGCGTCAGCGGAATTTCCGCAAGGCACTCCGTTGCAGGACGGTGGTGACCACTTCCGTGCCGGTTCCGGCGGCCTTTTTCAGTTCGAAGCCGTCCGGTCCCCAGAACCCGCTGAGGCCGCAGGAAGGGCCCAGTGCAGTTGATCCGCCAAGGTTCGCCAGGATGGCGAACATCCGGTTGTCCATGGCCCTGGCTCCCAGGTGCAGGCCAAGCCGTCGATCTTCGGCCAGCGTGTACAGGGCCGATACGGCATAGATATCCGCGCCGGCCTGGGATGCCCCGGTGGCGTGGGCAGGAACCGCGGCGTCAAAGCAGATGGCCAGCGCGATCTTCCAGCCGTCCAGCTCGATCACGAGTGCACCGTCGCCAGCGGCGAAGACCTCCCGCTCCTGGCCGTGGAGGTGGGTTTTGAAGCCGAGTCCGAGAGTGCCGTCGGGGTGGATCACGAGGCCGGCGAGCCGCGGCGTGCCATCAGGTTCCCGATAGGCAGCACCCGCCACGGCGGTGATCCCGGTCCGGCGGCAGATTTCGTAAAGGTCGCCCAGCCGCGGGTCCTTGTGCTGGAGCCAATAGCCATCATCGGCCAACTGCGCCAGGTTGTATCCCGTCAACGACAGCTCCGGGAACACCACCAGCCGAGCGCCGTGGGACTCTGCATCCTCGATCAGCCGGACGTGTTCTTGCACATTCGGGACAATCCCGCCTTCCAGCGCCTGGTACTGCACGGCAGAGACGGTCAGGGCATCAGTCACCTCATTATCCTAGGGATGCTCGTCAGCCCTCGCCACACCATCCTGCGTATTCCCCGGCTGGCAGTACCGGTCCACCGCAGCCTCCCGCAGCCCCTCGGCCCAGGCTGCAAGCCGTTGGGCCGCCCGGACGTAGTGGAACAGTTCCGTGGGCGTCAAGGCGTCGAGGTCGCTCTCGGCCAACCTGCGGGCCAGCTCGGCCCCCGCCGGCTGGGCGGTGAGTGTCACCCCTTCGTCCTGCCACTGGATGTCCACGGGAGACCGACCCGCCACGAGCTGCCGGAAAAGAAAGTCCACCACTCCTGGGCTCATGGCTTTCATCAAACCTGCAGGATGTGCCGGGGCGGCGTCCTGGGCATCCCGGGCGGGGCGCACCGATCCGCCGGCGAGTGGGAATTCCGGAAACGGCCGCGGCTGGGATGGGGTTTGCATGGTGCCCATATTATTCGAACATATATTCGAACACAAGGTCTTCACGGCCGCGTGTCCGCCGGGCCCTTGACTGCCGCCACAAAGGTTGGTGTGAGAACATCGCCTGATGACGTCCCGTGCCCCGGCAAGACCCTCGCGGGTGCCTCGAACCTCACAGGCCGCGGGCCGCCTCCGCGGTATCGACGCCGCCAGGGGGCTGGCGCTCCTTGGCATGATGGCCACGCACCTGCTCCCCACCTTCGAGGCAAACGCCGATCTCACGCCCACCTGGATCGGCCTTACCTTCTCCGGCAGGGCGTCCGCCCTGTTTGCCGTACTGGCGGGCGTGGGACTGGCACTGTCTACCGGAAAGCAGCTACCGCCGGAAGGTACTGCCTTGAACGCAGCCCGCCGCGGCATCGCACTGCGCGCACTGGTGATTGCCGCCGTCGGGCTCTCATTGGGCGGGCTGGAAGTAAACCTTGCGAACATCCTGGTACACTACGCCCTCTTGTTCCTGTGCATCCTGCCGTTCCTGGGCCTGAAGCTGAGGGCGCTGTGCGGCTGGGCAGTCGGCTGGATCGTGGTTTCCCCCCTGCTCGCCTATCTGCTCCGCCCCTGGCTTATGGCGGCCAATCCGCCCCTGAACCTGGGCCATAATCCATCCTGGGAGGACCTCTCCACACCGCTCCCCCTGCTGGGAGACCTGTTCCTGACCGGCTACTACCCGGTGTTCCAGTGGCTGTCATACCTGCTGGTGGGCCTGGTCATCGGCCGGCTGGCCCTCACCAAAGCGATAGTCCCTGTCCTGCTGCTCTGCGTCGGCGCGGCGGTGGCCGCACTGGCCAAGGCTTTGGGTACCGCCGCGATGGAGAACTGGGGCGGCCGGGCCGCGCTGGAGGCGGTTCTGAACGCGCCCGGCTACCCGCTGGACAGCGTCCTCCAGGTCAACCTCACCGGAATCCGGCAGGAAGGATCCTGGTGGTGGCTGGCGGCCGCGGCGCCGCATTCGGCCACCACGCTGGACCTTCTGCACACCTGCGGCGTGGCAGCCGCCGTCGTGGGCGTGTTCCTCCTGCTCGGCAGGCTGGCTGACTGGCTGGACCTGGACCTGCTGCTGCCGCTGCGGGGCGCGGGTGCCATGACGCTCACGCTCTACTCAGCGCATGTCTGGGTTGTTTCGGCGTTCTACCTGAAGCCGCTGCCCGCGGGCTGGACCGAGGACGGGATGTACTGGGCGCATGCCGCGACGGCCATCACCGTGGGTATTGTGTTTGTGCTCCTGAAGTGGCGGGGCCCGTTGGAGTTGGTGGGCCATGCGGCCAACCGGCTGGGGCGCGGCGACCGGGCCAGCCTGCGCTAGGCGGGAACCTTGCCGCGGAACAGCTTCACGGCGTCGCGCATGGACGCGCGGGCGCGCTTGCGGTCCCCGGCAGCGTCATAGGCGCAGCTGAGCCGGAACCACGAACGCCAGTCACCGGGCGCCGCTTCCGCCTCGGCCTTGTACTTTTCGAATTCCAGATCCGCCGCGGAGCGGACGATCCGGCCGGCGGGTGTGCGCGGCAGTTCGTCCACCGGGAGCCCGCCTTCGGCTTCCAGGACCTTGGCCATCTGTTCCGTGCGGGCGCCGAACAGCAGTTCACGGATCATGGCCCAGGCGCCGATGGCCGGGAGGACCAGGTAGGCAGCTCCGATGGCCTTGGCGGCGGGGTTGCTGTCCAGCAACAGGAGGATGGAGCGCTGGAAGGACACCACCAGGTAGAAGACCAGCAGGAGGGTTACGGCGCCCACCCAGATCTTCGTGCGGTTCTTCCGGAACGCGGCAAAAAACCCGCCCACGGCCTAGAGTTCCAGGTCCAGGTAGCCGTCCAGGCCCACCGTCAGTCCCGGATGTGCGGCGACATTCCGCACGCCCAGCAGCACTCCAGGCATAAAGGAGGCCCGGTCAAAGGAATCGTGCCGGAAGGTTAACTGCTCCCCCGGCCCGCCGAGCAGCACCTCCTGGTGGGCCACGAGCCCGCGGAGCCGAACGCTGTGAATACGGACTCCCTCAACGTCGCAACCCCGCGCGCCGGCGAGTTCACTGGTGGTCGCGTCAGGACTGGCCGGAACGTCCGCCGCCTTGCGCTCGGCGGCGATGAGCTGGGCGGTGCGGACAGCCGTCCCGGATGGGGCATCAACCTTTTCCGGGTGGTGGAGTTCGATGATTTCCACGGATGCGAAATACTTGGAGGCCTTGGCGGCAAAGGCCGAGGCCAGCACGGAGCCAAGGGCAAAGTTGGGGGCGATCAGCACCCCGGTTTCGGGGCGCTCCGCCAGCTGTGCCTCCAGGGCGGCTAGCCTGGTGGCGTCCCAACCGGTGGTCCCCACGACGGCATGCATGCCATGCTCGACGGCGTAGCGCACGTTTGCTTCGGTGCTTTCGGGGACGGTGAGGTCCACCACTATGTGGGCACCCGACGTCGCCAGCTGGTCCAGCGAGTCGCCGCGTCCCAGGGCGGCTACGAGCAGCAGGTCAGGAGCCGCTTCAACGGCCTTAACGGCTTCGGCGCCCATGCGCCCGTTGGCGCCCAGGACAGCCACGCGGGTGGGCGCGGAGAGTTGTTCGATCATGCCGTTAACCCTACCGTCGGGCCGGGTGCGGGATTGAACCGAAAGGTGTGCGTTACCTCGCGGCCGCCGGAAGGCGTAGGGAAGCCGGTGCGCCCTAGCTGCCTGCGCCGACCCACTCCACCGTGCCGTCGGCGAAGAACTGTTCCTTCCAGATGGGCACCTGCTCCTTGATGCGGTCCACCAGTTCGGAACACACGGCAAAGGCCTGTCCTCGGTGCGCAGCGGAGACCGCACAGACCAGCGCCGGATCACCGATGTTGAGCATTCCGATGCGGTGGGCAGCCCAGATCCGCACGGGCTGCGTGGCGGATCCGTCCCCGGCATGTTCGGCGGCAAGGCGGGCGACGACGTCGGCCATCACCTGATGAGCCGTGGGGTGCGCGCTGTAACTGAGCCGCTCCACTGCCTTGCCGCCGTCGTGATTCCTCACCACGCCGCTGAAGCTGACCACCGCCCCTGCTGTGTCAGACTCCACGGCAGCGATGGCCTGGTCCACGGAGATCGGTTCTGCGCTCAGCACCGCGTGGACCACTTCGAAAACCGATTCAGTGCCCATGTCCGCCCTCCAGCTGGTCGCACAGGTGCCCAATGAGCGGATCGAGCACCGACAGTCCGTCCATAACGCCCTTGGGCGACCCGGGCAGGTTGACAAGAAAGGTCTGCCCCGCAGCTCCGGCGTGCCCGCGGCTGAGCGCGGCGAGCGGCGTCTTGACTGCGCCTTCGCGCCGGATCGCCTCCATGATGCCCGGAATTTCCCGGTCCAGAAGGGGCAGGGTCACGTCGGGTGTGCGATCGTCCGGGCTCAGCCCGGTACCGCCGCTGGTGATCACGACGGCGGGATGCTGGGTGAGGAGGGCCCTGATGGCGGCACCAACAGGCTCACCGTCCGGCACCACCATGGCAGGGTAGGCCTCAAAGCCGTGCTCGGTGAGCCAGTCGATGATGACCGGGCCGGTTTCATCCTCATAGATGCCTGCGGCCGCACGGGTGGACGCAATGACAACCCCGGCCTTGCGCCCCTGCACTTCGCCGTGCGTGTGCGGCTCCGGCAGGTGAGGTTGAGGTGCAAGCGGCCCGCTGTTTGGCTCGGGCAGGATAGTGCTCTCGGTGCTCATAGTGTCCAGTCCCCGCTCTTGCCGCCGCTTTTCGCCAGCACTCTGATGTCGGTCAGCACGGCGTGCTTGTCGACGGCCTTAATCATGTCGTACACGCTGAGCGCGGCCACAGAGGCCGCCGTCAGTGCTTCCATCTCTACCCCGGTGACCCCGCGCGTCTTGACCGTGGCCAGGATCGCCACGGAATCGGTTCCGAGCTCGAAGTCCACGGTAACTTTCGAGAGCGGTAAGGGATGGCAGAGCGGGATGAGCTCGGGCGTCTTTTTTGCCGCCATGATGCCGGCAACCCGCGCCACGGCCAGGGCATCACCCTTGGGCAGGCCGCCGGATCCGAGCAGGCCCAGCACTTCGTCAGTGGTGCGGACCGTGGCAGTGGCTGTGGCTTCCCGGGTGGTTTCGGCTTTCGCGGACACGTCCACCATCTGGGCGCTGCCGTCCTGGCGCAGATGGGTCAGCGCGGACGGGTTATGTTCTGGATTCACAGCATCCATACTTCCACCTCGTCGCCCTCGGCGAGCACCGAGACCCCAACCGGTACGTGCACCAGCGCGTTGGAGCCGGCGAGGGCATGCATGAGGTGGGAGCTTTCGCCTCCTTCCAAGCGGACGGTTCCATCCCCCTGGAGGGTTCCGCGCCGGACCTGATGCTTATGTTCCGGCGACGACAGGCCGTGGCCCAGCCGTGCGCGTACCGGGATCCGAGGTGCGGGCGATCCAAAAAGTTCGGCCAGCACGGGCCGCAGGAACATTTCGAAGGAAACGAGGCAGCTGACCGGATTTCCCGGGAATCCCAGGAAGGGTACTCCGTCGAAAGTTCCGATGCCCTGCGGGCCACCGGGCTGCATGGCGACATGCAGGAACTCGGCGCCCTCGCCCTCCATGGCCTGGCGGACAACTTCGTAGGCTCCTTGGCTGACCCCGCCCGTGGTAACGATCATGTCCACCGCTCCGGCATGGCTGCGCAGCAATGAGCGGAATTCGTCAGGATGGTCCGAGGCAATGGCCGTGCGCACCACGGCCAGGCCCGCCTGCCGCATGGCACTCTCAAGGAGCGTTCCGTTGGAGTCATAAATCTTGCCGGCCGGCAAGGGCCGGCCGGGTTCCACCACTTCGTCGCCTGTGGTTGCCAGAAGGACGGTCACCGGCCGGCGAACAGTAACTTCGGCGATCCCCAGGGCCGCCAGCAGCCCCAGCTGCGCCGGGCCGAGGAAGGTGCCCGCCGCCAACGCCCGCTCCCCCAACGCAATATCACTCCCGGCCGACCGCACGAAGGTGCCCGCCGCCGTCGCCGGCAACCACACGGTGCTTGCTTCCCCTCCGGCAGGAAACCGGTCCGGGATGGCACGTTCCACGGGCACGACGGCGTCAGCGCCGGCGGGGAGCATGGCTCCCGTCATGATGGCGGCGGCAGTGCCACCGCCCAGGGCCGCCGGCACGGCGCCTGCCGGAATGGGGACAACCACCACAGGCAGTTTCGCGCCGCTTTCGGGAACGTCCGCGCTGTTGACGGCAAAGCCGTCCATCTGGGAGTTGGCGAACGGCGGGAGGCTCAGGGGGGCCGCAACGTCCTGGGCGAGCCCCTTGCCCAACGCGTCCCGAAGTGCCAGCCTTTCCGTCTTTTTCCGGGCGACCAGGGGTGTCAGCAGTTCGGTGACAGCGGCACGGTGCAGGGCGACGGACCGCGCGTGGTGGGTCGTGTGGCCGTGCTGGTGCGGAGAGCTGTGCATGGTCCTGCCTTCGGTCCGGGCGGTCATGGATTCACATCAACTCTAATAGTGTGGAAGCCGGTGGCCCCGTCGGGAGCAACCGGCCGGCGTTCCTCGACCTGCGGCTCGCCGTTGAGGTCCGTCGCGCGGACCTGGACCTCGTACTGCCCAGGAGCAAGCTCGATGCCAGCCTGCCACTGGTACCAGGTGTCCAGCGAAATCCCGGGTGCGAGCCGGGCTGCCTGCCACGGACCGCGGTTGACGCGGAGTTCCACCTTGCCGATCCCGGTGTACTGTGCCCAGCCCACGCCGCCAAACATGACCGTTCCAGCACTCACCCGCCGGCCGGTTCGAGGCACGTCGATCCGTGAGGACGTTTTGATGGGGCCACGGTCGGACCAACCGCGCGGCGTCCAATAGCCGACGTCGTCCGCGAACCTGGTGACACGGAGTTCGGTGAGCCATTTGGTGGCGGAAACGTAGCCGTAGAGGCCAGGCACGATCATGCGGACCGGGAAGCCGTGTTCCAACGGCAACGGATCGCCGTTCATCCCCACCGCGAGCAGGGCGTCGCGATCGTCGGTGAGGACCTCAAGCGGGGTGCCCGCAGTCCAGCCGTCGGAGCTTCGGGACAAGACCATATCGGCACCGGCTTGCGGCCGGGCAATGGCCAGGACTTCCCGCACCGGCCAGCCAAGCCAGCGTGCATTGCCAATCAGGTCCCCGCCCACCACGTTGGACACACAGGCGATGGTCACATGACGTTCGATCAGGGGCTTGGACAGCAGATCAGCCAGGTTCAGCTCAATCTCCTGTTCCACCATTCCAGTGACGCGGAGTACCCAGGATTCGGGGTCGAGGGAAGGGACAATCAGGGCGGTGTCGATCCGGTAGAAGTCCCGGTTCGGGGTGACCAGCGGCTGCATTCCGTCCAGGCTTACCTCGGCGCCGGCAGGGAGCGCGGGCGCTTCAGACGATGGAGCGGGCAACGTCAGTTTTTCGCGGGCAGTACTGATGCCGGCGGCCGCTCCTCGCCAGACCGCGGCGACAATCCCACCAACGGCGGTGGCCCCGGCGCTCGCAGCCAGGACCTGCAGGAACGTGCGCCGCCCGGCGGTTCGTGCAGTCCTCGCGGACATTTCTGTCCCCGCTGCGCCGGCCGGCAGTCCTTCCTGGAGCCGGCGGCTCAGCCATCCGAGCAGAAGTGCTCCAGCCAGGGCTGCGACCAATGGAACCACAGCCGCTGCTGGGGTCAACTGGGCGCGGGTAAGCACCGCAGTAAGCCCGACGAGCCCAAAAACACCAATCACCGCTGCACCGGCAAACCGCCTGCGCTGTTCCAGAATGCCGGCCAACGCCCCGACTGCTGCGATAACCAACAGCATCCCGGCCACGAATACTGCCTTGTCGGCGGTGCCGAACAAGGAGATGGCCCAGTCCTTCACACCCGGCGGAACGGCATCGATCAGGGCCCCGCCAACTGCCGTCAGGGGCGAGAGGGACGGACTGATCAGGCCTGCCAGCAACTCCCCTATGACGAGGGCGGCGCCGGCGGCCACGGCCCCCGAGGCTGCTGCCCAGCGGCGGCTGAACTGAGCGGCACCCGCAGTTCCCGAGCGCCCGGGAGAGGTGGCGCCGTCGTCGGCCGTTTCCTGCAGGGGCTGGGAGCTGTTCACCTCTCCAGCATAGGTTCGCCGGGACCCGGCAGCGCCGGACTTGGCCGTCTTCGGGAGTTCTGTACGACTTCCGTAAGATCATCCTGCGGCACCGGCGCCACGACGCGGCCAAAGGTGGCGTAGCCTGATTTCATGAGTGTTCAGCTAGGCATGCCGCAACCCCGAGAAGATGCCGGGCCGGGCCTGCCGCCTGCCCGGCCGGCCGGCACTCCGCCCGGGCTGCTGGACCAGTACGGCCGCCGGGCCACGGACATGAGGCTGTCACTGACGGACAAGTGCAATCTGCGCTGTACGTACTGCATGCCGGCCGAGGGGCTTGAGTGGCTGTCCAAACAGGCTGTGATGTCGGCCGAGGAAATCGTGCGGATTGTCGGTATTGGCGTGGACCTGCTCGGTGTCCGGGAACTGCGGCTGACGGGCGGGGAGCCGCTGGTCAGAGCGGACCTGATTGATATCATCGCGGCCCTGCGGAGCAATCACCCGGAGCTGCCGATCTCAATGACCACCAACGGCGTGGGCCTGGACAAAAAAGCCGCCGCGCTCAAAGCCGCGGGCCTGACCCGCATCAATGTCTCGCTCGATTCGCTGCACGAAGAGACCTTCACCAAGCTGACCCGGCGCCCGTTCCTGGACCGCGTACTCGCAGGCGTCGATGCCGCCTGGGCCGCGGGGCTGGGCCCCGTCAAGCTCAACGCCGTGCTGATGCGCGGCATCAACGACACCGAGTCGCCGTCTCTGCTCGCCTGGGCACTGGACCGCGGCTACGAACTGCGTTTCATCGAGCAGATGCCCCTTGACGCGGACCACGGGTGGACGCGACGGAACATGATCACGGCGGCCGAGATCCGTTCCCTGCTCTCGCGCGACTTTGTGTTGAGCCCCGATACCCGTGCCCGCGATGGAGCCCCGGCAGAACGCTTTGACGTACGACGCCGGGTGGCCGGGTCTGCGGGGCCCGATGGTCCGGGGCAGGGTACCGGGGTGCCGGACGCCGACCGGCCTGACGCCAAGGGGCCGGACGCCGAGGGGCCGGTGCTCGGTACCGTGGGGATCATCGCCTCCGTCACGGAGCCGTTCTGCGCCGACTGCCGTCGGACGCGGATCACGGCCGAGGGAAAGATCATGAGCTGCCTGTTCTCCCGTGAGGAGTTTGATCTTTTGGGTCTGCTGCGGGAGGGCGCCAGCGACGAAGCCCTGGCCGAACGCTGGCAGGACGCCATGTGGGTCAAGCCAAAGGCCCACGGCATGGACCACACAGGTCTCGGCGCGCCGGACTTTGTCCAGCCGGACCGCAGCATGAGCGCCATCGGAGGCTGAATTCTTGAACGTACGTTACTTCGCTGCCGCACGCGCTGCTGCAGGTGTGGACGAGGAGTCCTTTGATCTCGCGTCCGGGACTACGGTGGCCGGCTTGCTGCAGGCAGTCCTGGCTGTGGACCGCGCCGAGCCGCCTGCCGGCACTCCTCCCCTGCAACGGATCCTGTCCCGGAGCAGCTTCCTGCTCAACGAGGTGGCCGTCCGGGACCGCACCACTGTGTTAAATCCGGGCGATGTGGTTGATGTGCTGCCTCCGTTCGCTGGCGGGTAAGACACGCTTCGGACAGCGCGAACGGACAGTTCAGGCCCCAGATCTGAGGGCCGGAAGTGTCCCCTCGCTCCGATACAGCCGGGCCCTTGACCTTTATCCCTGTACGAAGGCCAACGAGGCCGCAGGGTTATCCACATAGGCGTTCAGCCTTGCCGTTTTTGTCAGTCCCTCCGGGGATGATTTAGGTATGGATAGCAGAGGAGCTGTGGTGACGGCGGAGGCCCTTTCGGTGTCTTTCGCTGAGCTTGCTGCACGGCTCCGGGGCGGGGCTGATTTCTCCGATCGCAGGGATGCTGATCCGCTGCGGCGGGCGGCGGATGATTTCCTGGACGGGCTGGCCGCGATTTCGCGGCTGGACGCGAAAAGTGCCGCCCTGAAGGTCTGGTTGGCTGCCGGTTACAGCGCCGCTGCCGAGGCTCTGGCGGGCCCTGCTGAGTCGCCGCAGGACCATGCCGGTCAGGAGATGGCAGTGGTCGCCGAGGTCGCCTGTGCCCTGACCGTCAGTGAACGCAGTGCCGGTACCCTGCTCGCTGAGGCGCACGCGCTGACCACGGACCTGCCGCTGACCCTGTCCGCGTTGCAGGCGGGGACGATTTCGTGGCAGCACGCGAGGATCATGGTCGACGAAACCATGAACCTGGATCCCGCCGCGGCGCAGGCGCTGGAGGCGCATTTCCTGGACCCCGAGGTCGTGAATCCGGCCCGTGGCCCGGCCGGGGAACTTATCCCCGGCCGGTTCCGGCACAAAGCCCGGACCTGGCGGGAACGCCATCACCCGGTCAGCATCGAAAAACGCCACGCACGCGGTCTCCAGGATCGGCGGGTGGAGTACGCCCCGGACCGCGACGGCATGACCTGGCTCTCCGCCTACCTCCCCGCCGACCAGGCAGCCGGGATCTGGGACCGCACCACCACCGCCGCGAGGGCCCTCCAAGGACCGGACGAATCCCGGACCCTCACCCAGCTGCGTGCGGACGTTGCCGCGGACTGGCTATTGGGCGGGGACGGGGAATCCGATCTGATCCCGTCACCGAAGGCCCAAGTTCTCGTGACCGTGCCGTTGTTCGCGCTGATGGGCCTGACAGATGAACCCGCCATGCTGGACGGATACGGGCCGATCCCGCCGTCGATGGCCCGGCAACTGATCGCCGACGGTGCGGAGTCCTTCCACCGGGTCCTGACCGACCCGCGGGACGGTGCACCGCTGGAGATCGGGCGGACCAGCTACCGGGTCACAAAAGCCCAACGCCAATGGCTCAGACTTCGGGACGGGAAGTGTCCGTTCCCGGGCTGCAGCAACCACTCCCTGGACAACGAAGCCGACCACATCCTCGCCTGGGCCCACGGCGGCACCACCGGCATCTCAAATCTCGGCCAGCCCTGCCACAAACACCACAGACTCCGCCACACCACAGCCTGGACACCCACCACCGCCACCAACAATGAACCACCCGGCTGGACATCACCGTCTGGACGCCACTACACCAGCGAACACCCCGACTGGGAACCACCCCACTGGCCAGAAATCCGCCCCAAAACCAACAACGCGACCGGCAACGCGACGGGCCCCATGCCCGATTCGGTTCTGGTGGGCAGTGCGGACGTGGAGTTGGACGGAGAGGCCGATGCAAACCTGCCCTCGACCCTGGGCGCGGACGCAAGAACCCACTACCCTGGCTGGCAGGATAAGTCCCATGGGCACTCGGGTGTGTCCGAGCCACGAAGCGTCTGAGTTCCTCGGGTCCAATCGGTTACTGGGCCGTTCCCATCGCCACGGCCAACAACGTCGCGCGGCTATGGACGCCGCATGTCTCGAAAATCTGCTTGAACTGATCCTGGACGGTGTAGGCCCCGATCCCCAAGGCGTCAGCCATGGCGTTGGTGTCGGCGCCGCTGGCGGCAAGTTCAAACAATTCCCGCTGCCGTGCTGTCAGCCCGAAGCTCCGGGCGAACATATCAAGGCGCGCCCCCGGAGGACAGGCCTGGATGGTCACGGCCAATGGCGGAATGGCCGCTGTGCCGGTGGAGTCCATCCGGCTGGCCTGGATCAGGGCCCACTGGCCTGACCCTATGTGCACACGGGCGGACGCAGGATGACGATCCACGCCCGCCTCACGCGCCTGCAACTGGGCAGCAACGTTGAAAACCTCGGCCGCTACGCGTTGAAAGGGGCGTGGGCCAGGCTGAAGCAGCCCCAGCCACTCCCCCACCGAAGCCGTTCCACCCACCACGGCCAGATCCGCATCCAGAGTCAGCACAGCCTGCTGAGGCAAGTCCGGCCTCGGACCTCCGTCGATGGCTGACGTCCCCGGACGGACCACCTCCTGTCCTGCGGGGTCGTGTCTGCCGGGCATCTCCATAAGAAACTGCCGGGCTATCGAACGACGCAGGGCGGGCATCACCTCACGCGTCACGGCGGCGATGTATCCCACTTCCTCGGCAGTAAAGGGATCGTCCTGCTGCTCCGTTCGCCAGAGGTCAAGCCAACCCCAGCAGCCGTGTTTGTCCGCCAGCACTGCGAACAGGACATCTGTCACTCCGTAGCGCTTCATCAAACCATTCCATACCAGGCTCCGGGATGGATTACCGGCCGTTTCTCGCAGCAGCGTCGTCGCCGGCGACGTACTGATCGCCAACCGCGTCCACCGACCTGCCGGCGTCAGGTACTTGAGCCGGATCAGTAACGGCAGTTCGTCAGGGCACGGAATCCGGGCAATGGGCGAGATGCCCGTCGCCGTCAGCGGATCTGAAATCGGCCAGACGAAGGCGCTGAACGGAAGCACCCGGCCCAGCTCTGCAATCACAGCAGTGCGCAATGAGTGGTGATCCGGGGCGGAATCGCCGATCAGCCGGATCCGTTCAAGGCTCCGGCGCCAGGGCCTGCCAGCGGTCATTCCCCCAGTATGCGCTCCGCGGCCGGCGCCAGCGCTGCCGTCCCAGGGCCCAGATTTCTGGGATACCGGCGGCAGCGGCCAACAGTTACCGTGACGGTACGCCACGCGGCGGAACCCTGCGGCTCTCCCGGCAGCGGGGCGAAGGGTCGGAGCACGGAGTCAAAAGTGCGACGAACTAACGCGATCAACTAAGGAGAATCAGCAATGTACACACTGCAGATAGAACATGGCATCAAGGACTTTGGCATGTGGAAGGAGGCCTTCGACCGGGATCCGGTGGACCGCGCGGCGTCCGGGGTCGTCGGCCACCGGATTTCCCAGCCGGTGGACGACCCCCACTACGTGGTGGTGGAACTCGATTTCAAGGAACGCGGCCAGGCCGAGCAATTGCTGGCGACCCTGAAAGACAGGGTGTGGAATTCTTCCTCCGCAGCGCCAGCCTTGAACGGCGCGCCGCGGACAAGGATTCTGGAATCAGCCGGCTGACGGCCGGACTACTGAAGGGCCGCAAGTGTCTTTTCGTGCAGAGGCAGGGGCCGTCAGTGTCTGTGGGCACGGTGGAACGCACGGCGGGATGGGGTCAGACGCGGCGGTACTCGGACGTCATGAACGGGACAAAGTCCTGGCCGTCGCCGAGGCGCAACTCTGCGGTGTGGATCAGCACGTCGTTGTCCACACGGAAAGTATGGCGGGCTGTCCTCCGGTCACTGTGGCGCTCGACGCGCAGCACACCATCCACCCACGTGCACCGGGCCGGGGCTCCAGGCGGCAGGCCCAGGCTGTCCACGTGGTACCAGAGGATGTCGTTGTGGTCACGGTCGACAGTAAAGACTCCATGGCCCTCAAAGTGCGTGCCATCAGCTTCGGTGTGCCTGTAACTTTGCACCACGGCGTAGCCCCCGGCAGCCCTGGTGTAACTGACTTCCGCGGCGGCCGTGCGCTGGGGCCCCCAGGCTGACGCGTCCAGCCGGGTGCTGCCGCGCCAATGGCCCAGAAAGTTCTCCAGTACGGCGTGCACCGTGCCCGGCTGCGGAATGTTCATAGGTTCATTATTGCGGGCGCGGGCCTGCCGCTCAGAGACCGAAGGTTTCGGTCTCCTCAAACGGGCCCACCACGGTGACAGTCCGCGGGGCGGCTGCCAGTTCCCTGGCAAGGTCCTGGACCTCCTGCGCGGTGACCGCCTTGATCTGCCGCAGGGTCTCGTCGATGTCCTGGTATTCACCGGACACCAGTTCAGCGCGGCCCAGGCGGGACATGCGGGAGCCCGTGTCCTCCAGTGCCAGGACAATTCCGCCGCACAGCTGGCCTACGGCCTTGCGCAGTTCGTCGTCGGAGATCCCGCCTTCGGCAAGCTTGTCCAGCTCCAGCCCCAGCAGGTCCAACACCTGGCGGACCTTGGACGGAGTGCACCCTGCGTACATCCCGAAGTAGCCGGCATCCGCGTAAGAGGAGGCAAAGGAGTATGTGGAGTACACTAGGCCACGCTTTTCGCGGATCTCCTGGAACAGCCGCGAGGACATCCCGCCGCCCAGGACGGCGTTGAGGACGCTCATGACGTAGCGCCGTTCATCGGTGGCCACAATCGTGGGGCAGCCCATGATGATGTTCGCCTGCTCAACTGCACGCTTGACCACATGCAGCCCGGCGGTGCCGGTGATGTCCGCCCGCGCAGTGGAACGGCGATCCACCGGGGCGGCGTCCGGCTGAAGTGACCACCCGGCAGTGTGGAGGGCGTTGACCACAAGGCGGCAGACGACGTCGTGCTCCAGGCCCCCGGCGGCGGTGATGACCAGCTCATCCGGGCGGTAGTAGCGGCGGTAGTGCTCCCAGACAGAGTCGCGGGCGACGGCCCGGATCGCGGCTGGAGTGCCGCCGATGGGGCGGCCCAACGGGTGTCTGCCCAGGACGGCAGCCACAAAGTTCTCGTGCGCAACGTCCGTGGGGTCATCGCTGTCCATCGCGATTTCCTCCAGGATGACGTCGCGTTCCTGCTCCATTTCGGCCGGATCCAGGACGGCACCGGTGATCATATCGGCAATGACGTCGATGGCCATCGGCAGGTCCGTGTCCAGCACTCGTGCGAAGTAGCACGTGCTCTCCTTGGCCGTGGCGGCGTTGGACTCCCCACCCACTTCATCAAAGGCCGAGGCGATTTCCAGGGCGGTGCGACGCTTGGTTCCCTTGAACAGGAGGTGCTCCAGGAAGTGCGTGGAGCCGTGCTGGCCCGGGGCTTCATCGCGTGACCCGACGCCCACCCAGAAACCGATGGTCGCCGAACGCTGGCCCGGCATCGCTTCGGTGAGTACCCGCACGCCGCCCGGCAGCACTGAACGCCGGACAACGGAGCCGCCGTCGGAGCCGTGGACCAGGGTGTCGCCGGGCTGGTTCTGCTCAAGCGGCAGGGGTACAACAGTCATTGAAGCCTTTCAGGAGAGGCAGCCGGATCTGGCTGCCATCGTAACAGCGGCGGGGCCGGTGGATCATCCACCGGCCCCGTCGATTCATGCTGAGTGACGGAGGATGATACTCCGCGCCAGTGGACTACTCCGCTTCGGCAGCGCCCTCTGCGGCGGAAGCGTCAACAAGCTCGACGCCTTCTTCTTCAGCCACTACGGGGGACAGCGACAGCTTGCCACGGTCATCGATCTTGGTGATTTCCACCTGGATCTTCTGGCCGACGGAAACCACGTCATCAACGTTGTCCACGCGCTTGCCGTTGGCCAGCTTGCGCAGCTCGGAGATGTGCAGCAGGCCATCCTTGCCCGGGGTCAGCGAAATGAAGGCACCGAAGGTGGTGGTCTTAACGACCGTACCCAGGTAGCGCTCGCCGATTTCCGGGATCTGCGGGTTGGCAATGGCGTTGATCGCGGAACGTGCTGCGTCAGCAGACGGACCGTTGGTGGCGCCAATGTAGACCGTGCCGTCGTCCTCGATGGAGATATCCGCGCCGGTATCTTCCTGGATCTGGTTGATCATCTTGCCCTTGGGCCCAATGACCTCGCCGATCTTGTCAACCGGGATCTTGACCGCGATGACGCGCGGCGCGAACTCGGAGAGCTCATCCGGGGTGTCGATCGCGGAGTTCAGGACGTCCAGGATGTGAAGACGGGCTTCGCGGGCCTGCTTCAGCGCTGCTGCCAGCACGGACGCGGGGATGCCGTCGAGCTTCGTGTCCAGCTGGATGGCCGTCACGAATTCGGCGGTGCCGGCAACCTTGAAGTCCATGTCGCCGAAAGCATCTTCGGCGCCGAGGATATCGGTCAGGGCTGCGTAGCGGGTCTGGCCGTCAACCTGGTCGGAGACCAGGCCCATGGCGATGCCGGCAACAGCTGCCTTCAGCGGCACACCTGCGTTGAGCAGGGACAGCGTCGAGGCGCAGACGGAACCCATCGACGTCGAACCGTTGGAGCTGAGAGCCTCAGACACCTGGCGGATCGCGTAGGGGAATTCCTCGCGGGACGGCAGTACCGGCATGATGGCGCGCTCTGCGAGGGCGCCATGGCCGATTTCGCGGCGCTTGGGCGAACCCACGCGGCCGGTCTCACCGGTGGAGTACGGCGGGAAGTTGTAGTTGTGCATGTAGCGCTTGCGCGTGACGGGCGACAGCGAATCGATCTGCTGTTCCATCTTGAGCATGTTCAGCGTGGTGACACCCATGATCTGGGTTTCGCCGCGCTCGAAGATTGCCGAGCCGTGCACGCGGGGCAGAACTTCAACTTCGGCGGTGAGCTGGCGGATGTCCGTCAGGCCACGGCCGTCGATGCGGATCTGGTCCTTGAGGATACGCTGGCGCACAACGTGCTTGGTGACCGAGCGGAATGCTGCGGACAGCTCCTTGTCGCGGCCTTCGAACTGGCCGGCCAGGGAAGACGTGACTTCGTCCTTGAGCGCATCCGTTGCAACGTCGCGTTCCTGCTTGTCAGCGATCTGGAAGACAGCGGCCAGCTTCTCAGCGGCAGCGGACTCAACAGCAGCGTAGACGTCATCCTGGTAGTCCAGGAAGACCGGGAACTCAACGGTGGGCTTGGCAGCGCGTGCAGCCAGGTCAGCTTGGGCCTCGCAGAGTGCCTTGATGAACGGCTTGGCAGCCTCGAGGCCCTCGGAGACAACCTCTTCGGTGGGAGCCGTGGCGCCCTGTTCCTTGATGAGGTTCCAGGAGTTGTCGGTTGCTTCGGCTTCGACCATCATGATGGCGACGTCGTCACCGGCAACACGGCCGGCTACAACCATGTTGAACACGGAGTTCTCGAGCTGGGAGTGCTTGGGGAAAGCAACCCACTGCGAACCGTGCTCGTCAGCGACGAGGGCAACGCGGACGCCGCCGATCGGGCCGGAGAACGGCAGGCCGGAGAGCTGGGTGGACATGGAGGAGGCGTTGATGGCCACCACGTCGTAGAGCTCGTCAGGGTTGATGGCCAGGACGGTCACCACGATCTGGACCTCGTTGCGCAGGCCCTTGACGAAGGCCGGACGCAGCGGGCGGTCCATGAGGCGGCAGGCCAGGATGGCCTCGGTGGACGGGCGGCCTTCGCGGCGGAAGAACGAGCCCGGGATACGGCCGGCGGCGTACATGCGCTCTTCAACGTCAACCGTCAGGGGGAAGAAGTCGAAGCCTTCGCGCGGGTGCTTGCCTGCGGTGGTGGCGGACAGCAGCGCGGTGTCTTCGTCGATGTACACCATGGCTGCGCCGGCTGCCTGCTTGGCAAGGCGGCCGGTTTCAAAGCGGATTACACGCTTGCCAAAGCGGCCATTGTCAATGACTGCTTCTGAGAACTGGATTTCGGGACCCTCCAAGAGAGTCACCTCCGTTTCTTGTTTCACGGAGTCCAGCCGCATCAACCCAGTCCAGCATCTGTCTACTGGCCTGCACTGCACCCGGTCATCGATCGAGACCCACGGGCCGAGGGCTTCATTCTTCGAAGCCGTTCCCGGGGATCACTACCGAGGACCGCGAATGCGTGATGCGGTTGATCCTCCTGTTTAATTTTGTACTGAAGAAGGCGGCCCTTTCCGTCGCGGAAGGGGCCGCCCCTTAAAGCTGACTAGCGGCGCAGGCCGAGACGCTCGATGAGCGCACGGTAGCGGGTGATGTCAGTGTTCTTGAGGTAGGTGAGCATACGCTTGCGCCGACCAACCATGGCCAGCAGACCGCGCTGGGTGTGGTAATCGTGCTTGTGCACCTTCATGTGCTCAGTCAGATCCTTGATCCGCTGAGTCAGGACTGCAACCTGGACCTCCGGTGAACCGGTGTCGCCCTCGGACGTTGCGAAATCCTGGATGATGGACTGCTTTACAGCGGCTTCAAGTGCCACAATAACTCCTAGAGATGTGCCGTGAGGCCCGATTCAGTACTTCACTGCCGGGTCTGCCCGCGCGGGAATTCCCCGAAAACCAGGGTCTTTCCACACATGACAGGAACCAGCCGCCACGGACTGCAGCCGGAACCAACCCTTAGTTTACCGGCCCCGCCGCAATCTTGTCGAAACAGCCCCCGCCGTCGCCAAGCCCCGTCACCAAATGCCGTCCCCAAAAACCGTCAGCAGAAGGCAGCAGTTCAGCGGCGCAGCTGATCCCGAATGGCAGCCATCCCCCGGAACAGTTCAGCGAAGCTGGTGCTCAGGGGCGACAGCCCCACGCGGATCCCTTGTGGTGCGCGGAAGTCCGGGATGACGTCCTGTTCCCACAGCGCGGCCGTCACGTTCCGGAACGCCGGATGATCCAGGGTGATGTGGCTCCCGCGAAGCTCCGGATCGCGCGGCGATGCCAGCTCCACGCCCGTCGGCTCCAGCCAGGCCTCATACAGCTGCACGGCGTAGGCGGTGAGTTTCAGCGACTTCTCCCGGATGGCAGCCATGCCGGCCTCTTCGATGAGATCAAGGGTCCCGCGCATGGCCAGCATCCCGAAGATAGCCGGCGTGCCGCTCAGGAAACTGCGGATGCCGGGCGCCGCCTCGTAGCCCGCTGCCATCTCGAACGCGTCCTTGCGTCCCATCCAGCCCCAGATCGGCTGCTGGAGTCCGGGCAGGTGCCGGCGGTTGACGTAGGCGAACGCCGGCGAGCCCGGTCCCCCGTTGAGGTACTTGTAGGTGCAGCCTGCGGCAAAATCCACATCCGCCCCGTCCAGGTCCAGCTCCACTGAGCCGGCGGAATGGCACACATCCCAGACCACCAGTGCCCCCGCGCTGTGCGCAGCTTCCGTAATACCCGGAAGGTCTGCCAGGAAGCCGGAGCGGTAGGCCACGTGGCTTAAAAGTACGACGGCGGTGGCCGCACCGGTTGCGTCCCGCACCTGCTCAATGGTGACCCCGGACGCTGGATCGGCTTCGATCCAGCGCAGGGTCAGGCCTTCCTCGCGGGCGATGCCCTCGACCAGGTAGCGGTCCGTGGGGAAATTGTCGGTGTCCAGGACAATCTCGGTGCGGGCCGCGTCAGCAACGGTGGCCAGCGCAGCACGAATCAGTTTGTAGAGCACCACCGTGGTGGAGTCGGCGATGACGGTCTGGCCCGGGGCTGCGCCGAGGACAGCACGGCCCAGTTGATCGCCGATGGCCTGTGGCAAGTCCAGCCATTCCTCGTCCCACCCACGAATGAGCCTTCCGCCCCAGCCTTCCTCGATAAAGGTGCTGATGTCCCGCGGGGTCCTCTTCAGCGGCCGGCCCAGGGAATTGCCGTCGAGGTAGGAAAGGTCCATGTCCGTCCCGATGAAGAGGCCGCGGTAGAGTGCCAACGGGTCAGCGGCGTCCAGTCCCAATGCCTGCTCAAGGAGGGTGGTGCCCTCGAGAGTTTCAATCTTCGCGTCCATCGCATTGCTCATTGGCCGATCTCCGTCCGTACCGCAAACAATTCAGGGAAGAAGGTGAGCTCAAGGGCCTTCTGCAGGAAGGCAGCGCCGCTTGATCCCCCGGTTCCCGTTTTCATCCCGATGGTCCGCTGGACAGTGCGGAGGTGCCGGAACCGCCAGAGCTGGAAATTATCTTCCAGGTCCACGAGTTCCTCGCAGGCCTCGTAGGCGCCCCAGTTATCGGCGGCGTTTTCGTAGATGTGCTTGAACAGCGGTAACAGGTCGGGGCAGAACTCGTGGGCGCGGCTGACGTCCCGCTCCAGGATGGACTGCGGGACATCGAAACCCTGCCGGGCCAGGTAGGCCAGGAACTCGTCGTAGATGCTGGGCGCGTTCAGCAGCTCCTCCAGCAGGGCGTGTGCTTCCGGGTCCGATTCGAACACTGGCAGCATTTTGCGGTTCTTGTTGCCGAGGATGAACTCGACGGCCCGGTATTGGCTGGACTGGAAGCCGGAGGAGGTGCCCAGGAAACCGCGGAACTGGGAGTACTCCGTAGGCGTCAGCGTGGCCAGCACCGACCACTGCTCCGTCAGGGTTCTCTGAATGTGCTTGACCCGGGCGATGCCCTTGAGTGCGGAGCCGAGATCGTCTGCGCGCAGCCAGGCCGCGGCGCTGCGGAGCTCATGCAGGACCAGCTTCAGCCACAGCTCGGTGGTCTGGTGCTGGATGATGAACAGCAGCTCGTCGTGGTGCTCGGGTGTGCTGACCGGCTGCTGGGCACTGAGCAGGGTGGGCAGGTGGAGATAGGACGCGTAGCTCATCCGGGAACTGAAATCGCGGACAATGCCTTTGTCCAGTTTGCGTGTGTTCTTCTCGACGGCCACTGTGCTGCCTCCCTGGCTGTTCGTTGCGGGTGGGACCCGGTCAGCGCCGCACCAGGAGATCGTGGGCCTGAACAACGTCCAGACGCATCTGGTCAACAAGCGCCTCCGGCCCACGGTATGCCACCATGCCGCGGAGCCGCGCCACAAATTCGACCACTACTGTCTGGCCGTACAGATCGAAATCCTCCACGGCCTCGTGCGGACGGTCGATCACATGGGCTTCGACCTGGCGGCTGACGCCGTCGAACGTGGGATTGGACCCCACCGAGATGGCCGCCGGCCAGCGCGTGCCGGCCTGGTCCACCAGCCAGCCGGCGTAGATTCCGTCGGCTGGGATGAACCCGCTGGCCTGGTTGGCAAGGTTGGCGGTGGGGAACCCGAGCACACGGCCGCGGGCGGCACCGTGGACAACCTCGCCGCGCATCCGGTGCGGTCGTCCCAGCACCGCGGCGGCGGTGGAGACATCGCCCTCCTGCAATGCTTCGCGCACCCAGGTGGAGGAACACCGGCGGTCCGTGCCGCCGTCGTTATGCAGCGGGTAACCTTCTGAACCGAACTCACTGATGACCTGGACGTCGAAGTCGAACTTTTCGCCCAACTGCTTCATGGTGTCAAGGTCACCGGAGTTGCCGCGGCCGAACCGGGAATCGTGACCGATCACCACATGGCTGGCGTGCAGGCTGTCCACCAGGACCTGGCTGACAAATTCCTCAGGGGTGAGGCTTGCCAGGTTCAGCGAGTACTTCATCACCAAAATCGCATCCAGGCCCAGCTCCCCCAATGCCACCAATTTGTCCTGCAGGCCCATGATCATTTCAGGCGCGGACTCCGGGCGGTGGATCAGGGCCGGGTGCGGATCAAAGGTGAGGGCAACGGCTTTGGTCTTGTTGAGCCGCGCCGAGCGGATGAGCTCCGAGAGCACCTGCTGGTGCCCGCGATGCACGCCGTCGAAGTTGCCAAAAGTGACAACGGAGGGACCAAAGTCCGCCGGGACCTCGGCCGGATCGTTCCAGATGTAGACCATCACCCTCGCCTTTTACTGCCTAAAACTGACATCTCTCCGAACGCACCGGCGCCGGAACTCTCTAAGATTACCCGCATTCAGGATGGCTTCCGCACGCCGCCAGGCCAACGGGACGGCACGCGCGGACATACCCGAAGGCTTGCCGGCAGCCACCGATCGCTGGTGCGGTGCAGCGCGGGTGCGGTATTACTGCCGGCGCGGTATTACTGCCGGCGCGGCCGGCGCCGGTAAAGCCACACCAGTCCCAGGATCGGCAGCAGCAGCGGAATGAACGCGTAGCCCCGGCCAAAAAGGGACCAGACGGTCTCATGCGGGAACGCCACCGAATCGATGACGCTCAACGCCCCCACCACCAGCACACCGACAAGTTCCACCAGGACGGCGGCCAGGGAGATCCTGAACCAGGTGCGGCCGGGCTTGGCCAGCGACACGGTTGCCACCACGTAGACCAGCGCCGCGAAGGCGGACAGCAGGTATGCGAGCGGAGCCTCGGAGAACTTCGTCAGGATCTGGTAGCCGGCGCGTGCGGTAGCCGAAATGGCAAACACTGCATAGACGGCAATGAGCAGACGTCCGGGGCCGGTGTTCCGGGTGTCCTTGCCGCCGGCCTTGGCATCTGCCTTGGCACGGGTTGCTTCCGAACGAGGTGCTTTCACGTTGCGTGCTTCTTCCATTTCAGTACCAGATCTGATTCATGCGGGCGGCCATCACCAAGGCCGTGACACCGACGGCCGCGAGGACGAAGTTGCTCCAGCGGGTCCGTTCCAGGATGGACCAGTACACGGCCGCCGGCGGCAGGAGCATCGCAGTGGCCAGGTATCCCCAGAATTCCCAGGCTTCGCCGGCAATCGGTTCGCCCGCGATAACCCTCACGATCGAGCCCACCAGATAAACCAGCAGTGCCAGCTCGACGGCGGCAACAGAGAGGATGGTGAAATCGTTGGGGGCCTTTTTGAGGATGCCGGCACCGAGGCAGATTCCGCTGGAGAGCAGGCCGACCACCAGGATGATATAGAAGTAGGCGTCCATGCCTAGGCGTCCCCGCCCGCTGCTTTTCCGGGCGCACCATTGCCCGGCGCGAACACCAGTACGGGCTTGGCAAAGTTTCCGGAGTCCGCGAGAAGCGCCACGAGGCTGCCGTCGGGCGCGAACGCCGCCGCTGGGTGCTCAGTGGTGGCGGCGGCGGGATCGCCCGCTTCCGCTCCGGCTGCGATCCGGCGTCCGAAGGAAATCTCGGTGGTCTCCTCTGCCGTGAGTTCTCGGTTGGGCATCAGTGCCCTGGCAGCCTGCGACATTTCCAGGACATTAAGCTCTTCGGCCAGCTGTTCCAGCGTCCGGGCCTGGTCCAGAGAGTACGGGCCAACGTTGGTCCGGCGGAGGGCGGTCAAGTGGCCGCCCACTCCCAGCCCGTCGCCGAGGTCGCGGGCGAGGGCCCGGATGTAGGTGCCGGAGGAGCATTCCACCGTGACATCAATGTCCACAACGTCGCCGCCGGATTCCCGGTTGATGCCGTGAACTTCGAAACGGTGGATGGTGACCGGGCGCGCCGCGAGCTTTACCTCTTCACCCGAGCGGACCCGGGCGTAGGCACGTTCACCGTTGACCTTGATGGCGCTGACGCTGCTGGGCACCTGCTGGATTTGACCTGTGAGGGCGGCGACGCCGTCGTGGATTGCTTCGTCGGCGACGGCGGCTGCACTGACGGCGGCAATCACGTCACCTTCGGCGTCGTCCGTGATGGTGGACTGGCCCAGCCTGATGGTTGCCGTGTACGTCTTCGACGTGCCCACGATGTAGGTCAGGAGCCGGGTGGCCTTGTTGATGCCGACCACCAGGACGCCGGTAGCCATGGGATCGAGGGTGCCGGCATGCCCCACTTTCCGGGTCCCGGCGAGACGCCGCATCCGACCAACCACATCATGGCTGGTCCATCCCTGCGGTTTGTCCACTATCACCAGTCCAGAAAGCACGCTTCCCAGTATATCGGCGCTGACCACCACCCCTGCCCACTAGCCCACCACCAACTCCTGCCTCCTGCCCCACTGCCCCCCTGCCCCCGGCGCCGGCTCCGGCTCCGGCTCCGGCGGCTAGGATGGCATCCATGCCTGAGCTTGCGGCGCACGCGCGCGACGTCCCCGTCAACCAGATCCGGGAAATCACCGAGGCCGCCTGGCATACCCCCGGGGCCATCGTCTTGAGCATCGGCGAACCGGGCTTCGCGCTCCCCCGCCACATCCTGGAATCCGGCATGGCGTGCCTCGACCGGGACGAGACCAACTACACGCCCAACGCCGGCATCCCGGCCCTCCGTGAAGCATTCGCCGCCAGGTTCCGCGAACGAGCCGGACTCGATACCAGCCTCGGAGCGGAGCGTGTCTACGTGGTGGACGGCGCGCAGCAGGGCCTGCACTTCGCCATGAGCCTCCTGCTCTCCCCCGGCGACGAGATCCTGATCCCCAACCCCGGCTACCCCACATTCGCCATGACCGGCCGGCTCCTGAATGCCGTACCCGTCGGCTATCCGCTGTACCCCGAGCATGACTTCCAGCCGCGGATCCATGACATTGAGGCGCTCATCACGGACCGGACCCGGGTGCTCATCCTGAACTCCCCGTCCAACCCGCTGGGCGCCGTCCTCGGCGAGGACCTGACCCGCCAGCTGGTGGACCTTGCCCGCAAGTATGATCTCTGGATCATTTCCGACGAATGCTACGAGGCCTTCACCTACGACGTCCCTCACGTCAGCCCGGCCCGGTTCGACAGCGACGTCCCCGGCGAAGCGCGGGTGTTTACGTCACTGACTCTCTCCAAGACGTACGGCCTGACCGGGCTGAGGATCGGTGCCCTGATCTGTCCGCCGGGGCTGGAACAGAAGATGAACAACGTGATGGAGGCAATTGTCTCCTGCGTTGCCTCCCCGTCGCAGTATGCCGCGCTGGCGGCGCTGACAGGCCCGCAGGATTACGTCCGTCACGCCCATGACCACTACCGGGCCAACCGGGACGCTGCCTCAGCAGTGCTGGACGCCAAAGGAATCCCGTACCTAAGTGCCCAGGGAGCCTTCTATCTTTGGGCCGACGTCTCCCATGTCAGCGACGGGGACGTCCGGAGCTGGACCCGACGGTTCCTCTCCGATTCCGGCGTCGCGTTCGCGCCGGGAACCGCGTTTGGCTCGATTGGCGAAGGCTGGGTGCGGATCGCGCTGTGTGGTGCCTGCGAGGATCTGGTCAACGGCGTCGGCAGGCTGCCGGATCGTCAGGACTCCTGACCCGGCACCTGGTCAGTAGTCTTTGCGTTTCGTGTTGCGGCGCCACGCAAGAAACGGAGCGTCCGACGTCGGAATGGCGGCTTGGGCGACCGGCAGCAGTTCCGGACGTGTGCCGTTGAAATACTCGTAGAACACGGCGTCGTCGAAACCGGCAGCGGCTGCACCATGACGGTCGGCCGCAAAATAGACTCGATCGATCCGTGCCCACAACGCGGCGGACAGGCAGAGCGGGCACGGCTCGCAGCTGGCGTAGAGCACGGCGCCCCTCAGGTCGAACGTGGCCCCCGCCCTTGCGGCAGCGCGGATTGCCACCACTTCTGCATGCGCGGTGGGGTCGTTGTCCCGGGTGACCCGGTTGATGCCTTCATGGACCCGGCCATCCGGGGTCACCACCAGCGCACCAAACGGCCCGCCGCCGTCGGAGACGTTCCGGACAGCCAGCTCAATGGCTTGTTCCAGGTAGCGGGTGGCCTCGTGGTTGTCGCTCGCCTGCGTCATATCTAGATCCTAGCCAGGGCCCAGGATTTCCGGTTCAAAATAGGGGGCACAGAAAAGGAAATTTGCGTCGGCGGTGTCGAAACCAGACGCGGGACGACCTATTTCGTGGAGAGCGTGGGCGGTGGTGGAGGTAATCCCGATGCGCTTGGGGGCTACCTGAAGTCGAAGACTCGTCAGCCCGGTACACGGGTGCCCTTGACTCCCATCCCTATGCCACGGCAGTCAAGGGGTCCACTGTTTATGTTGCTGACGCCGGCATGAATGCCATCCTCAAAGTCGATGCTGATTCCGGTGACGTCTCGACTGTCGCTGTCTTACCGCCGCGGCCTGCGTGGTGCTCTTGACGCGGTCGAACACGACGAAGAACTGTGCCTTCTGTGCAGGCGTGTACTTCCTCTGGTCCGCTTTCCGATTCCGTGGGACCCGCTCAGGGAACCGAGATTTATGGACCATTGGTAGCACGTCATCTGATTGAAGCCGAGCTCCGCCGCGGCCTCGCTCACACTCCCACACCGGTCCAACACCGAAAAGAACTGAGCCCTCTGCGCCGGCGTGTATTTCCTCCTGCTGGCAGCTTCCTTCGTTAAAGACGACACGGTCGTTGCAACTCCCAAAAATTCTGGGTGTTGCAACGACCGCTAGAACCCGCCCAGTTCAGTTGCGGGTCCGGGCCTTCGCCTCGTGTCAGTTACTTATTGGCGTCTTCATCGAGATCTTCGTCGTCGGTGAGGTCAATGTCCTCTTCGTCGAAGTCGTCCTCGTCGATCTCCACATCGGCGGGAATGTCGCTCTTGTAAGGATCGGCGTCGCCGGCGTGCTTGGCGTTTTCGGCCAGGGCAGCCACCTCGGCGTCGCGCTTCTTGGCGGCCCGGAGCAGTTCCTCCAGGTTCGAGGCAACGACAGGGATCTGGTCTGCAACAAATTCCAGCGTCGGAGTCAGACGGACAGTCACGTTGCGCCCCACCTCCTGGCGGAGCACACCCTTGGCCTTCTCCAGGCCCTTGGCAGCATCAGCCTGGATCGCCTGGTCGCCGAAAACGGTGTAGTAGATCGTGGCATGCTGCAGATCATTGGTGACCCGGGCATCGGTAACAGTAATGCCCTCCAGCCGAGGATCCTTAACCTTCCGGCCCAGAGCCTCCGCAACAACAACCTTAATCCGCTGCGCCAACTTGGCAGCCCGTGCGGGATCAGCCATTTCCACTCCTAAAATTTTGGATGTACGACGGCGGCACCTGGGCGACTGTCGCACTCATCTTGGATTCATTGCCACGCACTAAAGGCGAGTTCACGACGGACCCGCGTTGGGTTTTTCCGGCTGCCTGGGAGTGGCATCCAAGGAACTGACCTGGGGCCCCGACCCGAGCTTGCGAGGGTTGGGAAGGCCAGTTCCGCTGCCGGAGCGGGGTAGCCGACGTCGTAAGACGTTGGCCACCCAGCGAAGGGGCGGGGCCGCCGGAAAAATCCCAACGGCCCCGACCCCGTACAACTAAACCGACTTAGACGCGCGGCTTTTCGCGCATCTCGAAGGTCTCGATGATGTCGCCCTCGGTGATGTCGTTGAACGAACCAAGACCGATACCACACTCGAAGTCCGTGCGGACCTCAGTGGCGTCGTCCTTGAAGCGCTTGAGCGTCTCAACGGTGAGGTTGTCACCGATGGTCTTGCCGTCGCGGCTGATGCGGGCCTTCGTGTTGCGTCGGATGATGCCCGAGCGAACGATGGAACCGGCGATGTTTCCGAACTTGGAAGAGCGGAAGACTTCGCGGACCTCGGCGGTGCCCAGCTGGACCTCTTCGTACTCCGGCTTGAGCATGCCCTTGAGGGCCATCTCGATGTCATCAATTGCTGCGTAGATGACGGAGTAGAAGCGCATGTCCACGCCTTCGCGGTCTGCCAGTTCGGCAACCCGCTCGGCAGGCTTGACGTTGAAGCCGATGATAACGGCGCTGTCGACGGTTGCCAGGTTGACGTCGTTCTGCGTGATAGCACCAACGCCGCGGTGGATGACGCGCAGCTGCACGCCTTCGCCGACGTCGATCTTGAGCAGTGCGTCTTCGAGGGCTTCCACGGCACCGGACACGTCACCCTTGAGGATGAGGTTGAGGGTGTCGATCTTGCCGTCGGCCACGGCCTGGTCGAAGTCTTCCAGGCTGATGCGCTTGCGGCGCTTGGCGAGGGCGGCGTTGCGGTCGGCTGCTTCACGCTTCTCGGCGATCTGGCGGGCGGTGCGCTCGTCAGCAGTCACGAAGAAGGTGTCGCCGGCGCGCGGCACGTTGGACAGACCCAGCACCTGCACGGGGCGGGACGGGCCAGCCTCGGTCAGGACACTGCCGTCGTCGTCGAACATGGCGCGGACGCGGCCGTGGGCCGTACCGGCCACGATCGTGTCACCGACACGCAAGGTGCCGGACTGCACCAGGACGGTTGCCACGGAACCGCGGCCCTTGTCCAGGTTGGCTTCGATCGCGATACCGCGGGCGTCCTTGTTCGGGTTGGCGCGCATGTCCAGGGCAGCGTCCGCGGTGAGCAGGACAGCCTCGAGCAGCTCGTCAATGTTGAGATCCTGGCGGGCAGAGACCTCCACGAACATGGTGTCGCCACCGTATTCTTCGGGAACCAGACCGTACTCGGTCAGCTGGCCGCGGACCTTCTCCGGGTTGGCGCCTTCCTTGTCGATCTTGTTCACAGCCACCACGATCGGCACATTGGCTGCCTGCGCGTGGTTGAGTGCCTCAACGGTCTGCGGCATTACGCCGTCGTCCGCTGCGACCACCAGGATGGCGATGTCGGTGACCTTCGCACCACGGGCACGCATGGCGGTGAACGCCTCGTGGCCCGGAGTATCGATGAAGGTGATTTTACGATCGATGTCTTCGTGGGTGTGCGTGACCTGGTAAGCACCGATGTGCTGCGTGATGCCGCCGTGTTCGCCCGCCATAACGTCGGACTTGCGGATGGCATCGAGCAGGCGGGTTTTACCGTGGTCAACGTGGCCCATGACGGTGACAACCGGAGGACGTGCCTCGAGGTCGTCGTCGCCTTCGGCTTCGAGCTCTGCGTCGAAGTCGATGTCGAAGCCGGAGAGCAGCTCGCGCTCCTCGTCCTCCGGCGACACAACCTGGAGCTTGTAGCCAAGCTCCTCGCCGAGCAGCGCGAAGGTCTCTTCATCCAGCGACTGCGTGGCCGTGGCCATTTCGCCGAGGTGGAAGAGGACGGTCACCAATGCTGCGGGGTTTGCCTCGATTTTGTCGGCGAAGTCCGTGATGGACGAGCCACGGCGAAGCCGGACTACGGTGTTGCCGTCGCCGCGGGGTACGCTCACGCCACCCAGCGACGGAGCACTCATCTGCTCGAGTTCCTGGCGCTTGGCACGCTTCGACTTGCGCTGCTTGCCACGGCCTGCACCGCCCTTACCGAAGGCACCCTGGGTGCCACCGCGACCGCGGCCACCCTTGCCGAAGCCACCGCCGGCCGGAGCGCCGCCACCGGCACCCGGAGCTCCACCGGTACCCGGTGCGCCACCTGGACGTCCGGGACCGCGTGCGCCGCCACCGGGACGTCCTGCACCAGCCGGTGCGGGACGCTCGGTGCGGTTGGGCATCATCCCCGGCGTGGGCCGGTTTCCACCGGCACCCGCGGGACGGGGTGCACCCGGGCGGGGTCCACCTGAGCCAGCAGCCGGACGGGGGCCACCTGCACCGGCTGCGGGACGCGGACCACCCGGACGGGGGCCGCCGGCACCGGCTGCGGGGCGCGGACCACCCGGACGGTCGCCGTCGGGGCGGCCACCGGCGCGGGGCATGCCCTGAGAAGGAGCGAACGGGTTGTTACCCGGACGGGGAGCACGCTCGCCGTCGCCACCGCGGCCGCGGGGCATGCCCTGGGACGTGGCGAACGGGTTGTTGCCCGGGCGGGGACCGCCGGGACGCGGTGCTGAGCCGCCCTGCGAACCGCCCTGCGCTGATCCGCCGGAGCGGGTCGGTGCGGCCGGGGCTTCAGCCTTCGGTGCCGGACGGGCACCGGGCTTGGCGCCGGTGGACGGTGCACTTGCAGCCGGAGCAGCTGGTGCCGCCGGGGCTGCGGAAACGGGAGCGGGTGCAGCCGGCGCCGCAGCAGCTGGTGCTGCCGGGGCTGAGGGAGCTGCGGGGCCCGGAGCGGGAGCTGCGGGTCGTGTGTCGGCCGACGGGGCAGGCGCCTTGGGCGCGGCTGCCGGAGCTGCGGTCTTAGCAGCTGCGTCGGGGTAGGCGTTGCGGAGTTTCCGCACCACCGGGGCCTCAATGGTTGAAGAGGCGGAGCGAACGAATTCGCCCAGTTCCTGCAGTTTGGTTACTGCATCTTTGGAAGTAATACCGAGCTCTTTAGCAAGCTCGTGTACGCGGACCTTGGCCACATTTCTCCTGTCTCGGTCCGCACCGAGCCAGGCACGAACCGTCTACTTCTTACTGCGGGCCCCAGCCGCGGTTGCAACATAGGGGCCCATTGCAGAGCGCAACAAAGTTGTCATCGTTGCGCACTCATCGCTGGGAACTCATCGGGTTTCCATCAGTTTTCTGACCCGCTTTCAGGTTGGACGGTTTTTGCTGCAGCTACCAGGGGTATCTGCAGCGGGCCGGCGTCCCGCTTGCCTGCCATGATCCGGCGTTCGACGGCGGTTGACCCGGTAGCGCCGTTGAGGGCCCTTCCGAATGCTCGCCGTTTGACCGCCAGGGCCAGGCACGCTTCGCTGGGGTGCAGCCATGCGCCCCTGCCAGCCATCCGGCGTCGTTCGTCTACCAGCACTGCGGTGGAACCGCTGCCTTCGGCGACGAGCCGGAGTAACTCAGACCGCGCAGCCTTTTTCCGGCATCCGATGCAGGTACGCTGCGGTTGATCCTCGGTGTGAAGCACTTCTGCCACGGTGAGTATCTTCCTGACGTTCATAACTGCCGACCCTAAGGCCCCACCGCACATCGGCGGAACGGGAACACTCAGGGCACACGAATACCGGCCGTTAGGCGCGGTCATGTCTATTCTAGCCCCTCGGGGCAGTTCTGCCCGAAACCGGGGATCGGCCGACGGGATCCGCCGTTGGCCGTCGCCCCGGAACGGGTTCAGCTTTCGCGCGCCGGGGCAGCGTCCGAGACGATATCGATCCGCCAGCCGGTCAGCTTGGCGGCCAGCCGGGCGTTCTGGCCCTCTTTCCCAATGGCCAGCGAGAGCTGGTAGTCCGGGACCACCACACGCGCGGAGCGGGTGGCCTCATCCACGATCGTGACCGAATTCACACGCGACGGGGAAAGCGCGCTGGCAATAAACGTTGCCGGATCCTCGCTGAAGTCGACGATGTCGATTTTTTCGTCGTTCAGTTCCGTCATTACGGCGCGGACGCGGGACCCCATTTCACCGATGCAGGCGCCCTTGGCGTTGATGCCCTGGGTGTTGGCCTTGACCGCGATCTTGGTGCGGTGGCCGGCCTCGCGGGCCAGGGCCACGATCTCCACGGAGCGGTCCGCGATCTCCGGGACCTCCAGTTCGAAGAGCTTCCGGACGAGGCCCGGGTGTGAGCGGGACAGGGTGACGGACGGGCCCTTGGTGCCGCGATGGACATCGATAACGATGGCACGGAGTCGGTTGCCGTGGATGTACTTCTCCCCCGGCACCTGCTCGGGCGGCGGCAGCAGGGCTTCCACCGAACCCAAGTTGACCTGGATCATATGCGGGTTGTTGCCCTGCTGGATCAGGCCGGCCACAAGTTCGCCCTCGCGGCCCTTGAACTCACCCAGGATGGCGTCGTCCTCGACGTCGCGCAGGCGCTGCAGGATGATCTGCCGTGCGGTGCTCGCTGCAATACGGCCAAAACCGGCAGGGGTGTCCTCGAACTCGCCGATGGGGTCACCGTCGTCGTCGATCTCCACGGCCCAGATGGTCACGTGGCCGCTCTTGCGGTCCAACTCGGCCCGGGCTTTCTCGAAGGCACCGGGCGATTTGTGGTACGCCACCAGGAGCGCCTGCTCGATGGTGGGGATCAGGAGGTCCAGCGGGATTTCGCGCTCACGCTCCAGTAGTCTCAGCGCGCTCATGTCAATATCCATCAGGCCTCCTCAGAAGGTCCATTGTGCTCAGGTTCCAGACCAGCTTCTTCGAGGTGGCTGAATTCGATCTCGACTTTTCCGTTACGGATCCTGTCGAAAGGAAGAATCTGGGCCTCGCCCTGCTTGGGCTTCATGCCCTTCTTTACGGCGATCTCCGGGATGATGGTGACGCCGGAATCATCCACTGACTGGACCCTGCCGGTGACATTTTCGCCCTGGATAACGTTGACCTTAACCATCCGGCCCCGGGCACGGTGCCAGTGCCGGACTTCGGTGAGGGGACGCGAGACACCCGGGGAGGAAACCTCAAGGTCGTAGGGGCGCCCGTCGTCCGCTGGATCATTATCCAGGACATCGGAGAGGATCCTGGAGATGTCCGCAATGACATCAAGGTTCACGCCGCCGGTTTCCGCCTGCGGCAGGTCAACCACCACGTGGACCACGCGGTGCGAACCCGCCATGATGGATACGTCCTCGAGGTACAGGCGGTTGGCCTGCACTGCCGGTTCCAGCAGTGCACGGAGCCTGATGGCTTCGGGATTGTTGGTGGGCGCAGCAACAGCGGTACCCGTTCCGGTAGCGTCTGATGAAGTCGTGGCTTCTGCATTACTCACGATGCCGGCCGCCTTCCAATAGATGATGTTGTGACTACTAGCGTAACGATTTTCCGGCCGCAGTGGTGCACGAAGGTTCGCATCAGGCGTGACAACATGGTCTGTTGTGAAAGACGACACGCAGGAAACCGGCCGCCGCCGGCGCTATTTCCAGTACGCCGTTTTTGGGCTGGCCACCCTCCTGGTGGTGAGTCTGGGATTGGTACTCATCCCCCGCGAACCGTCCCCGCCTGCGGCGCCGCCGTTTTCCGAGCAGGCAAGGGCATCTGCGTTCGCGGATTCCCTGTCCCTGAGGGCCGTGGGCCTGGACCTGGACGGCGCTGCCGGCGCCACCGCGCCGGCCCCACTAGCGGCCGCCCTGGCCCGCGTTGTGACTTTGCTGACTGTCCAGGCACAGGCGCTGATGCTGCCGGCGGTCGCTTCCGGCAATCGCGCCCAGACCGACCCTGCTACTGAGGCGGCGACGGCGCTGGCCAGCGTCACGCCGCCGTCGACCACCGCGGACTTCGCCGCTGCCCTCCAGGCAAGCGGGGCTCAGCGGCTCCAGGACGCCGAAACGGCCGACGGCGGCGTGGCCCGCCTTCTCGCCGGCACCGGCACTGCCCAGCTTCTGGCCGCGGAGGAGCTGGCTTGGGCGGCCGGGATCGCATTGGCACCGCTTCCGGTTGCCGGACCGTCCTCCTTGGCATCGCCGGCGGCCCCCACGCCTGCTACGGCGTCAGCCGCCGCCAGCTGTCCCAGCGAGGCAGCGGTCGCTGACGCAAGCACTGGCGCGGACCTCGGCCCGGCGATTGCCTCTGCCGTTGCCGGCGAGCTGGAACTGGTCTACGCGTACCAGGCCGCACTGACCCGGCTTAACTCCGGGTCAGCTGCTCCGGCGACGAAGTTCCTGGCCCAACACGTCACCCTCCGAAACGAAGCAGAGGCCATAGGCAGGTCCCACTGCGCCGCGGTACCCCTGAGGCAGCCCGGTTATGCCCTGAGCCAGGTGTTCCTGGCAGACCCTGCAGCCGGGCTGGGAACACTGGAGGCGGGGATACTTCCGGTATTCGGCGACCTGGTTTCCCTCAGCGAGGGGCGCGACCGTGAATGGGCCCTCTCTGCACTTGAGTCGGCGGCCCGGAGGACCGCACATTGGGGCGCATCGCCAGGCCCGGTTCCCGGCATGGTCCTGGACGAAGCTCTCCTGCCTCCGCTGCCGGAGCCTGTATCAACCCCGGGACCTTCCGCAACCAGCGCCCACGGCAATTCGTAGCCAAGGCCCGGCACTGGCTTGCCGCGGGCACTAATGCTTTGCTGGAGGCATGGACAGTGCCGGCGCCCCCGCCCTTCACGAGAATGAGCCACACCAGAACGACGTCGCGCAGCGCCTCAACTGGCTGCGCGCCGGGGTGCTGGGCGCCAATGACGGCATCGTCTCGGTCGCCGCAATCGTAGTGGGCGTCGCCGGTGTCACCACACAATCCGGCCCGATCCTTGTCGCCGGCACTGCCGGCCTGGTGGGTGGTGCAGTTTCCATGGCCTTGGGCGAATACGTGTCCGTCAGCAGCCAGAAGGACAGCCAGCAGGCCCTGATCGAAAAGGAACGCCTGGAGCTGCAGGACCAGCCGGAGGAAGAGCTGGAGGAACTCACTGCGATCTACCAGGGCAAGGGACTGAGCCTGGGCACAGCAAGGAAAGTAGCGCGGGAGCTGACAGCCCACGACGCGCTGGGCGCGCACCTGTCCGCCGAACTGAACATCGACGAGACAGACATCGTCAGTCCGTGGCACGCCGCCATTGCCTCCGCCGTCGCATTCCTCATCGGCGCCATCCTTCCTATGCTCGCTATCCTCTTGCCTCCGGAGAACATCAGGGTTCCCCTGACCTTCGTGGCCGTACTCGTTGCACTCGCGGCCACCGGAGCGTTGGGCGCCTGGATCGGCGGCAGCTCGAAAGTGCGGGCCGCCGCCAGGGTAGTGGCCGGCGGGGCTTTGGCCTTGGCTGCCACGTTCTCCATCGGCAACCTGCTCGGCGCAAGCGGCGTCCTATGAGCGTCCGGATTGGCGTGCCGATCCCGCCGGCCCTCACCATGCGGTACAGCCACAGCAGTGCGGGACGGGCCTGGCTTTCCTCCCTCCCGGGACTCGTGCAGGGCCGGCTGGAACATTGGGAACTGGCTGTTGACCTGGCAGCCGGCGCCCTCCCATGGCATGGCCACGGCGGCGTGGTGGTCCCTGTCCGCCGGACGGACGGGACTCCGGCGGCGCTCAAGATCCCCTTTCCCCACGATGAGGCGCGGATGGAACGCCATGCGCTGGCCCTGTGGGGAGGCTCCGGCGCCGTCCAGCTGTTGGGATCCGACGCCGGAACGTGCGCCATGCTCCTTGAGCGGCTGGATGCGGACTCCTCACTCCAGACCCTTCCGCTGGACGATGCGGCGGCTGCCTGGGGCAGCACCATGCGGCAGTTGGGCCTGGTGCCGGACGGACGGCCGCAGTGGCAGGAATTCGACCACATCGCCGGGCGGGCCGAACAATGGAGCGATGACCTGCCCGCCGACTGGGAACAGCAGGGCCGCCCGTTCCCGCGCTGGCTCCTGGAGGCGGCGCTGGAGGTCTGCCAGACCCGCGGTGCCGTGGGCCGCCGCTCGGGCCGCGATGTCCTGGTCCATACGGACCTGCATTTCCTGAACATCCTGGCCCGGCCTCTGGCCAACAGCGGAGCACAGACCGGGCAGGCTTTCGTAGCCATCGACCCGCAGCCCATGATCGGCGAACCGGAATTCGCGGTGGCACCGCTGCTGTGGAACCGTCTCGGCGACCTGCCCAGGAGCGATCCGGCGGGAGGGTTGAGGCGGCGCTGCCAGGACTTCAGCGCCGCGGCCGGACTCGATGCCGAGGCTTCCCGCCAGTGGGCCGTTGCGCGCGAAGTCGAGAACGCCCTCTGCTACGCGGCCATGCCGCGCCACCAAGGCGATCTGACCCGGTCCCTCTGGGTGGCCAGTACCCTTGCGGGGCGTACCCTCGACGGCCTCCCCTCGGCGCACGCCCTGCCTGAGCCGGGCCACGGCGACATCTGAGCGACGGGCGCCTCCCCGATGGAACGGTGGCCTCCAGTTGATCAGCCGGCAGCCCGCACAGCCGCCAAAGCGGAACTGACTGCCTCGACGGCAGTGCCGACGTCGTCCGCGTCAGTGCTCCAGTTGCTGACCGAGACGCGCAGGACATCCCTGCCCTGCCAGCGTGAACCGGACATCCAGACCTTGCCGTCCTCGATCACCCGGGCTGTCACTGCGCGCGTGGTGGCGTCGTCCCCGAAGGCCAGCGAAACCTGGGTGTAATCCACCGTGTTGAGCACCTCGACTCCGTCCACGTCGGCCAGGCGGCTGCCGATCTTCGAAGCGGCGTCGGCCAGCCCGCGGACCTGGGCTGCCACACCGTCCCGCCCCAGGGAGCGGAGGGCGGCCCACACCGGCACCCCGCGGCCGCGGCGGGACAGCTCCGGCGCTTTCTCGAAGGGGTCGCCTGGTCCTTCGACGTCGTGGATCAGGTAGCTGGTGTGCTGCAGCCCCATGGCGCTGCGTAGCGCTGCTGAATCCCTGACGATGGCAATACCGCAGTCGTACGGGACGTTGAGCGTCTTGTGGGCGTCGGTCCCCCACGAATCGGCCAGGGACATGCCGCGGGTGAGGTCCGCGAATTCAGGCACGGCGGCGGCCCACAGCCCGAACGCTCCGTCCACGTGGACCCAGGCACCGTGCCGCCGGGCAACCTCGATGGCGGCATCGAAGGGGTCGAAGGCTCCGGAGTGGAGGTTGCCGGCCTGGAGGCAAACCAGCGCGGGCCCGGACCCTTCCGACAGCAGCCGGTCCAGGTCTGCGGCGACCAGCCTGCCTTGGGCATCTGCGCGGACCGCGGTGGGCCGGCCGAGCCCAAGGTACCGCATGCCCAGGTCAATCGTCTCGTGGCGCTCCTGGCCCACAAAGCACCTGATCCGCGGGGCGCCTGCCAGGCCATCGACGTCGAGGTCCCAGCCGGCAGCGGCCAGCAACCGCCACCGCGCAGCGGCCAGCCCGGTGAAGTTGGCCATGGTGGCACCCGTGGTGAAGCCGACATCCGATTCCGCCGGGAGGCCCAGGAGGTCCAGCAGCCAATGGCCGGCCCCCTCTTCGATGGCGGCTATGGCAGGTGTGGCGTAGCGCAGGCCGGAGTTCTGGTCCCAGGCGCTGACCAGCCAGTCCGCGGCCAGGGCAGCAGGCAGCGTCCCGCCGATCACCCAGCCAAAAAAACGCCCCGAGGGCATGGCCATCAGCCCCGGCTCGGCTTTGTCCGCCAGGTACTCAACCACAGCTGCGGCAGGCATGCCTTGCCCGGGAAGTGGGCCGCCGAAGTCGGCCGCGAGATCGTGGGCGCTTTGGGCAGGACCGACGTGCCTGTCCGGCAGGCTCGCCAGCCACTCGGCGGCGCGGCGTGCCGCAGCTGACAATGCTTCCGAATAGGGCTCCCCGCCTGCGGACATACCTGCATGGTACGCCCGGCCGGCCGGGGACTGCGAGGGCTTTGGCTACCCTGTCAGGCGAAGTTTTCCAGCCAGACATCGATGCCGAGTTTGATGATCAGGGTGCCCACCACCAGCAGGAATACAACACGGATGAAGCGGCTGCCCTGCTTCACCGCGGTCCGCGCGCCCAGGTAGCCGCCGGCCATGTTGGCCAGGCCCAGCACCAGGCCAACACCCCACAGGATTGACCCGTGGGGCAGGAAGAAGAACAGGGCGCCTGCGTTGGTGGCCATGTTCACGATCTTGGCTTTGGCGCTGGCCTCCAGGAAGGCATAGCCCATCGCCGAAACGAGCGCGATGATGAGGAAGGAACCGGTGCCCGGACCGATCAGGCCGTCATAGAAGCCGATAACGGCCCCGATCAGGCATGCCACCACGTAGTGCGCGCGGCCATCGTGCCGCAGCACGGTGATGTCGCCGACGTTGGGCTTCAGCGCCGTAAAAAGCGCGACGACGACCAGCGCCACCACGATGATCGGTTTGAAGACACTCGCAGGCAGGGTGGCGGCCAGAACTGCCCCGGCGAAGCTGCCGGCAAGGGCGATCAGCGCCATGGGCACGGCTGTCCGAAGGTCCGTTTTCACCCGCCCGTAGTACGTCACCGCACTCGTGGTGGTGCCGAAAATAGACCCCATCTTGTTGGTGGCCAGGGCCTGGACCGGCGTGATTCCCGGTACCAGCAGCATGGCTGGCAGCTGGAGCAGGCCCCCGCCGCCCACCACCGCATCCACCCAGCCGGCAGCAAATCCAGCCACGACAATCAGGATGATTGTGGTGAGCTGGATTGACTCGAAACCGGAAATCAACTCCGCAGGTCAGCTGCGGACGGCGGTGACCACATAGTCAACGGCCTTGTCCACGGCTACGTTCTCGGCTTCGCCGCTGCGGCGGTCCTTGACTTCCACAACGCCGTCCACCAGGCCGCGGCCGACAGCCAGGATAGTGGGGACGCCGACGAGTTCCGCATCGCCGAACTTTACGCCCGGGGAGACCTTGGGCCGGTCGTCATAGATGACGTCCAGGCCGGCGGCCTCGAGTTCCAGGGCCAGCTGCTCGGCGGCGGCAAAGATCTCCTCACCGCGGCCGACGGCCACCACGTGGACATCTGCCGGGGCGACGGCGCGGGGCCAGATCAGGCCTTTTTCATCGTGGTTGGACTCGGCGAGGGCGGCGACGGCGCGGGTGACACCGACGCCATAGGAACCCATGGTCACCACGACCTGCTTGCCGTTCTGGTCCAGGACCTTCAGGTCCAGGGCCGCGGCATACTTGCGGCCCAGCTGGAATATGTGGCCCATTTCGATGCCGCGGGCGGTTTCGAGCGGACCGGAGCCGTCCGGAGCCTCGTCACCCGCGCGCACGTCGGTGCACTCGATGACGCCGTCCCAGCCGAAGTCGCGTCCGGCGACAAGGCCGAAGACGTGCTTGCCGGCAACGTTGGCGCCGGTGACCCAGGCGGAGCCGCTGACGACGCGGGGGTCCACGAGGTAGAGCATCTTTGCGGCGCCCTCGGTGCCCAGCAGCGGCGCGTCCAGGGACATGCCGGGGCCGAGATAGCCCTTCACGATCAGGGGCTGCTTCTTGAGGTCGTCGTCGTTGGCGGCTTCGAGCGTGATCTCGCCGGCAATCGGCAAGAAGGACCCGATGTTCGCTTCGACGCGTTTGAGGTCAACGCCTCGGTCGCCGGGGAGGCCGATGACTACGAGCTGGCGCTCCCCGGTGGGCAGCGTGACGGCGAGGACGACGTTCTTGAGCGTGTCAGCGGCGGTCCAGGCGCCGCCGTCGGCCTCCGTCCGCGGAGCGAGGACGTTGGCGGCCTCGACGAGCGTGTCGATCGTGGGGGTGTCCGGGGTGTCCCGGACCTCGGCGGCGGGGGCGCCGGTGAAGTCGATGTCTGCGGGAACCACAGTGGTGACGGCTTCAACGTTGGCCGCGTAACCTCCGGCGGAGCGCACAAACGTGTCCTCACCGATCTCGGTGGGGTGCAGGAATTCCTCGCTCTTTGACCCGCCCATGGCACCGGCGGTGGCCGCAACAGGAACAACCTCCAGGCCCAGTCGCTCGAAAATCCTGAGGTAGGCGACGCGGTGTGCGGCGTAACTGGCGTCCAGGCCGGCGTCGTCCACGTCGAAGGAGTACGAGTCCTTCATGATGAATTCGCGGCCGCGGATCAAGCCCGCCCGGGGGCGTGCTTCGTCGCGGTATTTGTTCTGGATCTGGTAAATGCTCAGCGGCAGGTCCTTGTAGGACGAGTACAGGTCCTTGACCAGCAGGGCGAACATTTCCTCATGCGTGGGTGCCAGCAGGTAATCGTTGCCCTTACGGTCCTTGAGCCTGAAGATGCCCTCGCCGTATTCCTTCCAGCGGTTGGTGGCCTCGTAGGGTTCCTTGGGCAGCAGCGCCGGGAAGTGGACTTCCTGGGCACCGATGGCTGCCATTTCCTCGCGGATGACCTTCTCCACTTTGCGCAGCACGCTGAGCCCCAGGGGCAGCCAGGTGTAGATACCCGGCGCGGCCCGGCGGATGTAGCCTGCCCGGATCAGGAGCCGGTGGCTGGCCACCTCGGCATCGGCGGGATCTTCACGCAAGGTGCGCAGGAAAAGCTGGGACATTCTTGTGACCAAGGGTGGGCATCCGTTTCTGGGACTAGCTGCTGGAAATGCAGGACAGGGCAATTCTTCTGGGTACTAATCTACCGGCAATCCACGCCCCGCCCGGCGGCGGAACCTGAGCCGGCCAGAGCCAGGGGCCAGCGACAGTCGCGGAGCCGGATGCGGGGCTTTGCTGAGGGCTGGACGGGGCGGAACGCAACAGAGCCACGCCCTGCGTGCAAAGCCCCTGGCCGTAAACGGCTGGTCATTACATGCGGACGTGGCTCCATGGCCGTTGACGCCTAGGTACTGGTGAGGACTGGTGAGACCGCCCACCCACTCCAGCGCAGCTAGATCGAACCTATGTGATAGCCGACACATACACAAGGGTTTTTTCCATTCGAAGTTGTTGACGGCCACCTTAGGCAGGTCTAGGTTGAATTCATCATCTGGTGAATTCAGCGCGGACTCCCAGTATCTCGGAGGGCACACATGTCCCATTCAGCAGCAACGGCCCCGGCCAGCCCCGGGGCTGAGGTGGCCATCGCCGCCAGCTCCCTGCACGTCACCAAGGGAAAGGTTCCCGTCCTGCGCGGCCTGGACTTTTCCATCCACGCGGGCCAGATAACCGGGCTGTTGGGCCCGTCCGGCAGCGGCAAGACCACCCTCATGCGCGCCATCATGGGCGTCCAACTACTCACCTCCGGCTCGGTCCAAGTACTGGGACTGCCCGCCGGGCACCCTGACCTGCGGCACCGGGTGGGCTACGTTACGCAGTCCCCCAGCGTGTATCCGGACCTCACCGTCGAAGCCAACGTCCGCTACTTCGGCGCCACGCACCGCAGGGGCCGCGCCGAAGCCGCGGAGGCGATCGCCGCCGTCGGGCTTGAACCGCAGGCCAGGCAGAAAACCGGCGACCTCTCCGGCGGCCAGCTGAGCCGGGTGTCACTGGCCTGCGCCCTGGTGGCCCGTCCCAGCCTGCTCGTCCTGGATGAGCCCACCGTCGGCCTTGACCCGGTGCTCCGTGCGGACCTGTGGGACCGGTTCCGGACCATGGCCGAGTCCGGGACCACGCTCCTGATTTCCAGCCATGTGATGGAGGAAGCCAGCCATTGCGGATCGCTGCTCCTGCTCCGGGAAGGGAAGCTCCTGGCGCAGCTGACGCCGGCGGAATTGAGTCAACGCGGGCACAGCGCCGATCTGGAGAAGGCTTTTCTGCATATCATCCAGGACACCGCCGAAGGCCGGTCCACCGAAGGGACGGTACGGTCATGAACCTGTTGATGCTGTTGGCCACCACCCGGCGCGTCCTGGACCAACTCCGGCACGACCACCGAAGCATCGCGCTGATCCTGGTGGTTCCTGCGCTGCTGCTCACCGCCGTGTACTTTCTCTATGAAAATGAAACACTGCCGCCAGGCGTGCCCAGGACTTTTGACCGCGTAGGCCTGATGATGCTGGCGATCTTCCCGTTTGTGGTGATGTTCCTGGTCACGTCCATTACGATGCTGCGCGAACGCACCTCCGGGACCCTGGAACGGCTGCTGACCACTCCCATCCACAAGGCAGACCTGCTGTTCGGCTACGGGCTCGCATTTTCCATCATGGCCGCGCTGCAGTCGCTGGTGGCTACCGCCGTGGCCTACTGGATATTCGGGCTCGACATCCAAGGCAGCCCGGGTCTGGTGGTCATGATTGCCGTGATCAATGCGGTTCTTGGCGTCGCCCTGGGGCTGCTCTGTTCGGCCTTCGCCCGCACAGAATTTCAGGCCGTGCAGTTTATGCCGGTGGTGGTGGTGCCGCAGATCCTGCTCTGTGGCCTCTTTGTGGCCCGCGAGAGGATGAACGAGGCCCTGGAGGCTGTGTCGAATGTCCTGCCCCTGACCTTTTCGGTGGATGCGCTCCAGGAGATCGCCACCAACGCCGAGGCCACAGACCAGCTGTGGACGGACGCCGGCATCATGGTGGCGATTGTCCTGGCGGTACTGGTCCTCGCGTCGTTGACCCTACGGCGGCGGACTGCGTGAACGGACAGCATGATCCCGCAGGCGCCGCGGAGCCCGCAGGCAGCGCGGCTGGTCCGGGCCGGCGGGGCAGACGCGGCGGGGCAAGCGAGTCGAGGGACCAGATCCTGGACACCGCCCGGAGACTGTTCGCCGAACACGGTTTCGAGGGGACCAGCCTGCGCCAGATCGCCCGGGAAACCGGAGTGGACCCCGCCATGGTGCACCACTTCTTCAAGGGCAAGGACGAGCTCTTTGCGCTGAGCGTGGCACTGCCGGCCGACCCGGAGAAAGTCCTGGCGGGCGTCAACGGTTACTCGCCGGAAGACCGGGCCGAGGCGATTGTGCGGGCGGTGCTGCGCTTGTGGGAGAGCCCTGCCCAGCACAGCCTGGTGGCCTTCCTCCGGGGAACCATCGGTTCGAAGGCGAAGACCCTGCTGCTGCGGGAACTGGTACAGCGCACCATCCTCAGCCGGATCATGGCGGGAGTCCCCGGACCGCCCGCAGAAGTCGACATGCGCGGAAATCTCGTGGCCACGCAGATGATGGGCGTGATGCTGGTCCGGTATGTCATTCGGCTGGAACCGCTCGCGTCCGCTTCCTCCGACGACGTTGTCCGGCTCGTGGCACCAAACGTCCAGCACTACCTGACGGGTGACCTGAAAGCTGAGGGGTGACCTAAGGCGGCGTCCTGGAGGCTAGAACAGCACCGTGGCGAAGGTCCCAACCTGGCGGAAGCCCACGCGCTCGTACGTGGACCGTGCCCGCAGGTTGAAGCCGTTGACGTAAAGGCTGGTGACGGGGGCAAGCGTTCGCGCCTTCTCCACTACGGCAGCCATGTAGCCTGCGCTCAGGCCCTGTCCGCGGTAACCGGGGTTCATCCATACACCCTGTATCTGCGTGACGTCAGCTGTCACAGCTCCCAACTCGGCCTTGAACACAACATCGCCGGATTCGTTGACGTGCGCCAATGAGTGGCCTTGCCGGATGAGGCCTTCCACCCGACGGCTATAGAACTCTTTGCCCCCGAGGAACGGCGAATAGCCCACTTCCTCTTCGAACATGGCGGCGCAGGCGGGAAGGATCCGGTCAAAATCGGCCAGCCGGCCAAGGTCCAGGTCCGCGTTCGGCTCCACAGACGGCGGCCCGCACAGCGTCATCAGCGGCTGTTCATCCCGCACCTCGTGGGCCGCATGCCCCAGTTCGGCAAGCTCAGCATGAAGTGCAAGGACGGCATCTGCGGGGCCAAAAGCGGAGGCGAAGCGGCGGCCGGAGGTGCTTGCTGCCGCAGCGATAAGCCCGGCGAATTCCGGGTCAAGCTGGACCGGGACCAGGTTGGCGCCTGCCCAGCACGCGCCCGCCAGGATGCCGTCGTCGAAAACTCCCAAGACGGCAGCACCACCAGTGGTGGGCGCAGCCGAACCAGCCGCCCGAAGGTGCGCCAGGATAAATACATTGGCCACCGGGTCCTGCGACGCGAGGCGCCGCAGGACAGGGGTGTCCGCACCGGCGAGGGTCCTGACGGATATCCCCGCCAGCGCGGCGTCCTCCTTATGAGACGCTAACCACGGGGCTACCCTTGACAGCATCTTCGCCATCGGCCTCCCCCATCTCTTCAGCTATGCGCATGGCCTCTTCGATCAGTGTCTCAACAATCTCGCTCTCAGGCACAGTCTTGATGACTTGGCCCTTCACAAAGATTTGGCCCTTGCCATTGCCCGACGCCACACCCAGATCGGCTTCGCGGGCTTCGCCCGGCCCGTTCACAACACAGCCCATCACTGCCACGCGGAGCGGAATTTCCATGCCTTCGAGCCCGGCAGTGACCTGCTCGGCCAGGGTATAAACGTCCACCTGGGCGCGGCCGCATGACGGGCAGGAGACGATTTCCAGTTTGCGCGGGCGCAGGTTCAGTGACTGGAGGATCTGGTTGCCCACCTTGATTTCCTCGACGGGCGGCGCCGAGAGGGAAACCCGGATGGTGTCGCCGATGCCCTTGGCCAGGAGCGCCCCGAAGGCCGTAGCGGACTTGATGGTTCCCTGGAAGGCTGGCCCGGCTTCGGTCACGCCCAGGTGCAGGGGCCAGTCGCCCTGCTCGGCAAGCATCTCGTAGGCAGCAACCATGATGACGGGGTCGTTGTGCTTGACCGAGATCTTGAAGTCGTTGAAACCGTGCTCTTCGAACAGCGAGGCTTCCCAGACGGCCGATTCCACGAGGGCCTCGGGCGTGGCCTTGCCATATTTCTTCAGGATTCCAGGCTCCAGGGATCCGGCGTTGATGCCGATCCGGATGGAGGTCCCGTGGTCCTTCGCGGCGCGGGCGATTTCCTTGACCTGGTCATCGAACTTGCGGATATTGCCCGGGTTCACGCGCACTGCCGCGCAGCCGGCCTCAATTGCCGCGAAGACGTATTTGGGCTGGAAGTGGATGTCCGCAATGACGGGGATCTGGGACTTGCGCGCGATGATGGGCAGTGCCTCCGCATCATCGGCCGACGGGCAGGCGACCCGTACGATGTCGCAGCCGGAAGCGGTGAGTTCCGCGATCTGCTGCAGGGTGGCGTTGATGTCCGTAGTGGGCGTGGTGGTCATGGACTGCACGCTGATGGGCGAGTCCGAACCGACCCCGACGGAACCCACTTTGATCTGCCGCGTCTTGCGGCGGGGGGCGAGGACGGGCGGCGGTGCTGACGGCATTCCCAGGCTGACCGAGGTCACGTGGACTCCTTGAATAGGTGTTTCAGTAGTGAAATAGGTCCGGGAATCAGGATGTGTGTGCGGCCAGGAGGCCGATCACGGGAGTCCACTCGGTGGTCCGGATCCCGGCAATGGCGCCGGCGACGGCGAATGGGTCCTGTTTGACGAGTTCGTTCAGCTCGGTTTCGTCCTGGACCTTGAAGATCAGCAGGGCGCCGGCCCCGTCACCGTAAGGTCCGCTGGTCAGCAGTTGGCCCTCATCCGCCAGACCCGCCAGCCAGGCGCGGTGTGCGGGGCGGTGGTCATCACGGACGGCGGAGGAATCGGCGGCGTACACATACTCAACGGCAAAAACAGTCATAAGGACACCCTATCCCCAGGGGTGGGCTGGCGCCGATCCGGGCACCAGGAAGACTCACTGCAGGAACACCACTTTGATCACTGCCGCCGTTCCCGCGGCCCACAGCATGGATGTGAGCGTTCCGATGATGAACCGTTCCGCAGCCACGGGCGTCTCCTTCAGTTCGGCGAACCTGCCCAGGCCCTTGATGGCCACAATGTAGGCGATGGCCACCGGCTGTCCGGTCAGGATGGCCACACAGACGCCCAGGCGTTCCAGGACTCCGATGATTGCCCCGCCGCGCAGGATCCGCTGGGCCGGCAGCGTTTGCGCCTGCTGGGGAACGTCCGACGGCGGCTGGCCGCCACGCGCCATCAGCTCGCCGTCGACGGTTTGCCCCGTTGCCGGCCTCGGGGCTTCCGAAACGGTGTCCACGGTGACATCGGCCGAAGGATCCTGGGCTGATGCATCCGGGGCCGGTTTACTGGCCGCGTCCGCTTTGTCGTCAATGGTCCTGGCGAGCCGGAACACCAGTGCGGTCACCGGCCATCCGGCAAATCCGGCCACCAGCAGGGCAACTGCGATCCATAGTGCGTTCACCGGTCGCCTTCAATCTGGGAATGCGCGTACTCGAGGAGCATGGCCGCGGCGGGCCTGGCGGCCCATTCTTCCTGCCAGCCGGATCTGAGCACAGCACGGCTCACCGACTGCTCCGTGATTCCCAGTTCCTGGGCCACGTGTTTCTGGCTGCCGTGCTTCCCATCGCCGCCCTGGAGTGCGCGCAGCCGGTCCACCACCCGCCACTGGGCTGGTGTGCGCTGCTGCACCAGCCGTCCGATCAGGCGAAGCACCGCCTGGGCATTTGCACTGGTCATGGCTCCTTCCTTGGCGCGGGGAGGCATCTCCCGTCCACGGCCGATACTGCCGGACACCACCGACAATGGCACCTGACCAGCCGCACCCTTGGCGAGTTCCACGGCCTTTCGCGCTGCCACAAAGCCGCTCCCGGAACCTTCCCGTGGGCTGCCACCCGGGGTGAGCTGCACGGCACCGATGCCGATCCCGACGTACCAGTGCCCGCTCCGGAGTGCGTACATGGCGATCTCCACCACGTCCTCGGCATGTTCCACCACGCCTTGGAGTTCATCACCCACCGAGCGCTCAAAGGGCGCCGGCGCAAGGCTGCGCAGCGCGGTGATCAGATCGGGAACACGGTCGACGTCGGCGGTGCTGCCGCGCTGGTCGATGGTCAATACGTACATGGCTTAACCGTACCCAGATGATCACGCATAATCAATCAAAAATAGCTGATTATTAAACATCATCCAATGCAGGCTGATTTAACAGATTCACCCGATTCGGTCAGGTACTGCCTGCAGGAGTCAGCCGAAGAGACTCACCGGCTTGACGATGTCGGCATAGATCAGGAGCGCGCTCATGCCCATCAGCAACACAGCCACCACGTAGGTCACGGGCAACAGTCTGGCAATGTCGAAGGCGCCCGGATCCGGTTTGCCGAACAGGTTTGCCACCCGCCGCCGCGCCCCTTCGTACAGCGCTCCGGCAACATGGCCGCCATCGAGCGGAAGCAGGGGGATCAGGTTGAAGACCGCGAGAGCAAAGTTCAGTCCGGCGAGCAGCCCTACCAGGGCGCCAATCCTGGACTGGAGCGGCACTTCTTCCATGGCCGCCACTTCACCGGCCACGCGCCCGACGCCAACCACGCTGATGGGGCCGTTGGGGTCCCGCTCTTCCTCACTGAAGGCCGCCTTCGCAACGCCCACCACCCGGGCGGGCAGATTGAAGATAACGCCAGCCACTTGCTTGATGTTTTCGCCCGCCATGGGCAGGACGGACGACGCCGGCTGGGGAACCAGTTCGGTCTGCGCGCCGATGCCCAGGAACCCGACGTCCTGGTACAGGAGGGTGCCGGCGTCGTCCTTTGCCTGGCGTCCATCCACGCCGACGACGGGGCGGGCGGAGAGCACCGGCGTCACTGTGGTGGTGACAGGCGCGCCGTCGCGCTCCACGGTGATGCTGACTTCCCTGCCCGCGGAAGCCCGGATCCATTCGGTCAGCTCGTCCCAGCCGGTGACAGCTTTCCCGTCAAAGGAGGTGACCACGTCGTTGGGCAGGAGCCCGGCAGCGGCAGCGGGGGTCAGCTGGCAGTCCGGGGAATCGGGGTCAACCGTTTGGCCGGCGGCCACCTGGCATTTGGAGACGTCGGCGATGGTGGTGGTGGCCGTGGCCATGCCGAAGCCCATCAGCAGGACGGCGGTCAGGACCACGCCGATCAGCAGGTTCATGGCCGGACCGCCCAGCATCACGATGATTTTCTTCCACACCGGCAGCCGGTAGAACACGCGGTTTGCGTCCTCCGGACCCACTTCCTCGTGTGCCATGGACCGGGCCTCCGTGGCCAGGGTCTGGAACATGCCGGTGCTCGAGGGGCGGACGGTTCCGTCCTCCTTGTTGGGTGGATACATGCCGATCATGGACACGTAGCCACCCAGCGGGATCGCCTTCACGCCGTATTCGGTTTCGCCCTTCCGTTTGGACCACAGGGTGGGGCCGAAGCCGATCATGTACTTGGTGACGCGCACTTTGAACAGCTTGGCGGGCACCAGGTGCCCCACTTCGTGCAGCGCGATGGACACGGCAATGCCGATCGCCACAAAGACGACGCCGAGGATAAAAAGGAGGACGGGGCTCATGCGTGGATCTGCTGCTTCCTAGAGACTGCTGACTGCTAAACGTTCGTGGGCGCGCGTACGTGCCCAGTTTTCAGCATCCAGTACCGACTCCAGCGTCAGCCCGGAGGATCCTGAATGTTCGCTGAGGACAGCATCGATGGTGTCCACGATTTCGGTGAAGCGGATGCGCCCCGCGTGGAACGCCATGACCGCTTCCTCGTTTGCCGCATTGAAGACGGCAGGAAAGGTACTCCCCTGCTTGGCGGCGTCCTTGGCCAGGTCCACCGCCGGGAAGGCTACGGTGTCCAGCGGTTCGAACGTCCAGCTGGTGGCTTTGGTCCAGTCACATGGGGAGGCCGCTTTGGGGACTCTGTCCGGCCAGCCCATCCCTAAGGCAATGGGGAGGCGCATGTCCGGCGGGGAGGCCTGGGCGATGACGGACCCGTCGATGAACTGGACCATGGAGTGGACCACCGACTGCGGGTGGACCACAACGTCGATCCGGTCCAGCGGCACGTCGAACAGCAAATGGGCTTCGATGAGCTCGAGGCCCTTGTTGACCAGCGTGGCCGAGTTGGTGGTGACCATCAGGCCCATGTCCCAGGTGGGGTGGGCCAGGGCCTCTTCCGGCGCTACGTCGTGGAGCTGCTCGCGCGTCCGGCCGCGGAACGGCCCGCCCGATGCCGTCAGGATAAGCTTCTCAACTTCGGCCGCGGAGCCTGAGCGCAGGCATTGCGCTATCGCTGAGTGCTCGGAATCCACCGGCACGATCTGTCCCTCGCGGGCGGCGGCCTTGACGAGCGCTCCGCCGACGATCAGCGATTCCTTGTTGGCCAGCGCCAGTGTTGCACCTGACTTCAGGGCGGCGAGAGTCGGGGCAAGCCCGATGGACCCGGTGATGCCGTTGAGCACCACGTCCGCCGCTACTGCGGCGATGCGGGCCGAGGCGTCCGGGCCGGCGATGATTTCGGGTCGGTAGTCCTGCCGCCCGGCGAGGCGGGCAGCCTCGGAGATCAGGTCCCGCAGCTGCCGCGGATCCCCCGCGGCGATGCCCACAGCGGCGGCACCAGTGTGGACGGCCTGTCGGGCCAGGAGCTCCAGGTTTCCGCCGCCGGCGCTGAGCGCCACCACCTCAAAAAGGTGCGGAGCGCCGTCGACGACGTCAATCGCCTGGGTGCCGATGGAACCGGTGGATCCGAGGAGGACGATTCTGCGAGGCTGCATTGGTTAAGTATCCCGCACCCGGCCCGCGGTCCGGTCAGGCTGCAGGTCAGGCCGCCGCCAGCTCGATGAAACCCTTCGCCAGCGTGGACACGGCTCCGATGTAGGCGATGGCCACAACGATCCTGCGGACAGCGGCAGGTTTGACCTTGCCGGACAGCAGATCGCCCGCGATGATTCCCGCCACCATGGCGGCCAGGATGCTGAGCCACTGCCAAGCATCCAGGCCGGGAACATGTCCACCCGACAGTACGTACTTGATCGCCAGGGAAGACAGTCCGGTGGTCACGAAATAGGGCTGGAGGGTGGCGCCGAAACTCTTCTGCTCCCACCGGGTGGCAATGGCGTACGCGGTGATGGCCGGTCCGCCGACACCCGCCGCCGCGTTCATCAGTCCGCTGGTGAAGCCGAGGGAGACCATGGGAACGGGGCCACTGGCATGCCAAGAGCTGCGCGTCAGCCGCTGCGAGGCCAGCAGGGCGATGATGAGGAGGACGCCGATGCAGATCTCCAGCGGCGCTTCGGCCACATTGCTGGCCAGCCAGGCACCCGGCAGTACCCCTGCGAGGGCGGCGAGCGCCAGTCCGGAGTAGCGCTTCCACTCCACATGCCGCCAGACCCTGGAGAGGATCAGCAGGGATGAGGCTGCGCCGCAGAGGTTAATGATCATGACGCCGTCGAAGGGACCGAGCAGCACCACCAGGACGGGAGAGACGAGGAGGCCGAATCCGAGGCCGGCCAGCCGCTGGGCCAGTGCCCCCGCAACGACGGCAATGAGCACCAATGCAAACACCATCCGATCCTAGTGGGCGGACGGCGACTCCGGGCGTAACGTGGATTGCGTGGACTGGGTTTCCTGGTTCGGTGCGCCGGAGTACGGATTCGCCCGGCAGGTGCTGCAGCGAGGTGTGGCGGCACTGTTCTTTGTTGCGTTCCTGTCTTCCCTGAACCAGTTCCCTGCGCTGCTGGGCGAACGCGGTCTGTTGCCGGTACCGGACTATCTGGAAGGGTTCAGCGCGCGCCGGCGGCCCACGCTGTTCCGTTGGCGTTATTCGGACCGGCTGCTGCGTGGTGTCTGCGCTACCGGACTGGCAATTTCAGCCCTCCTGGTGGCCGGTATCCCCCAGCTCGGCCCGCCGTGGGTTCCGCTGATCGCGTTTCTGGCCCTGTGGCTGCTGTACATGTCGATCGTCAACGTGGGGCAGACGTTTTATGGCTTCGGCTGGGAGATGCTGCTGCTGGAGGCCGGGTTCACGGTGGCGTTCCTTGGCTCGGACCAGACGGAGCCGCCGCGCACCATCCTGATCCTGCTGGCTTGGCTCGTCTTCCGGCTGGAGTTCGGCGCCGGGATGATCAAGATCCGCGGCGGCCGGGAGTGGCGCGACCTGACGGCCCTCTATTTCCACCACGAAACCCAGCCCATGCCGGGGCCGTTGAGCCGCCAGGCGCATCTCCTGCCCAAACCTTTCCACCGGCTGGAGGTCCTGGGGAACCATTTCGCCCAGCTGGTGGTCCCGTTCTTCCTCTTCGCACCGCAGCCCCTGGCAAGCGCGGCCGCCGGCATCATCATCTTCACCCAGCTGTGGCTGGTGGCCAGCGGCAATTTTGCGTGGCTTAACTGGATGGCTGTTGTGCTGGCGTTCGCCGCGGTCAGCGACCCCGTGGCCCACGCCGTGTTGCCGTTCCTGCCGCTGTCCGGGGATCCCCGGGTGGACGTCCGTGGCCATCCCCCGTACTGGCTTGCCATCACTTTGGTGGCCACCTTCCTGCTGGTGGTGCTCAGCTACTGGCCGCTGCGCAACCTGCTCTCCAAAGGGCAGTTGATGAATGCCAGCTTCAACCGCTGGCAACTGGCCAACACGTACGGCGCGTTCGGCACGGTAACGAAGCACCGCGTCGAGATCGTGGTGGAGGGCACCCTGGACAAGGACCCTGCGGACTCGGCGGACTGGCGCGAATATGCGTTCAGGGGCAAACCCGGTGACGTGCGCCGGCTGCCCCGGCAGTGGGCGCCATACCACCTGCGGCTGGACTGGCTGATGTGGTTCCTGCCGTTGCGCACGGTCCACGAGGAGTGGTTTTACGCGTTCCTCACGAAGCTGCTGGAGGCGGACCAGCAGACGCTGCGGCTTCTCCGTGCCGACCCGTTCGACGGCGGTCCGCCGCGTTGGGTGCGGGTCAACAGTTACCTGTACCGTTTCGCCACCAGGGCTGAGTTCCGGGAGACCGGCGAGCGCTGGGTCCGGACCCCGCTCTATGAGGCCATCCCGCCGCGGTCCCTCCGCGGTTCCCGTGGACGGCGGCGATGATTCTGTCCCTGGCGGTTCCTGCCCGGTGTCCCTAGGAGTGGATGCGGGCCCGGCGGATGGTTGCTGCGGCGTGCTTGAGGATGGGTCCGTCGATCATTTTGCCCCCGTACTGGAATACACCGGACCCGGCGGAAGCGGCGACCCGCAGCAGTTCGGTGGCGGCGGCGACGTCGGCCTCGGACGGTGCGTAGGCTCCCCTGACAATGGCCGCCTGAGTGGGGTGGATACAGGCTTTGGAGCCGAATCCTGACGCTGCGGCATCAGCCGCCTCCAGCGCCAGCCCGTCAAGGTCAGGGATGTTGACGTACACTGCGTCCACGGCTTCTTTCCCGAAAGCCCGGGCGGCGAGCAGCACCGCGGACCGGGCGTGCAGTGCCACGGCCCGGTAGCCGCCGTCGTCCGTTCTGCTGGACGTGCCGCTTAGGGAAGCCAGCAGGTCTTCGGCGCCCCACATCAGTGCCACCACGTTGGGGGCTGCAGCGATGGCAGGTGCGTTGAGGACCCCGGCGGCGGTCTCGCACAGGGCGATGACGTGGTAGTCCGTCAGGGCTTCGAGCTGGGCCGCGCTCTCTGCCTTGGCCAGCATCACCGTGCGGTACGGCGTGTGGGCCAGGCAGTGCAGGTCCTTCTCGAACTCGGCGGTGCCGGCCGGGTTGATCCTGACGATGGTGCGGCTGGGATCGAGCTCCGGCCCCTCCCCGGCAGCGCCCAACTGGGCCAGGATGGCGCCGCGCGCCCGCTGCTTGTCCGCGGGTGCCACGGCGTCCTCGAGGTCCACGATGACAGCGTCCGCGCGTTGGGCGGCCTTAGGGAAACGCTCGGGACGGTCGGCAGGGCAGAAGAGGAGGGCGGGACCCATCACAAATGTCATACGGACATTGTCCTCTTTTCGGGGCCCTGCACGCTCCCCTTTTCAGCTCCTGCAGGCTGGACCTGTTGCCCGGAAGACTGCGCTATATGGGCGTCCCGGGTCCACATGAGGCAGCTCCGCGTGGCCAGCGCCACCACGGTGCCGTCCTGGTTCCTGCCGGTGTGCTGCATGGTTACGATCCCCTGGCCGGGACGCGATCCCGAGAGGCGCTTCCCGGTGATCACGGTCTCGGTGTAGAGCGTGTCCCCGTGATACAGCGGGTGCGGGAAGGAGACGTCCGTCAGGCCCAGCTGCGCGATGATGGTGCCCTGGGTGAGCTGCGATACGGACTGTCCCACCAGGGTGGACAGCGTGAACATGGAGTTGACCAGCCGCTGGCCGAACGGCTGGCCGGCGCTCCACGCGGCGTCCAGGTGCAGGGCCTGGGTGTTCATGGTGAGCGTGGTGAAGAGGACGTTGTCCGCCTCGGTTACTGTGCGGCCTGGCCGGTGCGCGTAGACAACGCCTTCTTCGAGCTCGTCAAAGTACAGGCCGCGCTGTTCGATGACCCGGGGGGCGTCGGTTGTTGGGCCCGGGGCATCGGGGAGCGGAACCCCGTTCATACGGTGAGCTCCTGGTCTTCTTCGAACAGTTCGGCGCCGGTTGCCGCCGCCACGTCCTCCACGGAGACGTTGGGGGCCAACTCGCGGAGCACCAACCGGGACCGCCCGCCTTCGGTGACCACGTCGATCACGGCGAGGTCGGTGATGATCCGGTCCACGCAGGCCTTGCCGGTCAGCGGCAGCGAGCAGTGCTCCACGATTTTTGCGTTGCCGTTGCGGTCCACGTGCTCCATCATCACGATCACCTTCTTGGCGCCAAAGACCAGGTCCATGGCCCCGCCCATGCCTTTGACCATCTTGCCCGGGATCATCCAGTTGGCCAGGTCGCCGTTCTGCGCCACCTCCATGGCGCCGAGCACGGCCACATCCACATGCCCGCCGCGGATCATGCCGAACGACGAGGCGGAGTCGAAGAACGCTGCCCCCTTGTTGACCGTGACGGTTTCCTTGCCGGCGTTGATGAGGTCCGGATCCACTGCGTCCTCGCTGGGGTACGGTCCCACGCCCAGGATCCCGTTCTCCGAATGGAGCACCACCTCGACGCCTGCCGGGATGTAGTTGGGAATGAGCGTCGGCATGCCGATGCCGAGGTTGACGTACTGCCCGTTGCTGAGCTCCCGGGCCACCCGGGCGGCCAGTTCGGTGCGCGTCCACCCTTTGGCCTCCGGATTGGTGCCTTCGGGATGGCCGACGGCGGCACGCCGGTATTCGGGCCGGACGGCTTCGGGGCGGGGAGGCGCTCCCTGCGTGCTGCTGGACTCCATGGCTACGCTCCTGCCTGTTCGGTGGCGCTTTCGGTTCCGGCAGCCTGTGCAAGGGCGACGGTCCGCTTTTCGATCCGCTTCTCACCGGCGGGAACCACCACCACCCGCTGGACAAAGATGCCAGGCGTGTGGACGTGCTCGGGGTCCAGCTCGCCCGGCTCCACCAGTTCCTCCACCTCGGCGATGGTGATTTTTCCGGCCATGGCGCAGAGCGGGTTGAAGTTCATGGCGGTGGCGTGGAAAACCAGGTTGCCGTGGCGGTCGCCTTTCCAGGCGTGGACCAGTCCGAAGTCGGGGGTCAGGGATTCCTCGAGGACATAGTCCACGTCATTGAACGCCCGCACTTCCTTCGGGGAAGACGCGATGGCGATGCCGCCGTCGGCGTCGTACTTCTGCGGCAGGCCGCCGTCGGACACCTGAGTGCCCACCCCCGCCTTGGTGTAGAACGCAGGGATCCCGGCGCCGCCGGCACGGAGCTTCTCCGCAAGCGTGCCCTGCGGGGTCAGCACCACCTCAAGTTCACCGGACAGGTACTGGCGCGCGAACTCCTTGTTCTCGCCGACGTACGAGCTGACGGTCCGCCGGATCCTGCCGTCGCGGAGGAGGACGCCCAGGCCCCAGTCGTCCACTCCGCAGTTGTTGCTCACGGTTTCGAGGTCCTTGGTGCCGTGCCGGTGCAAGGCATCGATCAGGGCAACGGGGATTCCGCAGAGGCCGAACCCTCCCACTGCCAGAGACGCGCCGTCTGGAATGTCCGCAATGGCTTCCTCGGCGCTGGCAACAACCTTGTTGATCATCGTTGGTCCTTTCAAGGGTCTCGACAGGCTCGACCACCGCGTGGAATTTCCCGACCAGCGGGCTTGTTACAGTCCGAGTTCGCGGGCGATCAGCATCAGCTGGACCTCCGTGGTGCCCTCCCCCACTTCAAGGATCTTGGAGTCGCGGTAGTGGCGTGCCACGGTGAATTCGTTGATGAAGCCATAGCCGCCGAATACCTGGGTCGCATCCCGCGCATTGTCCATGGCCGCCTCGCCTGCGACCATCTTAGCGATGGCGGCCTGCGTCTTGAACGGCTTCCCGGCCAGCATTCTCGATGCGGCGTCGTAGTAGGCCAGGCGGGCTGTATGGGCCCGCGCCTGCATGCGGGCGATCTTGAACGAGATGGCCTGGTACTTGCCGATGTGATGGCCGAACGCGCTGCGTTCCTTGGCGTACTTCACCGACAGATCAACACAGCCCTGCGCCGCCCCCGTGGCCAGTGCTGCGATAGCGACCCGGCCCTCATCCAGGATGGAAAGGAAATTGGCGTAACCCCGCCCCTCTTCGCCGAGCAGGTTCGCCTCCGGCACCCGGACGTCCTTGAGCGTCAACGGGTGCGTGTCCGAGGCGTTCCAGCCAACCTTGTTGTAGGCCTTTTCCGCCTTGAACCCCGGCGTGTTGGTGGGCACCAGGATGGTGGAGATCTCCTTCTTGAGGCTGCCGTCCTTGCGTTCCTTCTGACCCGTCACCGCGGTGACCGTGACCAGGCGGGTGATGTCCGTGCCGGAGTTGGTGATGAATTCCTTGTTGCCGTTGATCACCCAGTCGCCGTTCTCGCAATGGGCGTGCGTTTTGGTGCCGCCGGCGTCCGAGCCGGCTTCGGGCTCCGTGAGTCCGAAGCCGGCGAGCGCCTTGCCGGAGGCCAGCAGCGGCAGCCACTCCTCCTTCTGCGCCTCGGTGCCGAATCGGTACACCGGCATCGCGCCGAGGGAAACTCCTGCCTCCAGCGTGATGGCCACGGACTGGTCCACCCGGCCAAGCTGCTCAAGGGCGAGTGCCAGGGCGAAGTAGTCCCCGCCCATCCCGCCGTGCTCCTCCGGGAAGGGAAGCCCGAACAGGCCCATGTCTGCCATCTGCGACACCACTTCGTACGGGAAGCTGTGCTCCTCGTCGTGCTTGGCCGAGACCGGCGCCACCACGGTGTCCGCAAAATCCCGGACGGTGTCGCTGAGGTCCTGGTATTCCTCGCTGAGCTCAAAATCTGCCATGGCTAGGCTCCCTTGCCTGTGTTGTTCGACTCCATGTAGGAATCCTGAAGTGAATCCGCGGGTGCATCCGCGACTGAATCGGCGGGTGACGGGTGGATGGTGGCCAGCACCTGGTCCGCTTTGACCGGCTGGCCGGCCTTGATGCTGATGTGGACCGTGCCTGCCACCTCTGCCACCAGCTGGTGTTCCATCTTCATCGCTTCCACGGCGAGGAGGACCTGGCCCGCTTCCACGGTGTCGCCGTTGCTGACGGCAACGGACACCACCGTGCCCGGCATGGGTGAGCGCACCTCCGGGTCCGCGGTGCCTTCCTCGCGCTCGACGGCGGCGAGCACCCGGACGAGCCGCGACTCCCGTGTCAGCACCTCCAGCCGGCAAGACCAGCCGCCGTTGCCGAGGAACAGCTCCGCGGGAACTCCGAAGGCCGGGTTGCCCGGGGTGCCCGGGGTGAGGCTGTCCGGGCCCGCGTCCGTTGGCGCCAGCGAGTAGTCCGTGGTTTCGCCGTCCAGGGTGAGGACCAGGCTCCCGCGGCCCGGCAGCCGCAGGGAGGCCGTACGCCAGGGTCCTTCGCCGACGCGGACCTGAACCGGGCCGGCAGCCGCTTGGCCTGTGACGCTGACTGTTGCGATCCCTCCGTCGGGACTTCCCAGGCTGATCCGCCGGGGCGCCGGAGCGCCGATCCGCCAGCCGTTGCTTGCCTGCCACGGACCGGAGGGTGTCACCGCGTTGCCCTGTTCCCCGCTCACGACGGCGTACAGGGCTGCCGTGACCAGTTCGGCGTCGTCAATCCGCCGGAAGGCGAAGTCCGGCATTCTGCGTTCGATCAGGCCGGTGTCGAGATGCCCTGCGCGGACATCGTCGTCGTTGATCAACAGCCGCAGGTACTCAACGTTTGTGTCGATGCCAAGGGCTGTGTAGCCGGCGAGGGCCGCGTCCAGGGTGTCCAGGGCAACGGTGCGGTCCGGGCCCCACGCGATGACCTTGGAGATCATGGGGTCGTAGCTGGACGAGATCTCCAGCCCCTCGAGGAGTGCTGAGTCCACGCGGATTCTGCCGGCTCCGTGCTCGGGCGTTTCGTCGAGCAAGAGCACGGTTCCGGTGGACGGCATGAAGTTCCGCTCCGGGATTTCCGCGTAGACGCGGGCTTCGACGGCGTGCCCGTTAAGGTCGACGTCGTCCTGGCGAACGGTCAGTTCCTCACCGGCGGCGATGCGGACCTGCCATTCAACCAGGTCCAAGCCGGTGACCATTTCCGTGACCGGGTGCTCCACCTGAAGGCGCGTGTTCATCTCCATAAAGAAGAACTCGTCCGGGGCCTCGTCGGAGACCAGGAACTCCACAGTTCCGGCGCCGCTGTAGTGGACGCTCCGTGCCGCCTGGCAAGCGGCCTCACCGATCCGTGCCCGGGTGGCACCGCCGTCGTGCAATGACTCCAGCAGGGGCGAGGGCGCTTCCTCGATGACTTTCTGGTGGCGGCGCTGCAGCGAGCACTCGCGCTCCCCGAGATGGATGACGTTGCCGTGGTTGTCGGCCAGGATCTGGACTTCGATGTGTCGGGGCATGCGGACCAGCCGCTCCAGGAACAGCGTGTCGTCGCCGAAGGCGCTGGCGGCGACGCGGCGGGCGGTTTCCAAGGTGGCCGGCAGGTCCGCGGCCCGTTCCACGATGTGCATGCCTTTGCCGCCGCCGCCCGCTGACGGTTTGATGAGCAGCGGGAATCCGACAGTGTCCGCGGACTCGATCAGCTGCGCGTCAGTCATGCCCGGTTCGGCGATGCCCGGCACCACCGGGACACCGTAGCCGGCCACGTGGTTCTTGGATCGGATCTTGTCGCCCATGACGTTCAAGGATTCGACGCCAGGGCCGATGAAGGTGAGGCCGGCGGATTCAAGGGCGCGGGCAAAATCGACGTTCTCGCTGAGGAAGCCGTAGCCGGGGTGCACAGCCTCGGCGCCGGTGTCGCGGCAGGCCTGGATGATCGCCGCAACCTTGAGGTAGCTCTCTGCCGCGGCGGCCGGGCCGATCCGCACGGCAGTGTCAGCCTCGTGCACGTGCCGGGCCCCGGCGTCGGCGTCGCTGTAGACGGCCACGGAACGGATGCCCAGTGCGCGCAGGGTACGGATCACGCGGCAGGCGATCTCCCCACGGTTGGCGACCAGCACGGTGTTGAACAGCGGCTCTTGCGGCGTGGTGGAACGAATGTCGGGCGAGGAAACGGTCATGGCTGGCTCACATCCGGAAAAGGCCGAAGGAGGTCTCCGGCAGCGGGCTGCGGGAGACGACGTCGAGCGCCAGTCCCAGGACGGTGCGGGTGTCCGCGGGGTCAATCACGCCGTCGTCCCAAAGGCGGGCGGTGGAGTAGTAGGGGCTGCCCTGGTCTTCATACTGCTGTTTGATCGGGGCCTTGAAGGCTTCCTCGTCCTCAGCGGACCATTCCTGGCCCGCCGCTTCGTACTGGTCGCGCTTGACGGTGGCCAGGACGCCGGAAGCCTGGTTTCCGCCCATGACGGAGATGCGGGACGCAGGCCACATCCACAGGAAGCGCGGCGAGTAGGCCCGCCCGCACATGGAGTAGTTGCCCGCGCCGAAGGACCCGCCGATCACCACCGTCAGCTTGGGAACCCTGGCGGTGGCCACTGCGGTGACCATCTTCGCGCCGTTCTTGGCGATGCCGCCCTGTTCCGAGTCCTTGCCCACCATGAACCCGGAAATGTTCTGCAGGAAAATGAGGGGAATGCCGCGCTGGTCGCAGAGCTCGATGAAGTGTGCGCCCTTGAGCGAGGACTCGCTGAAGAGCACGCCGTTGTTGGCCACGATCCCCACCGGGTGCCCGTGCAGCCTGGCGAACCCCGTGACCAGTGTGGCGCCGTACTCCTTCTTGAACTCGTGGAACCTGCTGCCGTCCACCAGCCGGGCAACGACCTCGTGCACGTCGTACTGCGCGTTGACGTCCGTGGGGACGGCGCCGTACAACTCCCCCTGATCCGCCAGGGGCTCGACGGCGGTGTCCACATCCCACGCGGGAGCTGCCGGCCTCGGCAGGGTGGCCACGATGTCGCGGACGATCTGCAGTGCGTGTTCGTCGTTCTCGGCGAGATGGTCCGTGACCCCCGAGATCCTCGAGTGCACGTCACCGCCACCCAATTCCTCCGCGGTAACGATTTCGCCGATGGCGGCCTTTACCAGCGGCGGACCGCCCAGGAAGATGGTGCCCTGGTTCCGCACGATCACCGTCTCATCGCTCATCGCCGGAACGTAAGCGCCGCCTGCCGTGCAGGAACCCATGACTGAGGCGATCTGCGGGATCTTCGCTGCTGACATCTTCGCCTGGTTGAAGAAGATCCGGCCGAAGTGCTCCTTGTCCGGGAACACTTCGTCCTGCTTCGGAAGGAACGCCCCACCCGAATCCACCAGGTAGATACACGGCAGACGGTTCTCCAGCGCGATCTCCTGGGCGCGGAGGTGTTTTTTCACCGTCATCGGATAGTACGTGCCACCCTTGACCGTGGCGTCATTGGAAATCACCAGGACCTGGCGGCCGTGCACCAGCCCGATCCCGGCAATCACCCCGGCACCCGGCGACTCGTTGTTGTACATGCCATTGGCTGCCAGCGGCGCGATCTCCAGGAACGGGCTGCCGTCATCCAGCAGCCGGTCGATGCGTTCCCGGGGCAGCAGCTTGCCGCGGCCCACATGGCGCTCCCGCGACTTCTCCGGCCCTCCCAGCGCGGCGTCGGCCAGCCTGGTCCGGAGCTCGGTGGCCAGCGCCAGCTGCGCAGTGTTGTTTGCAGTAAACACTTCACTTGCGGCATCAAGCCGGCTGGCAAGGGTCTCCATCGACGGTGTCCGTTCCTCATCCTGTGAAAGCCACCAAGGCTCCGGCCAGAGCCGCAAAAGCCAGCCCGGTTAATGCTTTATAACTGGAATTCAGGTTAGTCTTTATTAACTGTGATGTCCAACACAACAGGACATTGTTAGAATCTGCTGTTCCTAGGAGGAAAAGCATGCCCACAACCCCACCGGTCAAGCCGTCCGCACCGGCACTGGCAGCCCACGTAACTCCCGGAACACCCCGCAGCCAGGCGAAGGAGAACCGCCGCCAGGCCCTTCTTGCCGCGGCCGCGGCGCTCTTTGCACTGCACGGGTTCAACCGGGTGTCGTTGGAGGATCTGGGCGCCGCAGCTGGTGTCAGCGGCCCGGCCGTCTATCGCCACTTCCAGGGCAAGCAGGCGGTGTTGGGAGACCTGCTGCTCACCGTCAGCCGCGAGCTGCTCGACGGCGGCCGGCGCGTCATTGCCGAGACCACGGACCCACTCGCTGCGCTCCGGAGGCTGGTGGGCTTCCAGGTGGAGTTCGCACTGGGAAAGCCGGACGTGATCCGGGTGCAGGACCGGGATTTCAGCAACCTCAGCCAGAAGGACCAGTCCGAGGTGCGGGCGCTGCAGCGGAATTACGTGGAGATTTGGGTGGAGGTCCTGTCGCTGCTGCACCCGGGCACCGACGCCGTCGAACTGCGGATGCGGGCCCACGCTACTTTCGGCCTGATCAACTCCACGCCGCACTCCGTACGGAACCACGGACGCAAGATCGCGCACAAAACAGCCCGGCCGCTTCTCGAGAGCATGGCGTTGGCGGCACTCACGGTGGACGTTCCCGAAGCCCCCTGACCACAGGCACGGCGCCTCCAGGGTCCGGGCGACAAAAAATGGCCTGCGGGTGGGGCGGGCCTGAGCGGCGGGTGCGACCCAGACCTCAGAGTTTTTGTCCAGATAAAACGGTTTAGATCGCCCCCAACCCGGATTATCTGGACAAAAACTACGGGTCAGACCATCGTGAGCACCATGCCGGGTTCGGCCAGGATGGCGCCAACATCGGCAAGGAACCGGGAGCCCTGCTCCCCGTCCACCAGGCGGTGGTCAAAAGACAGGCTCAGTGTCATGACCTGGCGCAGGGCAACCTCATCCTGGAATTCCCACGGCGTTCTCCGCACGGCCCCCATGGCCAGGATGGCGGCCTCACCGGGGTTCAGGATGGGCGTGCCCGCATCGATGCCGAAGACCCCGATGTTCGTGATGGAGATGGTGCCGCCGGAGAGGTCGGCCGGGGCAGTCTTGCCCGCCCGCGCCATCTCGGTCAGCCCGGTCAGGGCTTCGGAGAGTTCCAGCAGCGACAAGGTATCCGCGTCCTTGATGTTCGGCACGGTGAGCCCGCGGGGAGTCGCCGCGGCGATGCCCAAGTTCACGTAGTTGAACTGCACAATCTCCTGACTTGCCTCCTCCCACCGTGAGTTCAGCGACGGGTTGCGCCGCAGCGCGATCAGCACCGCCTTGGCCACCAATGTCAGCGGCGTGAGCTTGTAGCCGGAAAAGGCCCGGCTCGACTTGAGCTTGGCCAACAGGTCCATGGTGGGTGTGACATCCACCGTGAGGAATTCCGTCGCATGGGGAGCCGTGAACGCACTCGCCACCATCGCGGCCGCCGTGAACTTGCGGACGCCCTTGATGGGAGTACGGACTTCCCGGCCGCCCTGCGCTCCCGGCCCCGCGGCAGAAACCGAATCCGATACCGCGGAAAGGTGACGCACCGGCGCCGACAGTTCCCCGCCGACGAAATTCCGGACATCCTCCCGCGTGATCAGTCCGCCGGCGCCGGTACCCGCGACCGCGGCCAGCTCGACACCAAGGTCTTTGGCCAGCTTCCGGACCGGCGGCGTGGAGCGTGGGCGCTCTGCAGTGTCGGTTTCGGCGGGCTGCGTTTCTGCAGGCACTGTTGCAACAGGCTCAACCACCGCGGTTGTGAAGGTGCGGGCCAGGCGAACGGGACGGCCTGAGCTTTCGACGACGGCACCGTACCCCACCAGGTTCGGCTCACGTTTTGCGGCGCCCGCCACAGCATTGTTCGCCCCGGCGGGCGCAACCCCCGCAGGCGCAACCCCCGAAGGTGAGCCGCCGCCGTCGTCCGCTACTTCGAAGGAGACGATCGGCTTGCCGACCTCCACGATTGTTCCGGGTTCTTCGTGGAGGGCAGTGATCACGCCCGCGAAGGGTGAGGGCAGCTCCACTACGGCCTTTGCGGTTTCCACCTCGGCGATGACCTGGTTCAGAGTCACAGTGTCCCCCACAGCCACTTTCCAGCTGAGGATTTCGGATTCCGTGAGGCCTTCGCCGAGGTCCGGGAGCCTGAATTCCTTGATCATGGTTGCGCTCATCCTTCCAGCCCGCTGAGGGAGTTCGGGCGTCCGAGGGCGCGGTCCACACCGTCGAGGATCCGGTCCAGGCCGGGCAGATGGTGCATTTCGAGCTTGGAGTACGGGTAGGGAATATCGAACCCGGTGATGCGGACGGGGGCGGCTTCGAGGTGGTAGAAGCACCTCTCTGTAATGCTGGCTGCCACTTCCGCGCCCAGGCCACCGGACTGGCCGGCCTCGTGGGTGACCACGAGCCTGCCTGTTTTCCGGACGGACGCTTCAACGGTGGCGTAGTCCACGGGTGCCAGCGAGCGCAGGTCGATCACCTCGATGGAAATGCCTTCGTCGGCGGCCGCGGTTGCTGCGTCCTTGGCCGTCTTCACCAACGGCCCGTAGGCCACCAGCGTCACGTCCGTGCCCGCGGTGACAACGCGTGCGGAGTCCATCGGCAGAGCGGCGCCCGGATCGATGCCCTCATCCACTTCACCCTTGTCGTGGTACCGGCGCTTGGGTTCGAAGTACAGCACCGGGTCATCGGACAGGATGGCCTGCTGGATCACCGTGCAGGCGTCCTGCGGGTTGGAGACGCTGACCACTCGAAGCCCCGACGTATGTGTGAAGTACGCCTCGGGCGATTCGGAGTGGTGCTCGGGTGAGCCGATGCCTCCCCCGAACGGGACCCGGATGGTGATGGGCATCTTGACAGCCCCTTGCGTGCGGTAGTGCAGCTTCGCCACCTGGCTCACAATCTGGTCGAAGGCAGGGTAGATGAAGCCGTCGAACTGGATCTCCACCACCGGGCGGTAGCCGCGGTACGCGAGGCCGACGGCGGTACCCATGATGGCCGATTCGGCCAGCGGGGTGTCCACCACACGGTGCGTGCCGAAATCTTTCTGGAGGCCGTCGGTCACCCGGAAAACACCGCCAAGGGTGCCGATGTCTTCGCCCATCAGGATGACTTTTGGATCGTTTTCCAGGGATTTGCGCAGGCCGGAATTAATGGCGCGGGCAAAGGTCATCTGGGTCATCAGCGTGCACCTTCTTCTGAAGTGGCTCCCGCGGGATCGCCGAAGGAAGCCAGGTAACGGGCATAGTGGTCCTGCTGCCGGTCCAGCCACGAGTTGGGCTCGCTGTAGACATGTTTGAAGATGTCCATCGGCTCCGGATCCGGCATGCCGATGCAGCCCGAACGGATGTCGCGGGCGACGGCCTCTGCCTTGTCGTGAACGTGCTGCCTGACCTGATCCGTGAGGAGGCCCTTGCGTTCCAGCAGGGCCTTGACGCGCTGGATGGGGTCCTTCGCGGCCCAGTCCTCCAGTTCGTTGGCGTCACGGTAGCGGGTGGGATCGTCAGCGGTGGTGTGCGGTCCCATGCGGTAGGTGACTGCTTCGATGAACGTGGGTCCGCCGCCATGCCGGGCACGGTCCAAGGCCACGCGCGTGGCTGCCATAACGGCCAGCACATCATTGCCGTCCACCCGGAGACTGGGAATGCCGAATCCGGTGGCCCGGTCCGCGATCTGGATGTGGGACTGCAAGCGCACAGGCTCCGAAATGGCCCAGTGGTTGTTGGAGCAGAAGAAGACCACGGGCGCCTGGAAGCTGGCGGCAAAAACCATGGCCTCGTTGACGTCGCCTTCACTGGTGGCACCGTCGCCGAAGTACGTCACCGCCACCGAGTCCGCACCGTCGTTCTGGATGCCCATGGCGTAGCCGGTGGCATGCAGCGTCTGCGCGCCGATAATGATCTGCGGGGTGGCCATATTCACGGTGTACGGGTCCCAGCCGGAGGAGGCCGTGCCACGCCAAACCCGGGTGATATCCGTCAGGTCCACGCCGCGGCAGTATGCCACACCGTTTTCCCGGTAGCTGGAGAAAACAAAGTCGTCCTCGCGCAGGGCCCTGCCGGAACCGACCTGCGCCGCCTCTTGCCCCAGCAACGGGGGCCAAAGACCGAGTTCGCCCTGACGCTGGAGGGCGGTGGCCTCAACATCGATCCGTCGGATCACAGTGAGGTCTTCGTAGAGGGAACATAACTGCTCATCCCCTATGTCCTTCACCCAGGGATCAAACTCCGGGTGGCTGATCCGCTCCCCTGCCGGGGTAATCAGCTGGATCAGGTTCCTGTCTGTAGACACGATGGCACGCAACCTTCTCACGTCGTTTGACCGGGGCCTGGGGACTTGTGGTCCCGCCCGCCGCCAGCCGCCCGGGCGCCGTTGCCCCGGATATTTGTGACCCTACTCACAATGCTCAATGGGTACAACCACCGCAGCTGATACTGCGCAAAATGCCCTGTTTGCACTGCTGCCACCGTGCTAAAGTTGCGCATTATGCACGCTTTGGATGGCACAGACACGCGGCTGCTCTCGGCCCTGGCCCGCGACCCCCGGCGGACGGTGGTGGCGTTGGCCCAGAAGCTGGGGCTGTCCCGGAACACCGTGCAGGCGCGCATGGCCCAACTGGAGAAGAAGCACGTCTTTCTGTCCTTTGAACGGCGGATCAATCCGGCGTCACTGGGCTATCCGCTGATGGCGTTCATATCCGTCCATGTCCAGCAGCAGAAACTGGGGCAGCTGGCCCATGACCTCGCCGGCATTCCGGAAATCCTGGAAGGCTACGGTCTCACCGGCTCCGCTGACCTCCTGCTCCGCGTGGTGGCCCTGGACGCCGAGGATCTCTTCCGGATCAACGGGAAAATCCTGGCGTGCGATGGAGTGGACCGGACGGATACCGCACTGGCCATGGGCGAACTCATTCCCTTCCGCATCCAGCCATTGCTTGAGCGGGGATCCGGAGACGCCTAGGGCCGGCAGCCCTTACTAATACTCCGATACCCAGCCCCGGCAGGGTGGGTTATAGGCTGTTCCAAGGTGAATCCATGGGTGCCGTTCAGCGGGTCCCTACAATAAGGCAGTGCCAGTGCGTTGCCGGAAAGGCTCCATCGTGAGCAATCCTCAGGAACCGTACCAGCCGGTCCAGCCGGCGGCCTGGCCCGCAGAACCAGCCGGGCAGCCCGGGAACCCTGGGCAGCACGGCGCGCCACCGCTGCCGGGCAACCCGCCGCATGGTGCGCCGGGACAGTATGGGGCACCTGGCCAGTACTCGTCAGATGGACCGTTCGGCCTGCCCGGACAGGAACCACCGGTGCGAAACCGCCGGAAGCCGTGGACCATCCTCGGCGTTGTTGTCGGTGTCCTGCTGCTGGCGGCGGTCGGCGTGCTCATCCTGGTCAACGTTGTCAACGGAGCCACCAACCATGCTCGGGGCCTGGCTGACGGCTTCACGAAGCTGGTGATTGCGGGCGACAGTTCCAAGGCCTACGACGACTATCTTGACCCCGCACTCCATGAACAGCTGACCAAGGAAGAATTCATCGCCGGCATCAAGACGCTAAAGATGGATAGGACCTGCAAGCCGGCCTACAACCAGGTGAACGCCAGCACCGAGAACGGCACGAAGGCGGCCGACGTGGCCGGCCTCATCACCTGCGACGGCGACAAGAAGATCGACCTCGCCTACCGCTTCGAAGGCACCGACGAGCTGAGAATGATCAACATCAAGCTCAAGCCCCAGGCCTAGCGCCCGGAACCACAGCAGAAAAGAGTCCCCATGCCTTATGGCCCGGGGACTCTTTTCTGTGGTTCAAGATCCGCTGCGACGATCAGCCGGCAGGATCGTTTTCAGGGTGTCAGTGGTCGACGGCTTTCTCCGCGCCAACACCGGTCAGGGAGCGTACTTCCATTTCCGCCTGCTTGGCGGTGTCCTCGCGCTTCTTGTCCAGCACCGTGCCCAGCCAGCCGAGCAGGAATGCCAGCGGGATGGACACAATGCCAGGGTTGCTCAGGGGGAAGAAGGCGAAGTTGGCACCAGGGATCATGGAGGTCTTCAGGCCGGAAACCACAGGCGAGAAGGCGATCAGGATGATGGCCGAGCCCAGGCCACCGTACATGCTCCAGACCGCACCCTGGGTGGTGAACCGGCGCCAGAACAACGAGTAGACGATCGTCGGGAGGTTCGCCGACGCCGCGACGGCGAAGGCGAGCGCCACCAGGAAAGCCACGTTCTGGCCGTTGGCGAAGATGCCGCCAAGGATGGCCATCACCCCAATGACCACCACGGTGCGCCGCGCCACCTTGACCTCTGTCTCGGCGTCGGCCTTGCCCTTGGAGATAACGCTGGCATAGATGTCGTGGGCGAAGGACGCTGCGGCGGTGATGGTCAGGCCGGCCACCACTGCCAGGATGGTGGCGAAGGCCACCGCGGAAATAAAGCCCAGGAGCAGTGGTCCACCGAGATAGAAGGCCAGCAGCGGGGCCGCCGAATTGACGCCGCCCGGGGCAGCCTTGATCGTTTCGGCTCCCACCAGCGCCGCAGCGCCGTAACCCAGGACCAGGGTGAACAGGTAGAAGAGTCCGATCAGCCCGATGGACCAGACTACGGATTTGCGGGCTTCCTTGGCGGTCGGAACCGTGTAGAAGCGCATCAGCACGTGGGGAAGGGCAGCCGTTCCCAGGACCAGGGCGAGGGCCAGGGACATGAAGTCCAGCTTGGACGTCTCGGTCTTGCCGTACTGCAGGCCGGGGTTGAGAATGTTCGGGTTGCCCGAGGTTTCCACGGCGCCGCCCAGCAGGTCGGAGAGGTTGAACCCGTAGATGGCCAGCACCCAGAAGGTCATCACGGCAGCACCGGCAATCAGCAGGATCGCCTTGATGATCTGGACCCAGGTGGTGCCCTTCATCCCGCCGATCAGTACGTACATGATCATGAGGGCGCCGACGACGATGATCACCAGTGCCTGTCCGCCCCAGTCGCTGATGCCCAGCAGCAGCGAAATGAGGCTGCCTGCTCCGGCCATCTGCGCGAGCAGGTAGAAGAAGCAGACGGCGAGGGTGGAGATGGCCGCAGCGATGCGGACCGGCCGCTGCTTGAGCCGGAAGGAGAGGACATCGGCCATGGTGAACTTTCCGGTGTTGCGGAGCAGCTCAGCGACCAGCAGCAGGGCCACGAGCCAGGCAACCAGGAAGCCAATGGAATACATAAAGCCGTCGTAGCCGTTGATGGCGATGGCGCCGGTGATGCCCAGGAACGATGCGGCGGACAGGTAATCCCCGGCAATTGCCGTTCCGTTCTGGGAACCGGTGAACGAGCGGCCGGCCGCGTAGTAGTCCGCAGCGGTTTTGTTGTTCCGGCTGGCGCGCAGCACAATCACCATGGTGACGGCAACGAAAAGGCCGAAGATGCCCATGTTCAGCAACGTAGTGTCCTTGAGCGCGGCCACATCCACCGCGGTGGCAATTCCGATCATTTGGTGACTCCACTCACTCGGTTGCCGCCTTTGTCGAACTCATGGCCTTCGATTTCGTTGCGGATCTCCGCCGCGATGGGGTCCAGCCTCCGGTTGGAGTAGCTGACGTACCAGCCGGTGATGGCGAACGTGGAGATGAACTGCAGCAGGCCCAGGATCAGGCCGACGTTGATGTTGCCCCACACTTTGGTGGACATAAAATCGACGGCGTAGTCAGCCAGCAGGACATACGCGAAGTACCACAGCAGGAATGCCACGGCCATGGGGAATACAAAGCTGCGGTGACGTTTGCGCAGTTCCTGGAACCGCTCTGTCGACTGGACCTGTTCGAAGTCCACGGACGCCGCTGCGTCCGGAGTGTGGGCATCGTTACCCATCGTTCCTCCTCATTGAGACTTGCCTGGTTCACACCGGCCGAGGCCTGCGGGCAGGATTCGGACAATGTGACTGCAATCACTCTGCGCTGCCGCGGGCGGCCATTCCAGAACCATGGCCGGAACGGTCGCTCAACGGTTACGATGCTGCGACTAACGGCACCCGCCGCTACGCTGGGCACCATGCCAGACTCCCCGCTCCTGACCGCCGCCGCAGTTGCGGTGATTGTGCTGGCGATCGCCGTCGTCGTCGGCGTTGGCATCAAGCTGCTCCGGTCCTTCCGTGAGTTGGGCACCGACGCTGAGCGCGCCACGTACAACACCCTCCACGCTGCATCGAGTGCCGGCCAGCACCTTCGTACCGGCCTCAACCCGGCAGGCGCCGCCAAAGCGAGCCGGCAGCTACGGAACTTGCTGGGCTGTGAAGCGCTGGCCATCACCGATACGGCCGGTGTACTCGCCTGGGACGGTGCCGCCGAGGAACTGAAACCGCGGTTGATGGACCTGGCTGCAGACGTCCTGCTCGGCGGCCGGACCGCGGTGCTGCAGGCGCGGGACCTGGGTGCGGGGCTGGCCTCCGGAAGCCTCGCCGCCGTCATCGCTCCGGTACGTGCCGGGTCACGGGTGGTGGGCGTCGTGGCGGCGTTTGCCCCGTCGGCCGGCGCTGGCCTGGTCCGTGCCACCAGTGAAGTGGCGGACTGGGTGGCGGTCCAGGTGGAGCTGGCTGAGCTGGACGCGTCCCGGACGCTGCTGATGGAAGCCGAGGTGCGGGCGCTGCGCGCCCAGATCAGTCCGCATTTCATCTACAACTCGCTGAACGCCATCGCGTCTTTCATCAACACGGACCCGGAGCGGGCGCGCGAACTCGTGGTGGAATTCGCCGATTTCACCAGGTACTCGTTCCGGCGCCACGGAGACTTCACCACGCTGGCGGAGGAACTGCGCTGCATTGACCGGTACCTGCTGCTGGAGCGTGCCCGATTCGGTGAGCGCGTCCAGGTCAGCCTGCGGATCGCGCCCGAAGTCCTGAGCACCGTCATTCCATTCCTCAGCCTCCAGCCGCTCGTGGAGAACGCCGTCAGGCACGGCCTGGAAGCCAAGGAAGGGGCGGGCCACATCACCATCACTGCCAACGATTCGGGCGCCTACGCGGAAGTGACCATCGAGGACGACGGCGTGGGGATGGACCCTGCCGAGCTCCAGTCGATGCTGGCCGGGCACCACGACGGCGACCATGTGGGGCTCCGCAACGTGGACGCCCGGCTCCGGCAGGTCTACGGTGACCAGCACGGCCTGGTGATCGAGACGGCCCCGGGAGAAGGAACGCTGATCACCATGCGCGTGCCCAAGTCCCAGCCCGGCCATGACGCCTGAACGCGGCAGTCTGATCCCAGCCGCCTCCGGCGGATAATGTAGGACCATGATTAATGTCCTCGTCGCCGACGACGAGCTACCCGCCGTGGAGGAACTGGCCTACCTGCTGGGCAAGGACGACCGGATCGGGGTCATCCACCGGGCTACGTCCGGCGCCGAGGCACTGCGGGCCCTGAACACCGAAAGGATTGACGCCGTCTTCCTGGATATCCATATGCCCGCCGTGTCCGGCCTTGACGTGGCACGCGCCATCACGCGCAGCAGCAAACCTCCGGCGGTGGTGTTTGTGACCGCGGACGAGGACTGCGCCCTGGAAGCCTTCGAACTGGCCGCCGTGGACTATCTGCTCAAGCCCGTCCGGGCCGAGCGGCTCTCCCGGTCGGTGGGCCGGATCAGCGAGCTGCTGCGCGACGGCGCCGCCGCCGCCCCCGAGATGATCACCGTTGACCAGGGCGGCACCACCAGGATGATCAGGCGCGACGACGTCACGTACGTCCAGGCGCAGGGAGACTACGCCCGGCTGCACACCGCGGATGCCAGCTACCTCATCCGTGTGCCGCTGGCCGATCTGGAGCAGCAGTGGGCGGAGGCCGGGTTCATCCGGACGCACCGGTCCTACCTGGTTGCGCTGAAGCATGTGCAGTCCATGAAACTGGCGGCGGACAAGCCCAGCGTCTCGGTGGCCGGCGCCGGCCTGCCCATCAGCCGCCGCCACCTTCCCATGGTCAGGGAAAAGCTGGAAGCCACCCGCATCCGGCCGCAGGCATGACCCGGGTCCGCGTCACCGCCCCGCGCTCTGCGCCCCGGCCCGCAGGGGAATCCCGCGAGGCGGCGGAGGAATCAGACGTGGGACAGGTCTTCGTCCGCTCCCTGATCCGTTCCCAGCTGCGGCTGGCCCTGGTGGTGGCCATCGGGTTCCTGCTGATCCTGTCTGCGTTCCCGTTGCTGGCAGCCGTGCCGGGCTTGGCCGATACCCGGATTGCGGGTGTCCCGTTCGACTGGATCCTGCTGGGTGCCGGCATCTATCCAGTGATCGGCCTCAGCGCCTGGCTTTTTATCCGGGCCGCGGCACGGAATGAGACCCGCTACCGGGACCTGGCCGGGGACAAGTGATGGCCTGATGAATCCCGTCGTGGGTGTGATGGCACTTGTTATTGTTTCGCTGGCAACAGCCGCCATCGGGTTCTACGGGCTGCGTATTTCCCGGACCACCGGAGATTTCTACGTGGCCTCCCGGACTGTCAGGCCATGGTGGAACGCCTCGGCCATCGGCGGAGAGTACCTCTCTGCGGCGAGTTTCCTCGGCGTAGCCGGGCTGATCCTGCTGTCCGGTACCGACGCGCTGTGGTTTCCCGTGGGCTACACCGCCGGCTATCTGATGCTGTTGCTCTTTGTGGCCGCACCGCTGCGCCGGTCCGGCGCCTACACAATCCCGGACTTCACCGAGGCCAGGCTGGATTCGCGCGCAGTCCGACGTGTGACCAGCGTGGTGGTGGTTGTGGTGGGCTGGCTCTACATCGTGCCGCAGCTCCATGGTGCGGCCCTGACCATCCGGATCAGCACGGGGCTGCCGGCCTGGGTGGGTTCCGCCGCAGTGGTGGTTGTGGTGTGCCTGACCGTTGTGGCCGGCGGCATGCGCTCCATCACCTTTGTGCAGGCCTTCCAGTTCTGGCTGAAGCTCACAGCCCTAGCTGTGCCCGTCCTGTTCATCGTGTTTACGCTCGCCGGTGACGGGGAAGCCGCTGTGGCCCCCGCCGTCGTGAATCCCACCGGGCTGGCCCCGGCCGGACCGTACCAGAACATCTCGCTGCTGGTGGCGCTGCTGTTCGGCACGCTGGGACTCCCTCACGTCCTGGTCCGCTTCTACACGAATCCGGACGGACACTCGGCCCGGCGGACCACCCTGATCGTGCTCGGGCTGCTCTCGGTGTTTTACCTGTTTCCCACCGCCTACGGGCTGGTGGGGCGGATGTTCGCGCCCGAACTCGCCCGATCAGGGCAGCCGGACGCCGTGGTTCTCCTGCTGCCGGGGCGGCTGATCGGTGGAACCGCCGGCGATCTGCTCTCCGCGTTGGTGGTGGCCGGAGCCTTTGCCGCATTCCTGTCCACCACCTCCGGCCTGGTGGTCTCCTTGGCAGGCGTAATCAGCCAGGACGTGCTGGGAGGCGGTGTTCGGGGATTCCGGCTCGCCGCCGTCGTCTCGGCCGTGGTCCCGCTGGGATTTGCCGTGATGTCCGATTCCCTGGCTCTGGCCGGCAGCGTGGGCCTGGTGTTCGCGTTTACGGCCTCCACCGTCTGCCCGGTGCTCCTGCTGGGCATCTGGTGGCGCGGGCTCACCGATGCCGGCGCCATCGCCGGCATGGTGACCGGCGGCGTCCTCTGCGGTGGCGCCATGGTTTGGGGAACCGTCCTGGGCGCCCCCGGAACGCCGTTCTGGCTAGCCCAGCCGGCAGCGTGGACGGTGCCCGCCGCCTTTGCCGTGACAGTGTTTGTCTCACGGGCGACAAAACATCGGATTCCGCGGACCATGGCGCGGATCATGACCCGTTTGCACACGCCGGAGCGGCCGTTGGCTACCGAACGCTGATCTTACCCGCACAAGGGGTCCTGGGCTTCCCGCCGGGCGGCCGGAGGGAGGACAATTGCGGCATGTCCACGCAGGACGGAAGCACCCCCAACGAGGCGGACGGCGTCCCGCCGTCGGTCCGGGCGCAGCTGCTCGCCACCGAGCATTGGAGCCTGCTCGCATCCCGCAGCACTACACAGGCTGAGGTGCTGACCCGCATCAGCATGTTCCTGATGTTCACCTCCGCCAGCCTGGTCAGCCTGGCGCTGGTGGGCCAGGCCACCAGGTTCTCGGACATGTTCATGGTCCTGGCCGGAGTGGTGCTCTTCGTGGACATCGTCATCGGCTGCCTCACGCAGGTCCGGGTCTTCAATGTTGCGTACGAGGACCTGATGTATGTGCTCGCGATGAACCGACTGCGGGCGGCCTACGTTGACCTCGACCCGGGCATCGCCCGGTACTTCATGACCTCCGCGCACGACGACCTGCCAGGTTCCGTCCAGACGTACGACTTCCTGGGGAGCCGCAACCCACTGAGCCATGTGGCAGGAAGCAGCATGACTTTCATCAGCACAGCGAACTCGGCGCTCATCGCCATCATGGCAGGGCTGCTGACATCCCTCTTCGGGACCGGCGTCGCTGGTGCGGCCGCCGTAGGGGCAGTATTCGGACTGGCTTTTTTCACCGTTTCCGCGGTCTACGGCTACAGGACGTATATGGCAGTTTGGCGCCAATTAACGCCTGTGTCCCCCACGCCCAGGGAAAGTCATTGAGCCTGGTCCGGGCAGTGTGCCGGGAAGCTTTCAGTCGATAGCCGCCATGAGTTCAACCACGCGGTCCAGGAACGCATCGACCTGCGTCTCTTCGTAGCCGTCCTTGCCGACGGCGGGACGGAAGACCACCCGGCGGACGTTGTCCACGCTGAGCGGCTTGTCCTCTTCGAGGTAGCCGATCAGGTCGTAGCAAAGGTTGTCTACATCCACGATGTTGTAACTGCGGGCCTTCTTTTTTGACGGGCGCCGGAAGCGCTCACCGTCAGGCCGGTGAAGGCGGCCCCGGAGGATTCCGGAGAGGCTGCCGATCTCCCGCAGCCAGGCATCCTCGCCCTTGGCGGCGATCAGTTCGTCCCGTTCGCGGCGGGCGAAGGCGTCTTCGAGCCGGTCCAGCGCTGCGTCGACGACGGCGGCAGCGTAGCCGCCCTTGACCGGGTCAAAAGAGACGCCCCGGACATCGGCGCTGGTGACGGCATGGACGGTGGCCTTCGGCGTTTCAAGTGCCACCCTGGCCCGCTGGAGGAACTGGTCCACCTGTTTGGCGTTGTACCCGAATTCGTTGCCCCGCACGCGCTCAAACGACGCGGGAGATTTCCGTTGAAAGTCCAATGCCACTGTTGTTCCTTTGTTGCTCTTCAGCTGGGTCAGGTTACGCACCAGTCTATTGGCGCTGCCGGTGCTCCGGCGGAGGTGGGCAGTTAAGGTCGTGTCAGACGCCCGCGACCAGTGCGAACAGCACAAATGCCACGGGACAGGCGAAGACGATGGAATCCAGCCGGTCCATGACGCCCCCATGTCCGGGCAGGATGCTGCTCATGTCCTTGATTCCAAGTTCCCGCTTGACCATCGACTCGGCCAGGTCTCCTGCGGTGGACGCCGCAACGACTCCAACCGCAAGGATCACCCCCACCCACCAGGGTTTATCCAGCAGGAAAATGCTGGCGAGGATGCCGATCAGCATGGCCCCCGCAACGGATCCGGCGAAGCCCTCCCAGGATTTCTTGGGGCTGATTTTGGGGGCCATGGGATGTTTTCCCAGCGAGGCGCCTACGAGATAGCCGAACGTATCGTTCGAAACCACCAGCAGGAGCATCACGGCCACCTGCCAGGCCCCGGGCGGCACGGTCCCGCCAGGCCAGAGACCCACCGGGGTGGCGACACCGGCGGCGTGCAGCGGCAGCGCCGCGAAACTGATGAAGAACGGCACCCAGCCCAGCGTGAACACGCCGGCAAAGATGCTGTTCGCTGATCCCGCCGGGCTCTCCACTGAACGCCAGAGGAGAACTGCAACGCAGTTCAGGAGCATGGCGAAAAGGAGGCTCTCAAGACCGCCGAAATAGGCGGCAAACGGCATGCCGACTGTACCCACCATGACCGGGACGATGGGCATCCTGGTTCCGTTCGCCTCCAGGGCGCGGAAGATCTCCCAGACTCCGAAGACCGCGAACCCGGTGGTGACAGCCACGAATCCGAGCGGGAGGAAAACCAGTCCGCCCAGCACGCCGATCAGCATGGCCAGACCCACCACAATGGCTGCCGGAAGATTCCGGCCGGCCTTGGGTGTCGGATTACTCCGCAACTGTTTCCCCCTGGTGCGCGCCCTTTGTGTGGGGGCCTGCTCTGCCTGGCTCATCAGACTTCGAGCAGCTCTGCTTCCTTGCGCTTGAGCAGCTCGTCAATGCCGTCCACGTGCGCTTTGGTCAGGCCATCCAGTTCCTTTTCGGCACGGCTGCCTTCGTCCTCGCCGGCTTCGCCGTCCTTGACCAGCTTGTCCAGCGTCTCTTTGGCCTTGCGCCGGATGTTGCGGATGGAGATCTTCGCGTCCTCGCCCTTGGTCTTGACGATCTTGACGTATTCCTTACGGCGTTCCTGGGTCAGGTCCGGGATGGTGATTCTGATGACGTTGCCGTCGTTGGAGGGGTTGGCACCCACCTCGGAATCACTCAGGGCCCGCTCGATGTCGCGCAGCGCGGTCTTATCGAACGGCGTGATGAGGATGGTGCGCGCATCCGGAATGGCGAAGGAAGCGAGCTGCTGCAGCGGGGTGGGCGAACCGTAGTAGTCCACCAGGACCTTGTTGTAAAGGCCCGGGTTTGCCCGTCCGGTGCGGATCGAGGCGAAGTCTTCCTTGGCTACCTCTACTGCCTTGTCCATCTTCTCTTCGGCTTCGAGCAAGGTTTCTTCGATCACGGTCTCTCCTCAGAAATCAGTGCAGTCCGGATACCGGTTCCCTGCACAATCTTGGTTCAGTGTTCCTGGTTCCATTGTTGCCCGGCCGCGGCCATGGAACCGTACTCAGATCATCCTAGCTGCAGCTACGGGGTCACCAGGGTACCGAGCTTTTCACCCAGGATGGCGCGGGTGACGTTCCCTTCGCCTTCCATCCCGAAAACCACCATGGACAGGTTGTTGTCCTTGCACATGGTCATTGCCGTCTGGTCCATGACCCGGATGTCGCGGCGCAAGGCGTCGTCGTAGCTCAGGGTGTCCAGCTTCTCGGCAGTGGGGTCCTTCTTCGGATCCGCGGTGTAGACGGCGTCCACGCCGCTCTTGGCCATCAGGACAACGTCCGCGTGGACTTCCAGGGCGCGCTGGGCGGCAACGGTGTCCGTGGAGAAGTACGGCAGGCCGGCGCCGGCGCCGAAGATGACCACGCGGCCCTTTTCCATGTGCCGGATGGCCCGGCGCGGAATGTACGCCTCGGCGACCTGGCCCATAGTGATGGCGCTCTGCACGCGGGTTTCCACGCCGGCCTGCTCCAGGAAGTCCTGCAGCGCCAGGCAGTTCATGACGGTACCGAGCATGCCCATGTAGTCCGCGCGCGAGCGGTCCATGCCGCTCTGGGACAGTTCCGCACCACGGAAGAAGTTACCGCCGCCGACGACGATTGCGACCTCGACGTCGGGGACCGCCGCGGCGATCTGCTTGGCGACATCGCGGACGGTGTCGGGATCAACGCCCAGCTTGCCGCCGCCGAAGACCTCGCCGGACAACTTCAGGAGGACGCGGCGCCTGCTTTTCTCTGGCTGGCTTGAAGAATTGACGGCTTCCATGGGTGCCTTCCCGTTGGTGAACTCTGAAAAAGGTTATCGTGCCGGGTGGCCAAAGGTCTCATCGGACGATTAGCCGGTGCATGCAAAAGGGGCGGCCACCGAAGTGGCCACCCCTTTGCGGATTCGGCTAGGAGCCTACGCGGAAACGTGCGAAGGACGTGCCCTTGACGCCGGCCTCTTCGAGAACCTGCGCCACAGACTTCTTGGCGTCCTTGGCGAACGCCTGGTCAACCAGGACCTCACCCTTGTAGAAGCCTGTTACGCGGCCTTCCACAATCTTGGTCATTGCCGCCTCGGGCTTGCCTTCAGCTTTGGCAGTCTCTTCTGCAATGCGACGCTCGGACTCGACCAGGTCGGACGGTACGTCTTCCCTGGTCAGGTAGTTCGGGGACATCGCTGCGATGTGCACTGCAATGTCGTGTGCGGCGGTCGCAGCGGCTTCGCCTTCACCGTCAACAGCGAACAGGACGCCGACCTGGGCCGGGAGATCCTTGGACGTCTTGTGCAGGTAAGCGTCAACAGTGCCGCCCACAATGCGGGAGAGCTTGCGGACAACAACCTTCTCGCCGAGGATTGCGCCTTCTTCGACGACAACCTCGGACAGCGGCTTGCCGTCAACGTCGATGGCCAGGAGGGTGTCGAGATCGGCAGCGCCGGACTCCACAGCCACGGCCAGGACCTTGTCAGCCAGCTGGATGAACTTGTCAGCCTTGGCCACGAAGTCGGTCTCGCAGTTGACTTCGATCATAACGCCGACGCCGTTGCTGACCTTGGCGGCCACCAGGCCTTCAGCGGTGGAGCGGCCTTCGCGCTTCGTAGCGCCCTTGAGGCCCTTGATGCGGATGATCTCGATGGCCTTTTCGGCGTCACCGTTGGCTTCGTCAAGAGCCTTCTTGACATCCATCATGCCGGCGCCGGTGCGCTCGCGCAGAGCCTTGATATCGGCGGCAGTGTAGTTCGCCATGGGAACCCCTCTGTCTAGAAAATGTATGTGGTGTACGGACCGACAGGACAGCGGCTCACCGGGTGAGCCGCCATCCTGTCAGGTGCTCCGGCGCTGCGGGCAGCGCCGGAGAATCCGGATTTACTTGTCTTACTTGTCAGCGTCGGCGGCAGGAGCCTCGGCGGCAGCCGGAGCTTCCTCGGCAACCGGGGCTGCTTCTTCGGCTGCCGGAGCGGCAGCTTCTTCAGCAGCCGGAGCAGCCTCAGCAGCAGGAGCTTCTTCAGTCTTGCTGCCTTCGAGGAGTTCGCGCTCCCACTCAGCCAGCGGCTCTTCCGGAGCTTCCGTGGTGCCCGTGGCGCGGTTGTGGCGGGCGATGAGGCCCTCCGCAACGGCGTCGGCGACAACGCGGGTCAGCAGGTTGACGGAGCGGATGGCGTCGTCGTTGCCCGGGATCGGGAAGTCAACTTCGTCAGGATCGCAGTTGGTGTCCAGGATGGCCACAACCGGGATGTTCAGCTTCTTGGCTTCGTCAACGGCCAGGTGTTCCTTCTTGGTGTCCACGATCCAGAGCACGGACGGCGCCTTGGTCAGGTTGCGGATACCGCCGAGGTTGGTTTCCAGCTTGGTGAGTTCACGGCGAAGGAGCAGCAGTTCCTTCTTCGTGTACGCGGAACCGGCGACGTCGTCGAAGTCGATCTCTTCCAGTTCCTTCATGCGCTGGATGCGCTTGGAAACGGTCTGGAAGTTGGTCAGCATACCGCCGAGCCAGCGCTGGTTCACGTAGGGCTGCCCAACGCGGGTAGCCTGCTCAGCGATGGATTCCTGGGCCTGCTTCTTGGTGCCGACGAAGAGGACGGTGCCGCCGTGTGCAACGGTGGCCTTTACGAACTCGTAGGCGCGGTCGATGTAGGACAGCGACTGCTGAAGGTCAATGATGTAGATGCCGTTGCGCTCCGTGAAGATGAATCGCTTCATCTTCGGGTTCCAACGGCGGGTCTGGTGTCCAAAGTGGACGCCGCTGTCAAGCAGCTGGCGCATAGTTACGACGGGCATGCCGGCGCTCCTTCCGGCAGGTCATTCATGAGAGAACCTTTTCAGGCTCTCTTACCCTGCCAATAGTTGACGGTTATTTAGCGTGGCCCAAGGCGGGCCGTGCTCCTGGCATCCATTGCGACCCTTACCAGGACCGCGAGGCCCTGACCGCAAGAGACACAATCCTCCTCATACAAAGCCGGGGCTTCAGATGCGGAGGGCTGGATACGCGTAGTCAGTTGCTGCTCCCCCGCATTCCTGAATGAGGCGTGCCGACGCAAGCGTTGAGGGCACAGCAAACTGCTCCACCAAGTGTACTACAGGAGCCAATAACCGCTGGACTACCCGGGCGCCCTCGGCGGGCGTTTTCCACATGGCCAAAGTGGGCACTCCCCATCAGGGATCCGGCACGTAAAGCTGGGTTCATGAAAGCATCACTCGTCCTCGCCGCCGTGCTAATGCTTCCAGCCACGGCGGCCCCAGCAGGTACAGCCCCGCGCGATTCCTGGGAGTGGCCACTCTCCCCCAGGCCCGCGGTGCTGCGCGCCTTTGACCCTCCGGACAAGCCGTGGATGAGCGGGCATCGTGGCGTGGACCTTGAGGCAACGCACGACGGCGCCCCGGTCACCTCGCCGGAGTCCGGCACCGTCAGTTTTGTGGGAGTGGTAGTGGACCGCCCCGTGATCACCATCGATCACGGAGGCGGTCTCCGCAGCAGTTTTGAGCCGGTCGACAGCCCGCTCACGGCGGGAACCCTGGTGGCGAAGGGCGAACGCATCGGAACGCTGCAACCCGGGCACTGCGGCGCCATTGCCTGCGTCCACTGGGGCGTCCGGCGCGGGGACGCCTACGTCAATCCGCTGGAATTCGTCGCGGACCTCCGCCCGTCCATCCTGTTGCCCCTGGGGCCGGACACGGGCTGACGGCTGACGGACGACGGCTGACGGCTGACGGCTGACGGCTGACGGACGACGGCTGACGGCACTAGACGATGGCCGAGATCCCGGTTATGGCTCGGCCGGTCACGAGGGTGTTGATCTCGTGGGTTCCCTCATACGAGTAGATGGCTTCGGCATCTGCAAAGATCTTGGCCATCTCAAAGTCCGTCACGATGCCGTTGCCGCCCAGGAGGCTGCGGCCGATCGCAACACTCTCGCGCATCCGGGCGGTGGTGAATGCCTTGGCCAGGGCGGACTGTTCGTCCTTGGCCTGGCCGGCATCCTCCAGCTGGGAAAGCCGGACCATCATGCCCATCGAGCTGACCGCATTCCCCAGGATCTGCACCAGCTGGCTTTGGACGAGCTGGAACGACGCCAGCGGACGGCCGAACTGGTGGCGTTCCACGGCGTAGCGGCGGGCCACGTCAAAGGCTGCCAGCTGCTGGCCAACAGCCTGCCAGCCGACGGACAGCCGAGTGACCTTCAGGACCTTGTTGGTGTCGCGGAAGCTGTTGGCACCTGCCAGCTTGAAGAAGTCCGGAACCACTACGTTCTCCAGGACTATGTCTGCGTTCTGGACGGTCCGGAGGGAGATCTTGTTTTCGATCTTGGTGGCGCTGAACCCGGGCAGCGCCGTATCTACGAGGAAGCCCTTGACCTGGTTGTCGGCGAGGTCCCGGGCGTAGATGACCACCCAATCCGAGAATGTAGCGTTGCCGATCCAGCGCTTGTCGCCATTGAGGATCCAGGTGTCGCCGTCGCGCTGTGCTGTGGTGCGCGTGCCGCCGGCCACGTCGGAACCGCCCAGGGGTTCTGTGAGCCCGAATGCGCCGATCTTCTTCAGCGAATAGATATCCGGGAGCCAGGCGTCCTGCTGTTCCTGGGAGGCAAGGGCTTCGATGGAGCCGGTGAACAGTCCGTCGTGCACGCCCATGAAGGTAGCGATGGAAGTATCGGCGCGGGTGGCCTCGGCGTGGACCAGGCCGGCAAACAGGTTGGAGTAGCCCTGGCGCCGCACCGGGCTCACCAGGTCAATTTCGGCCAGCTTGGGAATGAGTTCCATGGGGAACTCGCCGCGGTTCCAGCAGTCCACGGCAATCGGCCGGACTTCGCGGGCAAGGAAACCACGGATCTCGGCGAGCCGGTCCTGCTCCTTGGCGGTGAGAAGCTGCTCGAAGGCGAAGAAGTCGCCGTCGGCGTATGGAAGGTTGTTGATGTCAATGGATTTCTTAGACATGGTTTCCTCGCTAGGGATCAGTGCTGATGGACGGCTCCAAGGCGCGAACATCCCCGGAAGTTCATTAAGTTACTGGTGAGTAACTTACCGCATCGGCCCTACCCTCCGCAACGGTGGCGATGGAAGGAAGCTGGACCTGCAGACGCCCGGCGGTCGAACGGTGCAGCGAACTTCGATAACGTCGGGTGCAAGGATGTTGCATCTTTTTACTTGGGGGAATTGTATTGACTGACCCGCACCGCGAGGCCGTTCTCATCCGGAGCAGGGACCAGCCCGGATTTCATGACAAAACCTCGCAAGTTTTGGATTACGTTGTCGCCGCCGACTTCACCTTCGTTACATTCCAGCCAGCCAGCAGCCCGCGGAAATACAAGTATTCGGCCCAGAACGTCATGATTCTGCGCAACCCGACACGCGAACCCATTGAGGATAGGGACCGTGTCAGCATCCGTGGAGATCCCGTGCAGGGAGTCACGGAGGTGTGGCGTTTTGACGGTCCAGGCCAGACCTGGTGGCGCGTTTTCTCCTTAACCAGCGGACGCGAAGACTATAGGACATGCAGGCAGGACGAGATCAGCATTGTCCACGCTGCGGAGGACGCCACCGAAGCTTACGACGTCCTCAACTACTGGCACCACGTCGTTTCCCATCTCGGGCAGGACGATCCATTGCGCCCCCTATACAAGAACTTTCGGACCGTCCCCCAGGGGAGCATCCTCGATCTCTATCTCCGCGGCGAAGCCCTGGATGCCTCGGCGGAAATCGGGGAACTTATTTTCCCGTTTTCGTCAAACCTCAGCCAACGCGAGGCTCTGATGAACGGCCTCACCCACCGTATCTCGGTCATCGACGGGCCGCCGGGAACAGGAAAGACGCAAACAATACTGAACCTGGTTGCCAACATCATCCGTTCCCCGGGGACAACTGTGGGCATTGTGTCTTCCAATAATGCCGCGGTGGAAAACGTCCGCGACAAGCTCGCGCGGGAAGGGCTCGGCCACGTCGTTGCAGACTTGGGGCGTAGCGACGTGAGACGTAAGTTCTTCGCGGGACAACACGCCGAAAACGTCGAGGTGCAACGCCAAGCCGGGCGCTCAACTGTGTCCTTGCCAGCAACCGGTCGGATTTCGGACCTCGACAAGCAACTCCAGCACTTGCAGGTGATGGCCCGGGAGCTGGCTATGCGGCGGCAGGAGCTGGATGCCTACAAACTTGAACGGCGTCACTTCAGCCACCATGTCGACAGTCACGAACTGCCCTCGCTTCCGGCATTGACACTCCTGAAGCGGCCGTCCAACCGTATCCTCGAATTCCTCGCCCAGACAGCGGCCGTTCCAGCGAATGAAAGTCGCCTCAAAAGAGTTTTTCGACGGTTCAAGGGCCGTTTTCGATATGGATCCACGAAGCACATCGATCCAGACAACACGGACGTAATCCTGCGTCTCCAGGCTGCTTTCTACGACAGCAAAATTGCGGAGTTGGAACAGCAAATCGAGCGAGCGAAAGCGCAGCTCGATCAGAACGACTGCCCCGGTCTCGAAGACGAACTAAGGCACTTGTCACGACAAGCGCTGGACGCCAGTCTGTACCAGCGCTATTCCGGTGGCCGGTCTCAAGGCTATTCGGACGACACTTATCGCCGGGACTTCAAGAACTTTGCCAACGATTATCCAGTGATCTTGAGTACCTGCCACTCGCTACGGCGAAGCATCCCGGCTGGCTTCCTGCTGGACTACCTGATCATCGATGAAGCGTCCCAGGTGGACCTTCTAGATGAGTAATTCCAAGGGCTGTTAGTGGTCGTAGGCGGTCAGTGAGCGGCGGACGGCCTGTCCTGTCTGGTCGTTGTGCCAGATCGCGGCGGTCATGGCCAGCACGCGTTGAACGATGCGGGCCGTGACGCCTGCGGGGGTGCGTCCGCCGTGTTGTTCAAGGTCCAGTTGGCCCTTGAGTGTGTCGTTGATGGATTCGATGATCTGGCGCAGGGGTTTGAAGAATCGGGACCCAGCCCGCGGTTTTTCGCCTTTGCGGGCCGGTCGCAACAGCTCGATTCCGGTCTGATCGACG
>NZ_PZKO01000054.1:0-7559 GCF_014926485.1 Pseudarthrobacter sp. AB1
GGGCCGGTGCCAGGCGCCGGAGGGGACGAACTGGCCCAAACGGTCTTCGCATAGGTCCCTGAATCCGAGCGCGTCAACAAAAGACGTCACCACGTTCAGCCCGGCATGGGAGACCAGCGACTGCTCCGTCGTGGCAACAGGAAGGGACGGGAAAACTCCGGTAATCTTGGACATCAGAAAGGTGCTTCTTTCAGCCGGTGGATCAGTGCGTCGACAACACTATTTTCCCAGCTCAGAAGCACCTTTCGTCGCTTTAACACACCCCGCGGGCGACAGCCTCATGAAAACCCCGGGTTAGACGGCGGCCCGTTCACCGTGTGGGGCCTGATCATCGCCGGCGTAGTTGGGATGGCCATTTTCATCGGCTGGCAGACCCATTGGCTTCCATGATTTTTTACCAGGTCGCATTGGGTCTGACTCCCACGCAGTCTGCCCTGTTGCTGATTCCGGTGGCCGTGCTCACCGGTGCGTTGTCGCCCATAGTGGGAAAGCTGATTGACCGCGTCAATCCGCGCTGGTTTGCGGTGGCCGGGATGCTGCTTTTACCCTGGCCATCTACTGGACTTCGGTGCTTATGACGCCCGATACCCCTGTCTGGATGTTCCTCCTGCCGAGTGCGGTGCAGGGCCTGGGCGTGGGCTGCATCTTCGGGCCGATCGCCAATGCCACCACGCGAAATCTGGCGCCGCGCCAGGCGGGTGCCGGCTCGGGTGTTTTCAATACCAGCCGGCAGATCGGTTCAGTGCTGGGGGCAGCGGCCATGGCTGGACTGATTCAGGCCCGTATTGTGGCCGAAAGCCTGGGGATGGTGCTGAAGCGGAAGTCCCCGCGGCCGGCTCAATTGTAGTTCAGCCCAGGTGCACGCTGGTCTGGATGCCGCCGGCGGACAGGCCAAGCTGGCGCGCCAGGGCTACCGCCCCGGTATTGCTGACTTCGGCGCGCCACTGGACGGTGAGGCCCGCCGCGAGGGCCTCGTGAGCGGCGATGGATGCGGCCACGGATCCCAGCCCGCGGCGCCGCCACTCGGGGTCCACCAGGACTCCCATCTGGGCGAGAAGGCCTTCCCATTCCCCGTAGGCGCCGCACGCCACCGGAAGGCGCCGCCCGTCCACCTCGTGGAGGATCGTGTACCGGTTCTCAAGTTCTGACAGATGCACTTCGTTGACGTCGTCCGGCGGGCACAGGCCTTCGAGCTCGATCGCCTCCGGATTTCCGTGGGACACGGTGAGTTCTTCGGAGGGCTGGCGCAGGGGCAGGTCGTCGGCGAAGAACAACGCCGCAGAGCCGAGTCCGTGGCCGCCGTGGGTCCGTGTCAGGGTCAGCAGTGTCACATGATGTGCCATCTCCGCGTCCGGAATTCCGGCGGCGGCATCAATGACCCATTGCGGTCCCACAAGTGCCGAGCTGCCGAACAGCCTGACGAACTCCACTGTCTCTGCAGCGTTGTCAGCCCTGACCATCCGCTCGCCTGAACTCAGCGACGCAGCAAAAGCGCCGTCGTCGAGCCCCAAATGCCGGGCCCAAGCGAGTTGGATGATGGCGGCGGAACCGGGGTCAAGAGTCATATCCCCAGCCTACCCAGCACAGCGACGACGGCTTAGCCGAAGAGGACGGCAGCCTCGTCGTAGCGCTTTTGTGGAACGGTCTTCAGCTGGCCCAGGGCCTTGTCGAAGCTCACGTGCTCAATGTCCGTTCCCTTGAGCGCCACCATAGTTCCCCAGTAGCCTTCCACGACGGAGTCGATCGCGGCCATGCCCAGACGGGTGGCGAGCACACGGTCAAACGCGGACGGGACGCCGCCGCGCTGGATGTGCCCCAGGATGGTGGCGCGGGTCTCGATGCCGGTGCGGGCTTCAATCTCGGGGGCGAGCTGGTCCGCGATGCCGCCCAGCCGTGGCCGGCCGAACGTGTCCAGGCCTCGCTCGGAGTGCGGGGATTCCATGTGGTCCGGCACAAAGCCCTCGGCCACCACAATCAGCGGTGCGCGGCCACGGTCGTGGGCTTCCTGGACCCATTCGGTGATCTGCTCGATGCTGACCTTTTGCTCCGGGATCAGGATGGCGTGCGCGCCGGCGGCCATGCCTGCGTGCAGGGCAATCCAGCCAACATGGCGGCCCATAACCTCGGCGATCATGCAGCGGTGGTGGGACTCTCCCGTAGTCCGAAGCCGGTCGATGGCCTCCGTGGCGATCTGCACGGCCGTGTCGAAACCGAACGTGTAATCCGTGGCGTCGAGGTCGTTGTCCACGGTCTTGGGGACGCCCACAATCTTGAGGCCGGCATCCGTGAGGCGCTTCGCAGCAGCCAGGGTCCCTTCTCCGCCGATCGCGATGATGGCGTCGATGCCGAGGCGGTCCATGTGGGCCTTGATGACCTCCGGCCCGCCGCCGTTTTCAAACGGGTTGGTGCGGGAGGTGCCCAGGATGGTGCCACCCTGCTTGGCGATGCCGCGGACCATGGTGCGGGGGATGTCGATGACGTCGCCTTCGACGACGCCCCGCCAGCCGTCCAGGAACCCCACGAATTCGTGGCCATGGATGGCGATGCCTTTGAGGACGGCTCCGCGGATGACAGCGTTCAGTCCGGGGCAGTCGCCGCCGCTGGTAAGAATTCCAATTTTCATGTCTCGGCTCAAATCCTGGTGTGAAGGTATACAGGCAGAGCGCCACGTTGAGCTCACCTAGATTGTAGTCGGCGGTGTGCGTTACGACACAAACCGGTTACAAAAGGCCGCGTTCCATGGCAACGACCACGGCAGCAGAAAGGCCCCCGCGCCCGGAACGATCCCGGGGAGCGGGGGCCTGGCGGTTCTTGGCCTTGGGTGTCAGCTGATGGAGCGGCGGTCCAGGAAGTTCTGCAGCGGGATGGAGTCCCGCTGGTCGGGAAGGACCAGCCAGGCCGTGATGTACAGGACCACGGCGGGGCCGGGGAGGAGGCAGAAGACCAGGAAAGCGATCCGCACGAAGGCCACATCCACGTTGAGCTTCGCTGCGATGCCGCCGCACACGCCGCCTATCCAGCATTGGGGTCCGCGTTTCAGGCCGAAGCCCCTGACGATTCTAAAGAATTTGTCCATGGTTCAAGACTTCCCTGTTGTGGGTTCGTTGTCACGTTTCCGGGCCGAGAGGAGCCCGCCGATCACCAGCGCGGAGCCGGCGCCGATCATCAGGCCGATCAGGACGTAGGTGCCGTTCAGGGTCACCACGCCCAACTGGGCGATGATGATCAGGGCGGCCAGCGCCATCACGATGAGGCCCCAGACGACGGTTCCTACGCGGGTGGCTGACGGTGTTGCGTCGGCTCCGGGGTGACCGGCCGCCGTCGTGCTTTCCGGAGTGTATGGGTCCGGTGACGGATTGACGTTGCTCATGTCAGTTCCCTTCCTGGATGGTGACGTTGCTGAAGGTGCCGTTGATCTCCACGATCAGCTTGGCGCCGGGCTTGTCGCTGTTGTAGCTGCTCTCGCGGGTGGAGATGCCGCTCCGGTGGTCGTTGCGTTCGCTGAGGTTGCCCATGGTCATGTCCGCCCTGATGTCCACGGGGACGTTGTCCGGAATGACCACCTTGACGTTGCTGGCGGTGATGTCCAGGGGAACTACGACGTCGGAGGCCAGCGGGGCGGTGACGTTCAGCTCGGTGAGGTCAACAGTCCCGCGGCCTGCGGTGATGTCGAAGCCGTTCCGTGCCTGTTCGACGCTGAGGGGTGCCCAGTTGACCTGCGTGAAGCGGACCCTGTCGCCGTTGCCCACGACGTTGAAGATTCCGCCGATCACCAGGGCCACAACGGCGAGGAAGCCGAGGATTCCTGACGTCCTGCCGCGCAGCCCCGCAATGAGGATGCCCAGGCCCAGGACCGCAGCGCCGCTGGCCCAGACGATCGCGTTGGTGGCGTCGCCGAGGTTGATCACGTTGCCGGCGTTAAGGGCTTTGAGTCCGCCACCCACGAGGAGCGCTGTTCCGGCTGTAATGGCTACGGCTGGGGCGCCGGGGCGGACCTTGGGTGCCCGGGCCGGGCCCTGCGGTGGCTGGTAGCCGCCATAGGCGCCGCCGTCGCTACCGCCCCCGCCGTAGAAGCCACCGCCGCCGTAGCTGCCGCCGCCGTGTGGCGGATTGACGCTCGACGGCGGGACCGGCAGGTAGGGTGCGCTGACGGACGAGCCGGCCGTGCGGGTGGAGGTGGAATCCGTCGCCGCAAACGGCGAGGCGTAGGGGGTTGTGGGATAGTCGGCCGAGTAACCGGAGTTTCCGCCGGCCGGCTGCGGTGTGGCGTTCATGGGTGCTCCGTTCCGGGCCTTGCTGCGTTGGGTCAGGTAGTAGATCAAGTAGATGGCGCCGCCCACCCAGAAGACAGTCCAGAGGAATCCGCCGAAGCCGTTGCGGCTCCAGCCCCAGAATCCGCCGCCGAGTCCGGTGAGCCCCACCACCGTGGTGATCAGCGAGCCTGTCATGCCGCCGGACCAGCGGCCGGCCCCGGCTTCCTGGACGTGGATGCGCCCGTCGGGTTCGGGAAGGAATGCCCAGGCCAGGCCGTAGAGCAGGACGCCGATTCCGGCGAAGAGGGTGAGGACAATGAAGATGCCGCGCACAATCAGCGGATCGATGCCCATCCGGTGTGCGATGCCGCTGGAGACGCCGCCGATCCACCGGTCACGGCCCCGCTGGATGCCGTGGCTCCGGATCCAGGTGAAGAAGTCATTCGGCCGGCCCGGTGCTTTGGCGCCGGCATACGGGCCGGTGTTCTGGCCGGCGTACTGGCCCGCAGACGGGTTGGAATACGGGCCTGAATAAGGTCCGGCGTACGGGCCGTCGTTGGGACCGGCGGCCGGGGGGGTGTCCCGCGGGGAAGCCGGGGGCGGCAGCAGGGGTTCGGTTGGCTGGTCCGGGTCGTGTGGGGGGAGCGGTTCCGTGGGCTGGCCATCATCGGGGGCAGGGGTCTGGGAGTTCATACTTCGATCCTGCCGTCCGGCGCGGCGGCGCTCTACTGGGGAACACCCTGACTCGCCCCTGAGTTACCCCCGGTTCAGGCCGGAATCGGGTCCGGGGAACCCTGATCCGTGCTTGGATTGACACATGATCCCCGCCTCCACCCGCCCACCGCTTGTCCGCAGCAGCGACCGCGTCATCGCGGGCGTCTGCGCCGGCCTCGCGGCGCATCTGGGCTGGCCGGTGAAAAGCGTGCGGATCGGCATGGCACTGTCAACCCTCGCCGGCGGCGCCGGGTTGGCCTTCTATGCGTGGCTCTGGATCATGGTCCCCACCGCCGACGAAAGCGCCCGCCGCAACGCCAGGCGTCCGGCGTCGCCAATTGCGCCGGCCGTCAGCCTTGACCCGGCATTCAGCGCCGTGCCTCCGCCAGTGCCGACCTCGCCCGGTCTGCCCGCTGCCGGTCCATGGCGGGGAAATCCCGACGCCGGTGCTTTCGCCCCCAGTTTCGCTCCCAGTGGTGTCTCCGGCGGCGGGCCCCGTGCCGGCTACCCCGCCGGTTACCCGGCCGCCGTGCGGCCGCCGTGGTTCCGGGTCCGCCGCGCGCGGTACGGCAAGGAAATGCTGCTGGGCGCCGGGCTCCTCTTGGTGGCGGGCATCATGATTGCCCGGATGCTCGGCGTCGACGTGCCCCTGGGGACCCTCATTCCCGCCGCCGCCGTCCTGGGCGGTGCGGCCATCGCCTGGATGCAGCTCGACGAAACCCGCCGTGCCGGGCTCGTGGACAAAACCAAGGCCGATCAGGCAGGCGGCTGGGCGCGCCTCGCCGCCGGATTGGCGCTGGTGGTTGCCGGCGTGCTGGTAATGGTCTCCGGTTCCGGATCCTGGGAACAGACCTGGCTGGCCCTGCTCGCGTCGGTGGCGGTGCTGGGCGGTGTGGTTCTGGTGCTCCTTCCGTGGGCCCTCAAATTCTGGCGGGACCTGGAAACAGAGCGTGCGGGCCGGATCCGCGAAACGGAGCGCGCCGAGATTGCTGCCCACCTGCACGACTCCGTCCTCCAGACCCTCGCCCTGATCCAGCGGCGGGCGGGAAACGAACACGACGTCCTCCGGCTCGCGCGGGCTCAGGAACGCGAACTCAGGAGCTGGCTGTTCCAGGACCCCGGTAAGGAGGCAGGTCAGCTTTCGGACCGCATCAAGGCGGCGGCGGCCGAGGTGGAAGACTCCCTCGGCAACGCCGTGGAGGTGGTCAGCGTCGGGGACACCGCCATGACCGAATCGCACGAGGCGCTGCTCCAGGCCAGCCGTGAGGCGATGCTCAATGCGTCCCGTCACGGCGGCGGGACCGTCTCTGTCTACCTGGAAGTTTCCGATGGACGCACGGAAATCTTCATCAAGGACAGGGGTCCGGGCTTCGACCTGCAGGACGTACCCGAAGACCGGCTCGGCGTCCGTGAATCGATCATTGGGCGCATGAAACGGCACGGTGGATCTGCGACCATAACCAGCACGCCGGACGGTACGGAGGTGCGGCTGGGAATGCCGGCGCTCCAAACGGACAACGCGGAAGGGAAATCATGAACAACGTACAGGGGACCGGGACCATCCGCCCCGCACAGCCGGTCCGGGTGGTGATCGTGGACGACCACGCCATTTTCCGTTCGGGGCTCAAAGCCGACCTCGATCAGAGCATCCACGTTGTTGGGGAAGCGGCCACTGTTGAGCAGGCCATCGCTGTAATCGCGCAGGAGCGTCCGGAGGTGGTGCTCCTGGATGTGCACCTGCCTGGCGGCCTGGGCGGTGGTGGCCGGGAAGTCATCGCGGGTTCCGTGGCGCTCCTGGGCACTACCAAGTTCCTGGCCCTGAGCGTCTCCGACGCCGCCGAGGACGTGGTATCGGTCATCCGCGCCGGCGCCCGGGGGTACGTCACCAAGACAATTTCCGGGGCCGAAATCACCGACGCGGTGTTCCGCGTGGCCGGCGGCGACGCCGTGTTCTCGCCCCGGCTGGCCGGCTTTGTGCTGGACGCCTTTGGCACCGCTCCGGCGGACATTGCCGACGACGAGCTGGACAGGCTTTCCGCCCGCGAGCTCGAAGTGATGCGCCTGATCGCCCGCGGCTACAGCTATAAGGAGGTGGCCAAAGAGCTGTTCATCAGCATCAAAACCGTGGAAACCCACGTGTCAGCGGTGCTTCGCAAACTCCAGCTCTCCAGCCGGCACGAGCTGACCAAGTGGGCCGCCGAACGCCGCCTGCTCTAACCCACCCCGGACGCTCTCTCACTTCCTGTGGCTTAATGCCAAACGCTCTCTCACTTCCTGTGGCTAAACGCCAATCGCTCCCTCTTCGTCAAGCTGGTTGTGAGTCATTCATTAGCTGTTGATTGAAGGAGCCGGCGGTGCCCGTTGATAACAAGGGTTTTACGCGTGAAGAGATCCGTGAGTTCATGCATGAGTATTATTTGCAGCCGCACGGGACCAGGAAGGAGTGGCTTGCCTCGAAGTCCATTTCCGACTGGACGTTCCGCAGGTGGCGCAAGATGTTGGTCCAGGGCGATATCGACCGTGGCCTGATTCCGCGGGAGCATGGAGGCATGGTCCCTACAAATCGTGAGCTCTCCGCGTTTGAAAAAGCAA
>NZ_PZKO01000078.1:0-7128 GCF_014926485.1 Pseudarthrobacter sp. AB1
CGCAGCCATCTGGCTTCACTGGTAAAGCCGAGCAGGGCCTGCATCACGGCCAAGGTGATCAGCTCAGCATCGGTGATCCTCGGGCTGATTCCGATGCGGGGCCGGGCCGGGATCCGTTCCGGATATGCCTTTAACAGATCATCGGCTGCCACATACAATGCAGTAGCAAGGGTGTCCAGATCGGCGTCCACGTGAGCCTCCAAGTTCGACGTTGGGTAGATAACGCCGATTCTGGACACCCTTGCCCTCTAAACCGCCGCGCCGCGCCGAACACACCCCTTGGAATTACTCATCTAGTCACAGGACTCCGGATATGGCGATTAATCCACTGGAAATGGTGCCACGCAGCCTGGTGACCAGCGCGAGAATGAACCAAGAAGGTCACGTCCGGATCTGTGGGAGCCGGGGGTGGGATCCCCCCGGCCACCCGGCAGACCGCCAGATCGGTCAGGTTGACATCGACGGCCCAGCCTCATAGCGGGGGGCTGTTCGTCCTGTTTGGTGGGCGCTGCTAGCGGAACCGTTGACGACCGCTTAGTGCTAGTTGCCAGACAACTTGGCCTATGATAGCGTCGATCAATCCAACAAGGCAGGAGTTGTCTGTGGAAGAGTTCCAGCCTCCCGCAGGCAGTGCGGGAACGGCGGTGGCGGCTCCAAGGCGCCAGCCAGGCGCCACAGCACCAGCGGCAAGATGCCCGCGCCGAGGAGAAAAATGCCTTGCGAATCGCGGACAGGCGTGGCGCAAGACCCAGTGGTGGCCCCAGCCTGCACGGCAGCGTCAGCTGATGACGCTGGTTGGGGCAGTGAAAGCCGGCCGCGTCGAATCCACCGACTACGTGCAGCTCGTCAACATACTCGAGGACCTCCGTACCCAAGGCGCTGAAGCGATGGTCGCGGCGTACACCGAGATCTCGACCCTGGCACGCCTTTACACGCGGGTGGCCGAAGTCATCGACCCCGCCCTGGGATTGGCGTTGCAGACGATCGGACGCGCAAGAGTGGATCCACGATAGCCAGAACTCCCAAAGCCATGGTTTCGTTTTGCCAAACCCCTAAAGAGCAGATCTAGTACGAGGAGAAGCACATGACCGATGTAGCCGATGTTGTGGTGGTTGGAGGCGGCGTGTTTGGCGTTAGCTTAGCCCACCACCTGCACGACCAAGGCGCCAAAGTTAGGATCGTGGAACGTGACGGGATCGCGCAGGCGACGAGCACATGCGGTGCCGGCTTCGTCGCCTATTGGGCGGGCGGTTGGGGTGCTCAAGCGGAGTCGGCGGATATGGTGGCGTGCGAACGCTACGGCTTGGACTTCTATACAGAATTGCACGAAGAGTTCCCAGTGTTTCCGTTGCGCCGTAACGGCTCGCTGTACCTTGCTACTAGGGATGGTGGCTGGGACCAGGGGATGAAGCCGATCGTAGAGTCCTCGTTGGTGCCAGGACGCCAAATTCTTGATCGCAACGAGGCAGTCGAACTGGGGCAGATCGTTCGCGCCGACGCGGTCGTGGGGGGGGTGTTTGACCCCGATCCGGTCCAAGTGGATGCGCACGGGGCGGTGTTGGCGGCTGCGCAGCGGCTGCGCAGCCGCGGGGTGGCGATTGACGAGCGCAGGCCCGCGACGCGGCTGATCGTTTCCGAGGGGCGTGTCCGAGGAGTGGAGACACCGTATGGTGACATCCTCGCGGAGACCGTTGTATTAGCGGCCGGAATGTGGTCCAACCAACTGCTGGCACCGCACAGCGTGTGGCTGCCCTACGCCCCGATGGGGGCCCTTCGGATCACGACCGAGCCCCTGGCGATCCCGGACACGATGCCTATGCTGCTCATACCTGACGCTTCGCACGCGTGGGTGCGAGAAAAGAATGGTGGCCTACTCTTTGGCTGCGCCTACAATGGTCAGCACCGGTCTGCTCTGCTTGATGTCGATCCGCCGGACCGGCTACGCGAGATGCCGATGGACGGCCTCCGAGAGACGCAGCGCCTCGGGGCTCAACTCGCCTCGGTTCTGCCACCGCTTGGTCGCTACCAAGATTTCACCTACACGGAGGGCGCTCCGTGCTTTACACCGGACCTGTTGCCGCTGATCGGCGAAGTCCCGGAGATCAGCGGCGTTTACGTGTTTGGCGGTGACAATGAGTCCGGCATCACGCACGCACCTGCTCTCGGTCGAGCCCTCGCCCAGATGATCACAGGTCATGAACCATTCGTGCCGATGGAGCAGTTCAGACCCGATCGATTCAACGGCCAGTTCACGACGGCTCGTGAAGTTGCGCATTCAGTCGCTCGCTCTCGCGGTGAAGGAGGTGTTTTCCAGTAAGCTTGGCCTTCGCGTTTTGACGGTCGGGATGATGCCTCGGCGCGGTACCGGTCGAGCGACAGGCCAGGGCCTGTTCATAGTCGTCGTCTCGGTAGCGGTTGGGTGCTGACACGCGCCGGTAGCAAGTCTCCGTCCAGGTCTGCCGGGTGGCCGGGGGGATCTCCCCCCCGGCTCCCACAGATCCGTACGTGAACTTCCCGGTTCATCCGGCTCTCCTCGCTCTGGTCACCAGGCGGCGTGGCATCATTTCCAGTGGGCGAAGAGTTTCTGGTCAGGCGGAGGAATTTTTGGGCAGATAGGAGCGCGGCGGACCGCGATGCCGGTTTTGCTTCCCTCAGGTGTGTCTCATAGGCAGTCCAGTCCCTACATGGCCAGAACGTATGTAAGGTCGGGCGTCGTTGCGGTGGATTTCCGACTCGGCGAGAACATCCACCGGATCCGTACCCAGCCCGTCGTCTCGTTTTGAATGGGCCCGGACCCCGGCAGCATAGTCGCCGTCATCCAAGTCCTGCTCTCGCAGCCATTCAGCGATGAGAGTGGTGGGCTCTCCCGGTCGTCGCCGGTCAGGGTGGCCAGCGTGATGTCGGGGATGTTGAACTTTTCATCCGGGATGTCTCCGAGGTGGCGGTTCAATGAAGCGATCGATTCGGCGGCCGTCAGGTCGATCCAGCGGGTGGGCTCATTGACCTTCAGCGCGTATATCAGGCGTCCGTCCCGCCAGTTCCCCGGCAACCAGCCAGGGACCATGTTCGCGTTCCGGGTCCAATCGTCCTGGACCATGGTCCAGGCACGCTCCAACGGCAGGCCGACCTGCTCGGCTGCAAAAGCTACCGCGTCGCGGAAATTCTTGCCCACCTTGGCCATCGCCAACGTCTGGGCATAGGCGGTGCGCATATCGCTGGCCAGGTATATCGTGGTCCCGGAGTGTCGAACCGCGGCCACGACGGGGGTCTTCGTCGAACTCTGCGGTTACGGTACCGATGAGGGACCGGATCGCGTAGCGCGCGCAGAGGCAGCCATAGATTTCCTGGAGCACCCCGTCAGGGCTTTTGGAACGCAGCACGACGTTGGGGCCGCGTTGGTGGGTTTTGAGTTCATCGAAACTGGACTCAATTTCCCATCGGCGGGCGTAGAGGCCGGCCAGGTCCTCGCCGGAAGCATCCGCAGGATCCAGGATGGTGGTGATCAGCATCGAACGTGCTGACCTCCTCACTGCCGGGTTCTTCTTTCGTGGTGGTCACCGTATTCGATGACCCTCAGCGGGATCCCGTTGGTGCCCTTGGCTCAGTCCTTAAGGCTCCGGGCGCACTCGCATGCAAGTCATCCCGGATGCCTCAGGACAAACTTTGTACGACTTCGTCCATGAGACTGTGGCACCTGGAGCGGTTGTCCACACGGACAGATGCGGGCCGCATGTCCTGCTCGCGAAGAAGGGTTTACGACCACCGGCCAGGATCCCAAAGGGCGGCCAAACGCACCGGAGACGCAGAACCCGTCATGCCGCGTGTTCACAGGGCCATCAGCAACGTCAAATCCTGGCTGCGAGGCACCCACCGCGCCGTTAGCAATGAACACCTGCAGGTTTATCTGGACGGCTTCGTCTTTCGTTACAATCGCCGGCGTTCACCCATGTCAGCCTTCCAAAGCCTCCTCGGCCTCGAATCACAGCAGCAGCCCACCACCTTCCGGGAAATCGTGGCACAAAGGGCCCGGCACCACACGGGGAACCTGAGCTAACCGAATACCCACCCTTCCGATTATGCCGAGGAAACCGCATCAGCGAGCCGGCGCGGGGATACGTGGGGCGTTGCGTCAAGGTCATTGTCTGTCGGGCCCTGCGGCGACGGCCGCCAGATCGCGGGCGGCACCGGCTGGGGGTGCGCTGCCGGTGCGCCAGATCGCGGTGAGCGGCCGGCGCAGGGGTGGCCCGGCGACGGCAACGGCAGTGAGGCGGTGAAGGGCCAGATCGTCGCGGACGGCCAGTTCGCCGAGCACTCCTGGTGCGGTTTCGGCGGCAATTGCGGAGCGGACGGCCGCGGTGGTGGACAGCTCGACGGCGGGCCATGCCATCGGTTTTTGGGTGTTCTGGGTGAGGAGGTGCTCGAGCGTATCCCGGGTGCCGCTGCCCTGTTCGCGTGTTACCAGTGGCGTCGCTGCCAGTTCCTCCAGGGTGACGGCGGAACGCCTCGTGGCCCATCGATGCTCCGGGGCAACGACGAGGACCAGGTCGTCGTGCCGGACGGTGCGGCTGGCCAGGTCGGCGGGAATATTGGGGCTTTCGATGAATCCGAGGGGTGCTGCGCCGGAGCGCACAAGGTCCCCCACTGCCGCGCTGTTGGACACACTCAGCTGGACTTCCGTCGGGACCAGCCCCAGGGATTCCTGCTGGCGCCGCAGTGCCACCAGCCACTGTGGCAGCAGGTATTCGGCTATGGTCTGGCTGGCTGCCACATGCAACCGGCTCACGCTGTCCGCGCGGACCGACGCTATTCCGGCCTCCAGGCGTTCGGCCGCCGCGAGGACCTCTGCGGCCCAGTCGGCAATCAACGCACCCGTCTGCGTCAGCGTGGAACCACGCGGGGTTCGGGCCAACAGCGGGGCGCCCACTTGCGCTTCCAAAGACCTCATCCGCGAGGAAACGCCCTGCTGCGACAGCCCCAGCCGGTGTGCCGCCGAGGACAGGCTCCCCAGCTCCCGGACAGCGGCGAGCATCTGCAGCGCCGACAGATCCGGCATCCGCGCACTCAGCATGGGGGCTCCTTCGTTCAGGTTTACGGCTCGAGCCACAAGTCAGACTTGTAACCACACAACTGTATGCCCCCTACTGCCGCATTCCACACACTGGAAGCATGGAATGTATGGAAACTCCGGGCCAGCGCCCCACCGCCAAGACGACTACTGTGCCTCCGTCTTCTCGGCAAGGTTATAGGCCGGTTTCCAGGCCCGGGTGCCCGGCCCGGCCAACTGCTACGACAGAGCCGGCTGCTTCAACAGAAAGGAATTCCGGTCCGAAACCGCCTGCCAGTCGCGGGGTTTCACCGGATCGCACACGACCGTGACCCAGAACCCGATGTCCGTCCAGCGGCGCCGCGACCGGTGGCGCACTCTGCCGCCGGCCCTAAAGACGAATCCCCTCAAGCACAAAAGGGCGCCCGGCCTCGTGGTTGCGGCAGCCGCCGTCGGGGTAGCCTGGCTGGTGCACCTGGCCGTGCCGGCGATGCCGTTTTTGACTGCCGCGGTCATTTTGGGCATTCTTGCCGCGAATGTGCCGGTCAGCAGCTCCCCTGTCGCCGGTATCTTGCGGCCCGGCCTGGATTTTTCGGGCAAGAAGTTCATGCGGCTGGGCATTGTGTTGCTGGGCCTGAAACTCAGCCTGTTTGACGTGGCGGCCTTGGGCTGGGGGACCGTGGGGATTATCGTCTCGATAGTGCTCCTGACTTTTTTTGGGACGCTGCTGTTCGCCAAGGCCCTCAGGCTCCCTGGCGACCAGCCGATCCTGCTGGCCACAGGCTTTTCGATCTGCGGCGCGTCCGCCATTGGCGCCATGAGCGGCGTGACGAAGACTGACCACCGGGATACCGTCGTGCCGATCGCCCTCGTCACCTTGTGCGGAACCCTTGCCATCGGCGTGTTGCCGCTCCTGAAAATCCCGCTGGGCCTGGATTCGGTGCAGTTTGGCTATTGGGTGGGAGCCAGCGTGCACGACGTGGGCCAGGTGGTTGCCACCGCGCAAACCGCCGGTCCTGCAGCCTTGGCGGGTGCGTTGATCATCAAGCTCACACGCGTGCTGATGCTGGCACCGATGGTCACTGGCGTTGCCCTGGTCAGGCGCCGGACGCACAAGCGTGCCGGCAGCCCGTTAGGGGAGCCCGGTGCCGCGGTCAAACTCCCTCCGCTGGTGCCGCTGTTTGTTGCCGGATTCATGGCCATGATCGTGGTGCGGACGCTGGGCTTCCTGTCGCCGGCTGTCCTGGGCATGGCCGGGACAGCGCAGGACCTGCTCTTGGCTGCCGCCCTGTTTGGTCTTGGCTCATCCGTTCGGGTCGGCTCGCTGATGCGGACCGGCGGCCGGGCGATCGTCGCGGCCATGTTGTCCTGGGCCCTCATCGCGGCCCTGGCGTACGGGGGCGTGCAGCTGATGTGACGCCGAAGACAAACCACAACCGGAGTTCTCCATCAGATCCATATCCGCGAGTAGGAGCTTTTGGTACCCGAGTTTCCAGTGAGGCTTCGCCTCTGACCGCCGAGGTGCGTGGTTGGCTGTAGCTGATGACGCCCCGTCCAGTGCGGTGCATTCTGAAAGGTATCGGAGGCTCGGCTCGGAGGGGATGCGGTGATCGGGATCTTCCGAGCCTGCAAGTGCTTGAAAGGATCCTGGAGGAGGAAGGCCCGGAGACGGTCGCCGCGATATTCGCCGAACCGGTGCAGAATTCCCGTGGCGCCTTGGTCCCACCGCCGGGATACTGGGCGCGCCTGCGAAAAGTATGTGGACATCATTGTCCTGTCTCAATTTAGCGGGTGCGCGGCTCCGCCGCGCCAGTGGGTGCCGAAAATTCGTACGGTTCCGCAGTCTCGCGGTACTTGTCCGGTGGGACTGTCGGGACGATGATGGTGCCGTCTGTGATGGTTGACGCCGGTCCAACTGTGATGCCGTGGAGCTTGTAATTTAGCTTGGCGCGGAGGGCTTCCATGGGCGCCGTGGATTGTTGCCTCGAGCACGCGTATCAGTTTCCTTGATTCATCCCACCCTCCCCGTCGCAGACCCAACCGCTCCCCGGGCCCGGGGAGCGAAAAGCGACGATGGCGGAAAG
>NZ_PZKO01000021.1:0-6655 GCF_014926485.1 Pseudarthrobacter sp. AB1
CCGGGCCGGTGCCAGGCGCCGGAGGGGACGAACTGGCCCAAACGGTCTTCGCATAGGTCCCTGAATCCGAGCGCGTCAACAAAAGACGTCACCACGTTCAGCCCGGCATGGGAGACCAGCGACTGCTCCGTCGTGGCAACAGGAAGGGACGGGAAAACTCCGGTAATCTTGGACATCAGAAAGGTGCTTCTTTCAGCCGGTGGATCAGTGCGTCGACAACACTATTTTCCCAGCTCAGAAGCACCTTTCGTCGCTTTAACACACCCCGCGGGCGACAGCCTCATGAAAACCCCGGGTTAAACGGACGACAACACCGGTATTCGGAACTCCTGACAGAAACGGGGTTGGGTTTGGTAGCTTTCGCGGGGAAAATCTTTTGTCGCAGCTGGTGGCGACTACCCTGCGTCCGTGATGGATGCACAAACTTGCAGCGTGCAGCGAAGCCCTGTGCCGGGTCGTGCTGGCCATCGCTGGGCCGGCTTCGGCGTCTGGTGCCGGGAGCGGCGGCGCCGCGACTCGGGCGTCGTAGGTGGCTGCGAGCAGTTCCCCTGAATGGATAGTGTGCGACATCATTGACGCGGGCGTCTTCGCTGTGTCTCCAGCGCGGATTCGCTTAAGGAGTTCCTCATGGTCGGTCACTGTTGCCTGGGGCCATCCGGGAATTGTTGAGTAGAACTGCCGTGGGACGTAGCGCGTGATCAGGCTCAGTGCCCAGAGTATTTTCGGGAGCCGGCCATCGTGTTGACTTGGCGATTGAAGGCGCGGTTCTTCTCTTTGAGCAGCTCATGGCCTTTGCGCCGTGCCGCTGCGATGGGTCCGTGGTGGAGCTCTTCCAGCTCCGCTGGTTCATCTTGTGTTGGGCCAGCTGCAGCGCGGGCGGCCAGCTCGCCGGCTATGAGTGCCTGGACTTGGAAGAGATCCCGGACCTCTTGTCCGGTGAGGGATGTGACCTGAAATCCTCGTCGCGGGAGCAGGTCCGGGAAGCCTTCCACACGCAGTTCCTGCAGGGCTTCACGGGCGGGGGTGGTCGAAATGCTGAGGGCCTGCCCGACGGTCTCGGGCCTGACGGTTGTTCCTGGTCTCAGTTCACCGGACATGATGAGTCCTCGGACGTGGGCTGCCGCTTCATCGCTAAGCTGCCTGCGGCCACGGTCATCACTACTGCGGTTACCCATGCATCTCTTCTCCTGATGATCCCGCTGAGAATAGAGCATTGCCGCCGGGTCCCGCGTGGCCCGGCGGCAATGGTGACTCAGCGGTCCGCGGGTGTCAGGGGTAACCCCAGCTCGGCAAGAACTTGCTCGGTGTGCTCACCCAGCTCAGGGATGGGGCCCATGGAGAATCCTGCCTCCCTGGACGTAACCGGCGGGATCAGGCTGCGGACACTGCCGACAGAAGACTGCACCTCACGCCATCGGTTTCTCGCGGACAATTGCGGGTGGGCGGAGAACCCGTGCATGTCGCGCAGCTCAGCGTTAGCGATGGACGCTGCGTCGAGCCTTTCAACGAGTGCCTTAGTGGGAAGTGATCGCAGGACGCTGTTGATTTCATTGTGGAGATCTGTTCGGTTACGAACTCTGGCGTCGTTTCCCAAGAATCGTGGCTCGTTGGCCAGTGCGGGCTTTTGCAGCACTTCCCGGCAGAATTTTTCCCACTCCCGCTCGTTCTGGATTCCGAAGAAGACTGTTCCGTCGGCGGCATCGAATGGCCCGTAAGGGGCGATGCTGGCGTGTTGTGCCCCGCTACGGGCAGGCGGAGCTCCGCCGTATTCAGCGAAGAAGTATGGCTGGCTCACCCACTCGCCGAGCGCCTCCAGCATCGAGATCTCCAGGACGTCGCCTTTGCCGGTTGAAGCCCTTTGCAGCAAGGATGTCAGTACGCCTGAGTAGGCGTACATACCGGCGCAGATGTCAGCGATTGAAACTCCCACCTTTGCAGGTGAGTCTTCGGTTCCAGTGACGCTCAGGAGCCCTGATTCACACTGGACGAGGAGATCGTAGGCCTTCTTTTGCTCGTACGGTCCGCCCTTTCCATATCCGGAAACGGAGACGTGAATGAGTTTGGGGTTGAGGGCCAGGGCGTCGTCCGGGCCAAAGCCCAACCGTTCCACTGCACCGGGAGCGAGGTTTTGCACCAGGACGTCGGCCTTTGCAACAAGCTGTTGCAGGGCTTCAAGACCGTGGGCGGATTTGAGATCGAGGATGATGCTTTCCTTGCCCCGGTTCAGCCATGCAAAGTAGCTCGCCATGCCGTTGACTTTGCTGTCATAACCGCGCGCGAAGTCTCCCGTGTCCCGTTCGACTTTGATGACCCTCGCTCCCAGATCGGCGAGTTGGCGTGTGGCGAATGGGGCGGCGACGGCCTGTTCCAGGGAGACAACCGTGATTCCTTCGAGAGGTAGGCGGCCCATATCAGTTCTCCTTTCTTGTTCGGGCGAGAATGCGTTGTGCCCTTTCGATGACAGGACGGTCGATCATTTGTCCCTCGATTTGGCTGGCTCCGCCGGCAGCTGAAACTACGGACTCAGCCCACTCAACCTCGTCCGGGCCCGGACGGAAGGCCTGGTTCACTACTGGGACTTGGGAGGGATGGATGCACAGTTTGCCGCCGAATCCGAAACCCCGTGCAAGCTTTGCTGATGTCTGGACCTTTTCGATCTCTTTGATGTAGATGGCGGGCGAATCCAGGGGTGCAGGAATTCCGGCCGCCCGCGATGAGACCACCAGCGCGCTTCTGGCGTGGTCCAGAAATCTGTCATCGGTTCCGGCATCGATGTCCAAGGCGTAGTCGATGGCACCGAACGACAACCGGGTGATACCGGATATTCCGGCGACGTCCGCCGCGCCGATCACACCAACAGCTGTCTCGATGAGGGGTACGACTGCCAGATCCAGCAATTCACAACGACTCGCGAGGTTCCGGAGGGCCAAGCTGTCTTCGGCTTTGGGGATCACGAGCCCCAGAAGACCATGTTTTGCCTGCCGGGCAACGTTGAGAAGAGCAACAATTTCGGCCTTGCTGCTCTCTGTTCCGAGCGGATTGATACGCACCAGTGCACGCAGGTCAACGCGGGTCAACGAATCGACAACGGCTGCCAGCGCCTTCGCTTTGTTGACCGGCGCCACGGCGTCCTCAAGGTCGGCGATGACGACGCCCGCGCCGGAGGCGGCAGCCTTGGCGAAACGTTCGGGCCGGTCGCCCGGAACGAACAGCGCCGTCACGGCCGCGGCAACCAGTTCAATCCCCGGCGTTTCAAAGAGCACGTCACTTTGACCAATCACTGGAAATTCTCGTGATCCGGCAGTGTGGATTCGTCCGGCCTGGCCGACTCGACGCTTGGCAGGTGGCCGTGGCGGTAGACCATAAAGGTCCTTCGATAACTGATCACAATTTTGCTGTCCTGGTTGAACCCTTCAGTAGCCACAGTTACAAGGCCGAGGTTAGGGCGGGACTTGGATTCGCGGATGGCGAGGACCTTGGACCGAGAGTAGACAGTGTCGCCCTCGTAAACAGGGTTAGGCATCCGCACTTCATCCCACCCCATGTTCGCGAAGACATTCATGGACAGGTCGATCGTGGACTGCCCTGTCACCAGTGCCAGGGTGAACGTGGAATTGACCAGCGGACGGCCGAACTCAGTACCCGCAGCGAAATTGCGGTCCACGTGAGTCTTGGCGACGTTCTGCGTGATCAAGGTGAAGTTCTGGTTGTCCGCTTCCGTCACCGTCTTACCGAACGGGTGGTAGTAGATGTCGCCGACCGCGAAGTCTTCAAATAAGCGCCCAGTCCATCCCGGTACTACACGGGTCTGACCCGTAGTCAGTTCTGACGTCATCGTTAGCCCCTCTTTCATTCCGGATACCGTATACCGTATACTAGTCGCAAAGGAGTCGACGCGACAACTGTTTGTCACCGTGAAACGTGGTCACTGATATGCGCACTTCCAGGATCGCGGAAGACACGAGCAGCCAAAATATTGGATGGCCCGGCGGGAGAAAGGGGTTTTGCCTTGTCCTGCTGCGACCGGCCAAGCGAAGTGGGTCGCAGAGTCGCCCGATCTTCTGATGCAATTTTTTTATTTGATGCCCCAGGCTTCCGATGATGCCTAGCCAAATACCGAGGAGCACCTAGTGACTGTTCATACTGCTGTTGAAGAGCTGAGGGTGAAGACCCGTACTCTCTGCGCCCTGTTTCCGGACGAGTACTGGCGCGAAACTGATCGCAACCGCCGTTACCCGCAGGAATTCGTAGACAGGTTGACTAAGGAAGGGCTCCTAGCTGCGCTGATTCCTACTGAGTACGGCGGCATGGGCGTGGGCCTCACCGAAGCAAGCGTGATCATGGAGGAAATCAACAAGTCCGGCGGCCATTCCGCGGCCTGCCACGCCCAGATGTACACCATGGGCGCCCTTCTTCGGCATGGAAATAAAGACCAGAAGAATGCGTACCTGCCGGCAATCGCGTCAGGCGACCTCCGCCTTCAGGCCTTCTCAATCACCGAGGACGCTGCCGGCTCTGACACAACCAGCATCGAGACCGCTGCGGTCAAGGACGGGGACGACTACATCATCACCGGCCACAAGAGCTGGACCAGCCGGATCGACGAGTCAGACTTGGCCTTCGTTCTCGCCCGCACCTCCGAAAAACCCGTGGGCACAGGAGAGGACCGGACGCACGGACTGACACTCTTCCTGGTGGACTTGCGCCAGGTCCGGGCCGAGCAACCGGAGACGCTGGAAGTTGTCAAGGTCCGCACCATGTTCAACTACGCCACAAATCAGGTCTTCTACAAGGGCATGCGCGTGCCGCAGTCGGCAGTCATCGGCCAGATCGGCAAGGGTTTCCGCTATGTCATCGACGGATGGAATGCCGAACGCATCCTCCTGGCTTCGGAAGCGATCGGTGACGGCTACTGGTTCACCACCCGAGCAGTGGAGTACGCCAACAAGCGCACAGTCTTTGGCCGCACGATCGGCACGAACCAGGGCGTGCAATTTCCCATCACGGACGCCTACATGAAGGTGCGTGCTGCAGACATGATGCGATACGAAGCAGCACGGCTGTTCGACGCTGGCGAACCCTGCGGCGCCGAAGCCAACATGGCTAAGCACCTCTCATCCGAGGCGAGCTGGGCCGCCGGCAACGCTTGCCTGGACACACATGGAGGCTACGGGTTCGTTGATGAATACGACGTCGAACGCAAGTTCCGCGAAACCCGCATGTTCCAGGTGGCCCCTGTCAACAACAACATGATCAAGTCCTTTGTCGCTACCAAAGTGCTAGGCCTCCCGCGGTCGTATTAGGCAAATAAGCCCGCTGTCACAAACTCAAAGAAGGAGACTCGCATGTCGCGCAGCGTAAGCTCGCTACCTCTGAGGGGAACGATGGTTCTGTTTTCACCCAGTCCCCGAATAGAAGCGCGTGCAGCGCGAATGGGCAGCCGCAACCGCAGGAAGTGGTACCTTCCGGCGCACCCGTCACGAGGGCCGGGCCCGTCCGACGACGACGGTGCCGTCCAGTTCTTCCGAGCGGACCGTCCTCACCGCGAAGCCTGCCTGCGCCAGGATCGACGACGTCCCTGTGGCCTTGCCGCTCGCTGGTTTCGATGATGCGGTTCCCGCGCGGCCGCAGCCATTCGTTGGCCTCCGCAGCGACGCGGCGGTGGAAGTCGAGTCCGTCAGCCCCGCCGTCGAGCGACCACGACGGTTCGTGCTCGCGTGCCTCGTGCGGCATGGAATCAATAGCCCCGGTGGGGACATAGGGGGGCGTTGACAGCCGGCACCGGACCCGCAACAAACGTCCACAACGACGGCGGGCTCCGAACCATCCAGGCGCTCCCGCATCGGGTCCGCCGAGAGCAGGGAGACCGCCTCAGTCACCAAGAGCCAGGTCCGGCGGCGCGGAACAAAAACCCCGGCATCGAGCTCAATCCGGAGTCCACAGAATTCTGCCCAGCCCAGGATGTGCTCCAGTGGATACCCGGCAACGCGCTTCTCCACTGCCGAAGCGATTTCGTCCGGGTCGGACACTGCGGTGAGCAGAAGCTGGGCTTCCTCCTCCGCAAAGACGCACCCGGCCGAGCGAAGCCGCTCAGCGATCGCCACAAGGGACTCAACATGAAGTTCAGTGGCTGACATGGGTACACCTTCCGCGAACTGATGGGCTCCGGGCACCGTCGCCCGCCTCTGAATCTACGCGACTGTAGCCTCCGCGGGCATGTCTGAAAGGACTGGATTTATTCAGTGCAAGCGATTACCGTGTGCCGTCGTTCACATGGTGATCGTTCCGTGGTTGCCGGTACGAACCGCACATCTGACCGCAAATTGACGCCGCCCCATGTTAGCGGCCATGAAAAGTGCCCGTTGGTGGCCATGAGATCTGCCCACTTCCTTTACTTAGCCCTGCTGCTTAAGCGGCGGGAGCCTCTTCCCGGGGTTTGATGACGGTGTCTAGTCGCACCAAAGTCGTCCGGGAAGAGGCCCTAATGAAGTTTGACGGAGAAATCATGGAAATACTTGCTGCGTATGATCTGACCGGATCGTTGCGTGCCGCCGCTGAGCTCACCGGCTGCTCGCACCACACGGTCGCCCGGCACGTCGCTGCCAGGGATGCCGGCCAGCCGATCGCGGAACCGGTCTATCGGGGCCGGGTCACC
>NZ_PZKO01000038.1:0-6632 GCF_014926485.1 Pseudarthrobacter sp. AB1
CGGGCCGGTGCCAGGCGCCGGAGGGGACGAACTGGCCCAAACGGTCTTCGCATAGGTCCCTGAATCCGAGCGCGTCAACAAAAGACGTCACCACGTTCAGCCCGGCATGGGAGACCAGCGACTGCTCCGTCGTGGCAACAGGAAGGGACGGGAAAACTCCGGTAATCTTGGACATCAGAAAGGTGCTTCTTTCAGCCGGTGGATCAGTGCGTCGACAACACTATTTTCCCAGCTCAGAAGCACCTTTCGTCGCTTTAACACACCCCGCGGGCGACAGCCTCATGAAAACCCCGGGTTAGTGTTTATTTTTCGTGGGAACTATTGACAGGTAGGGAACCGCCGGAAAAGCGCAACGGTGGATGCCGGCCCCCCGTAAGGGCCCGGCATCCACCGTGAAACATGCGTTTACCACCGTCCGTCCTGGTGCGCCGGGCTAGGACAACGCCTGTACTACCCCGTCATGCGTCAACCCCGGTGGACATGATCGGGACACGTGTGCAGGACTCTTTCGGCGGAATCCCCGGCCGGTTACGTCACCTGGGATTTGGAACCGGTCGAAGATCCCCGGCGTCGTGGTCTGAAGACGGTGCTGTGGCTGCTTTGTCATTCAGCCGACGGGATTCACGCTGGGTATACAACCAGATGGGCAAATAGAGCGATAGTACGAGGAAACCCACCCAGGTTGAGGTCCAACCGACCTCCAGGCTGTTCAGGTACACCACGCCCACCAGGCATAGGGGTAGATTGAACAGGCCAAAGATCATGGCGACGTGTTTCCAGCCCTTGGGTGCTTTGAAGGGCCGTTCGAGGTTGGCGAAGGACGGGTGATTCTTAGCCCTGACATATGCGAACAGGCTGATGCCGTTGGCGCAGGTGTAACCAATTGCGGACGCCGCAAGTATTGCCGCCGGCGTTCCCATCGAAATCAGTACCAGGTTGAAGGCCCCGATGACCAGCATCGCGACAAACGGAGTGCCCTGGCGGTTCGTCTTGCCGAAGACCCTGGGGAGGTTGCCTTCGCTCGACATGGAGTGCATGGCGCGGGAAGAGCCCAGATAGGCCGTCTGGATGATGAGGATCATGGCGGCGATCAGCATGATGATGGTGACCATGGTGCCTGCCTGGCCAAAGACTGCCTGGGCCACTGGAATCAGGGGCGACAGGGGCTCGGCCAGTACACCCTCAACACCAAGCACGCCGATCACCGCAGATTGCACTAAGACAAATGAGAAGAAGCAGATGATGCCGCACGCATAAAGCGCTTTGGGAACATCCTTGGACGGGTTTTTGTATTCGGGGCCGTAGATGGCTGCTGTTTCCCAGGCGCAGGCACTCCACTGAGCGATCGCAAAGATGCCAAAGAGAATCAGGATGTGGTGCATGTCCCAGGCCCAGTCCGCCGGCATCCAGCTGCCGGTGATGTTTGACATGTCGACTTTCCCGGTCGCGAAAGGCGCCACGGTGAGGACAACCAGGGGTATAAGAGAGAACGCAGCCAGGATGTACCCCAGTTTGGCGCCGTCCTTGAGACCGAACCAGTTGACGATGAACAACCCGGTGAAAATCACCAGGCCTGAGATCAGTGCGAGCTGGTACTCGGTGAATGTCTCGGCCAGAACCGGAAACAGCCCGTGCAGGTATCCGCCCACCAGGATGGAAAAAATTGCCAGTACAGGATTCCAGGCGAACCAGTAGCTCCACGCGCTGAAGCCACCGATCAGCTTGCCTTTGTCGTACTTGCCCTTGTAGTTCTCCGTCCGGAATACATGCTGGGCGAACCCCGGCAGGCCGGAAGCCTTGGGGAACGTGGTGGCCATCTCGGCATACGCCGTGCTCTGCATAAAACCCTGAAGGACCGACAATCCCCAGATGAGAATTGCTGCGGCGGACACATACATCGGCAGATAGCCCAATGAGGGCAGAATCAGCAAGGGCACACCCAGCGCAATGGCCAAACCCTGCTTCCAGTCGATCGACCGTTCCAGGTGATCGGTGCCGTCTGAACGATTTTCACTCATAAAATCTCCCTAAAACTACTCTAGTCGTCTCTGACTTCTTCGTTATGGAACTCTTTTTCTTGAATCTTCCAGTGGCGGTGCAAGAACACATCTGTCCAGCCCGGCATGTGGTATCACGGCGCCATCCGGCAGCACGATCTTGCAACTGCGTGAAGGTCCGGACGGCGGACTGGCAAGTAAAACGAGGCAGGCTCCGGTGCGCGCAGTGGTAGCGCCAACGTGCTAGGCCGACAGGTGCGGCAGGGGGGTCGCTCGCAAAAACACCTTCAGGGTTGAGCTCTCGTGACGTGGACAAGGGTGTTGTCCGAGCCCGGGAAATTCTTCCTCTGGTGCCGAAAGACTCGTGACTGCTCCGAGGTATGGCATGTGAAACAGATCACCCCCAGAGGTTACAGCCTAAAAGCTCTATTGCGATAGCTTTTATTCGCCGAACTTTTCCAGCTTCGGTGCAACCAGCGTTGACCCGTGCCTGGGAAAGTTCGCACCTAGACAGCGAAAATCAGGGAAAGCCCAAGGTGTGGGACGTCCAGGGCCATCCGATGCTGGCCGGGCAAACCGGATTTAATCCGCTCACCAACGAGGTATAAACCGGAGTTGCCGAGAATGACGCGATTGCTGGCATTGACGAGGGCCGCATCTCCGGGAATGGCGCGCAGAGTGGGCATGATGAGGGGTTCCAGGTCCCTGATCCGGATGTCGCATGCAGCCACGCCCGTGAAACGCCCGTGGACAGAAAGCGGGGCCGCAAATGTCAGGATGTATTCCTCGAAGCCGAGGAAGTCCACATATGGCCCCCATACGCTCTGCTCACCTGTGGAAGCGGCGGTGGAGAAGAACGGCAGCTTCTCATAGTCGTAATAACGGCTGCTGCCTGGAGTCATGTCGAGGTCGAGCCTGCCGATGGTGCCGTGTTCCTTGCGGGCCCACCAGTCCAAAGCCGGTACCCCCTCCTCGATGGTTTCCACGGCGAAGAATGTCCCGGCCCCTGCTGCGTAACTGTTCTTCGTCAGGAAATCCCGGGGATATTCATCCAATCCCTTGAGGACCGCCTTACCTGCTTTGGACTTGTCGGCGAGATTTCGTTCAAGGAGGGAAGAAACGTCGCTGGAGAGCTTCGTGACCTCCGTGCAGACGCCGCTCATCCAGGAAGAAAGGTCGGATGCAGCATGTACGACTTCAACGGTGGGCTTCATTGACCATCCTGGTTTGATTGGGCGTAGCCGAGGGTCAGTTTCTGGTCGATCAGGTGGAAAATGTTCCGCCTGATGTGCTCAAGGACAAGGTTTTGGGCCTTCTCCGGCTGGTCTTGGGCTACTGCCCGGACCAATTCCAAGTGTTCTGCGGTTGCCTGCTCGGGGTCAAATGCCACCGTGAGGGGAGTCCAAAGCTGCTGGACTGTTTCTTCCTGAAGCCGTATTTCCGCGTTGGCGAGCCTTGGCGATTGCGCGGCTATTGCCAGCTCGATGTGGAAGCGGCTGTCAGCAGGTGCACGCACTTCGGGGGTGTCGGCCAGAATTAATGCCCTCGCAAGTTCCTGAAGGCGCTCGAAGTCGTGTGCTTCTGCGCGCTCACAGGCCAGACGGACGGTGGTGGCTGCTATAGCGGAATGTTCGTCACCGATGTCACGTATTTCCGAAATTGACGTCGAGAGGAACCAATCCCGAATGACGTCCTTCTGCGTACGAGGCTGGTTGACCACGAAGGTTCCCCCGCTTCGGCCCCTGCGGGTCTCGACGATCCCCCGCTCGCGCAGTTCCCCCAAAGCTTCGCGAAGAGTGGCGCCGCCAACCCCAAACATTTCCGAGAGGGCCGCTTCGGGTGGCAAGCGTTCGCCCACTTTAAGCAGCCCAAGGCCGATGGCCTTGGTAATTCTGTCCACAATCGCATCGGCCCTCTCGATTTCGGGCAGGGACCGATAAATCTGGGACTGGATTGATGACGGCGAGGCCAAAAGTCTGCGCTCCGGAAAATGGGTACGGGTCGATCAATGACAAGCAGCCCGGATGGTACGTGAGTGGACTTAACTCGTTCTCCAGAGTCTATGCAATGAATCCTTCAAACCTGCGGCTTTTCGGCACTCCCTGGCCTTCGGCTCGGCACCACCAATCCTAAAGTGTAGTCAGAACCGTCAGAAAACAGTGTTACCCCCGCCCTTTCGCTTCGGGAGTATGGATATCAACCACAAAGCATCGTTCGACCGGATCCCGGCCGACGACCGAATGGAAGGGACAAAACGTGACTCCGACAGTAAATACAACGCTCACCGGATACAGCACCACCGGTGACATTGTCCGGAATCTCGCTCTTGTACAGGACGAGATCGCGGACACAGCGGCCAAGATCGACGAGCAGCAGATCGCCGACGTGGCCCGCCACCTTAGCCATCCTGGCCGGGTGTTCGTCGCCGGAGCCGGCCGAAGCGGCCTGGTGCTGCGGATGGCCGCCATGAGGCTGATGCACCTTGGCCTGAACGTCCACATTGCCGGTGACACCACCACGCCCGCAATCGCCTCCGGTGACCTGCTCCTCGTGGCCTCGGGATCGGGAACGACCTCGGGAGTAGTCAAGTCAGCAGAAACAGCGGCGAAGGCCGGAGCGCGGATTGCGGCGTTCACCACCAGCCCGAGTTCACCTCTCGCCGGGCTTGCTGACGCTGTGGTGATCATTCCCGCCGCGCAGAAGACCGACCACGGCTCCAGCGTTTCGCGCCAGTACTCCGGGTCGCTCTTCGAGCAGGTACTGTTCCTCGCCACTGAAACCCTGTTCCAGTCCCTGTGGGACAACACCGACGTACCGGCCGAAGAGCTCTGGCTCCGCCACGCCAACCTCGAATAACCGAACCACAATTTTTCACACCCACCGCAGTTCCCAACAGAAGGAAAACAACACCATGAAACTCCAAGTTGCTATGGACGTCCTGACCACCGAAGCCGCCCTCGAACTGGCCGGTCAGGTCGCCGAGTACGTCGACATCATCGAACTCGGCACCCCCTTGATCAAGGCTGCCGGCCTCTCTGCCGTCACCGCCGTCAAGAACGCCCACCCGGACAAGATCGTCTTCGCTGACATGAAGACCATGGACGCCGGAGAACTTGAAGCCGACATCGCTTTCAAAGCCGGCGCCGACCTGGTCACCGTGCTCGGCTCTGCCGACGACTCCACCATCGCCGGCGCCGTCAAGGCAGCCAAAGCCCACAACAAGGGCATCGTCGTTGACCTCATCGGCGTGGCAGACAAAGTCACCCGCGCTAAGGAAGCCCGCGCCCTGGGTGCCAAGTTCGTAGAGATGCACGCCGGTCTCGACGAGCAGGCCTTGCCGGGCTTCGACCTGACCGGGCTGCTCCGCGCCGGAGCAGAAGCGCGCGTTCCGTTCTCCGTCGCAGGCGGCGTGAAGCTCGCCACCATCGAAGCAGTTCAGAAGGCCGGCGCCGACGTAGCCGTCGTCGGAGGCGGCATCTACAGCGCGGCAGACCCGGCACTGGCAGCCAAGCAGCTCCGCGCCGCCATCAACTAACCAGCCGGAATGTCTTGCCCGTACTGCCCGCGGAGATACGTCACCGCGGGCAGTACACGTTCGGTGTAAGAACCAAGAACACAACACACCCCAAGGATGAGGGGTTTGGCACATTGGGGGACCGGATCCCTGGAAAGGAAGCTGTTCATCATGCGTAGTCAGGCCACACACAATTTGGAAGTCATCGTTACCGAGCCTGGTCGGCTTTACGAGTTGCTCGACCATGCAGAGGCCGCGCTCCGCCAGGTAGCGACGCCTCATTGCTATGCCGGCATTCTGGTCACCCGCCATGATCCCAGCCGCTACACCCTCGCACTCAGCGACACCGTTCCCTATGGGGAGACCCGCGAGCAGATACTCTCGTGAGCGTCGGTCGGCTGCCGCACTGTCTTGCCGAAAGTTAGAAGCAACCATGTCAGTTACTTACGTTGATTCACGTGTGAGGTCTGGACTTAGGTCTGGCCGTAACCCGTTGCGGGATCCGCGTGATCGTCGCCTGAATCGGATTGCCGGTCCGTCCTCGTTGGTGCTCTTCGGGGTGACGGGTGATCTTGCGCGTAAGAAGCTCATGCCGGCTGTGTATGACCTGGCGAACCGGGGGTTGTTGCCGCCGAGTTTCGCGTTGGTGGGTTTCGGTCGGCGTCCGTGGTCGGACGCGGAGTTCGCTGCGGAGGTGAAGGCGTCGGTGCAGGCGTATTCGCGGACGCCGTTTGATGAGGCGGTGTGGAACCAGCTCGCTGAGGGTATCCGTTTTGTTCGGGGTGAGTTCGACGACGATGATTCGTTTGAGCGGTTGGGGGAGACTGTCGCGGCCCTTGATGAGGTCCGCGGGACGCGGGGTAATCACGCGTTTTACCTTTCGATTCCGCCGAAGGCGTTTGAGCAGGTCTGCCGCCAGCTGTCCAAGCACGGGCTCGCGCAGGCTGAGGGGGATAAGTGGCGGCGGGTGGTGATCGAGAAGCCGTTCGGGCATGATCTGGGCTCTGCCCGGGCGCTCAATGAGATTGTGGAGTCGGTGTTCCCGCCGGATGCGGTGTTCCGGATCGATCATTACCTGGGTAAGGAAACGGTCCAGAACATTCTGGCGTTGCGGTTCGCGA
>NZ_PZKO01000079.1:0-5373 GCF_014926485.1 Pseudarthrobacter sp. AB1
CCCGTGGTGTGGTCTGGTTTTTACAGCTGGTTTCAAATTTTGCAGCCTTCTTCTTCCGTTATTTCCGGGGGTGTTGGTTGTGTCTGTTTTTGTTTTACTTCAACGGAGAGTTTGATCCTGGCTCAGGATGAACGCTGGCGGCGTGCTTAACACATGCAAGTCGAACGATGAACCTCACTTGTGGGGGGATTAGTGGCGAACGGGTGAGTAACACGTGAGTAACCTGCCCTTAACTCTGGGATAAGCCTGGGAAACTGGGTCTAATACCGGATATGACTCCTCATCGCATGGTGGGGGGTGGAAAGCTTTATTGTGGTTTTGGATGGACTCGCGGCCTATCAGCTTGTTGGTGAGGTAATGGCTCACCAAGGCGACGACGGGTAGCCGGCCTGAGAGGGTGACCGGCCACACTGGGACTGAGACACGGCCCAGACTCCTACGGGAGGCAGCAGTGGGGAATATTGCACAATGGGCGAAAGCCTGATGCAGCGACGCCGCGTGAGGGATGACGGCCTTCGGGTTGTAAACCTCTTTCAGTAGGGAAGAAGCGAAAGTGACGGTACCTGCAGAAGAAGCGCCGGCTAACTACGTGCCAGCAGCCGCGGTAATACGTAGGGCGCAAGCGTTATCCGGAATTATTGGGCGTAAAGAGCTCGTAGGCGGTTTGTCGCGTCTGCCGTGAAAGTCCGGGGCTCAACTCCGGATCTGCGGTGGGTACGGGCAGACTAGAGTGATGTAGGGGAGACTGGAATTCCTGGTGTAGCGGTGAAATGCGCAGATATCAGGAGGAACACCGATGGCGAAGGCAGGTCTCTGGGCATTAACTGACGCTGAGGAGCGAAAGCATGGGGAGCGAACAGGATTAGATACCCTGGTAGTCCATGCCGTAAACGTTGGGCACTAGGTGTGGGGGACATTCCACGTTTTCCGCGCCGTAGCTAACGCATTAAGTGCCCCGCCTGGGGAGTACGGCCGCAAGGCTAAAACTCAAAGGAATTGACGGGGGCCCGCACAAGCGGCGGAGCATGCGGATTAATTCGATGCAACGCGAAGAACCTTACCAAGGCTTGACATGAACCGGTAATACCTGGAAACAGGTGCCCCGCTTGCGGTCGGTTTACAGGTGGTGCATGGTTGTCGTCAGCTCGTGTCGTGAGATGTTGGGTTAAGTCCCGCAACGAGCGCAACCCTCGTTCTATGTTGCCAGCGCGTTATGGCGGGGACTCATAGGAGACTGCCGGGGTCAACTCGGAGGAAGGTGGGGACGACGTCAAATCATCATGCCCCTTATGTCTTGGGCTTCACGCATGCTACAATGGCCGGTACAAAGGGTTGCGATACTGTGAGGTGGAGCTAATCCCAAAAAGCCGGTCTCAGTTCGGATTGGGGTCTGCAACTCGACCCCATGAAGTCGGAGTCGCTAGTAATCGCAGATCAGCAACGCTGCGGTGAATACGTTCCCGGGCCTTGTACACACCGCCCGTCAAGTCACGAAAGTTGGTAACACCCGAAGCCGGTGGCCTAACCCCTTGTGGGAGGGAGCTGTCGAAGGTGGGACTGGCGATTGGGACTAAGTCGTAACAAGGTAGCCGTACCGGAAGGTGCGGCTGGATCACCTCCTTTCTAAGGAGCACCTACAGTCACCTTGCCCCGTGTATGCGGGTGTGGAGGGGTTGTCAGGAGTATATGCCCGTTGCGCAGACGATTGTTCTGCGGCGGGTGCTCAAGGGTGGAATATCAATGAATAGCGGCCGCTTGTTTTGTGCCTCGTCTAGTACGGTGGTGGGTTGTCCTTCGGGGTTCTCTGCTGCTTGGAATGGTGTGGGTGCGGATATGGGTGGTTTAGTGTTTGGCACACTGTTGGGTCCTGAGGCAACAGGGCCGGTGGGATGTGCTGCGGCCTTTTGGGTTGTGGTGTGTTTTGTCGGGTTTGTTTGTTTCTGGTTTCCTGGCTGCATCGATCACGTACTTTTGGGTGTGTGGGGTGTGTGGTTTGGGGTTGTTGTTTGAGAACTACATAGTGGACGCGAGCATCTTTTATAAGAAGCAATTTCCAAGAATATATGAACCTGGATCTGTCCGGGCGTTCGTTGCTGTGGCCTTTGGGTTGTGGTGGTGGTGTCCGGGTGGTTTTCGTGGTTCTCTCGAAAATTAGCGTTTTGATCTTTTGTGGTCAAGTTTTTAAGAGCACACGGTGGATGCCTTGGCATTAGGAGCCGAAGAAGGACGTAGGAATCTGCGATAAGCCTGGGGGAGTCGATAACCGGACTTTGATCCCAGGGTCTCCGAATGGGGAAACCCCGCCAGGGGCGCGAGCTGCCTGGTGACCCGCATCTGAACACATAGGGTGTGTGGAGGGAACGCGGGGAAGTGAAACATCTCAGTACCCGCAGGAAGAGAAAACAATAGTGATTCCGTTAGTAGTGGCGAGCGAACGCGGATCAGGCTAAACCGTTCCATGTGTGATAGCCGGCGGGCGTTGCATGGGCGGGGTTGTGGGACTTTCCGTACTGTCTCTGCCGGGACAGTGAGGTGTGATGTGCAGGCATAGGTGAACGGTCTTGAAAGGCCGGCCAGAGAGGGTGTGAGCCCCGTAACCGAAATGTTTTGTGCCGCCTGGAGAGTATCCCAAGTAGCACGGGGCCCGAGAAATCCCGTGTGAATCTGTCAGGACCACCTGATAAGCCTAAATACTCCCTAATGACCGATAGCGGACCAGTACCGTGAGGGAAAGGTGAAAAGTACCCCGGGAGGGGAGTGAAACAGTACCTGAAACCGTGTGCTTACAATCCGTCGGAGCATCTGCAGCTTGTCTGTATGGGTGTGACGGCGTGCCTTTTGAAGAATGAGCCTGCGAGTTAGTGTTACGTCGCGAGGTTAACCCGTGTGGGGAAGCCGTAGCGAAAGCGAGTCTGAATAGGGCGTTGCAGTGGCGTGATCTAGACCCGAAGCGAAGTGATCTACCCATGGCCAGGTTGAAGCGACGGTAAGACGTCGTGGAGGACCGAACCCACTTCAGTTGAAAATGGAGGGGATGAGCTGTGGGTAGGGGTGAAAGGCCAATCAAACTTCGTGATAGCTGGTTCTCCCCGAAATGCATTTAGGTGCAGCGTTGCGTGTTTCTTGCTGGAGGTAGAGCTACTGGATGGCTAATGGGCCCTACAAGGTTACTGACGTCAGCCAAACTCCGAATGCCGGTAAGTGAGAGCGCAGCAGTGAGACTGTGGGGGATAAGCTTCATAGTCGAGAGGGAAACAGCCCAGACCACCAACTAAGGCCCCTAAGCGTGTGCTAAGTGGGAAAGGATGTGGAGTTGCGAAGACAACCAGGAGGTTGGCTTAGAAGCAGCCATCCTTAAAAGAGTGCGTAATAGCTCACTGGTCAAGTGATTCCGCGCCGACAATGTAGCGGGGCTCAAGTACACCGCCGAAGTTGTGGATTTCAGATATTAGCTAAGCCGCCCCTTGTGGGTTGGTTCAGGCGTCTGGAGTGGTAGGGGAGCGTCGTGTGGGCAGTGAAGTCGCGGTGTAAACCAGCGGTGGAGCCTACACGAGTGAGAATGCAGGCATGAGTAGCGAAAGACGGGTGAGAAACCCGTCCGCCGAATGATCAAGGGTTCCAGGGTCAAGCTAATCTGCCCTGGGTAAGTCGGGACCTAAGGCGAGGCCGACAGGCGTAGTCGATGGACAACGGGTTGATATTCCCGTACCGGCGAAAAACCGTCCATGTTGAACAGGGGATACTAACCGCCCGATACCTGCCCGCCCACCCTTCGGGGTGATGTGGGTTTTGGTGGAGCGCGGGACCTGATCCTGGGAGGCAAGCGTATTAACAGGTGTGACGCAGGAAGGTAGCCAAGCCGGGCGATGGTTGTCCCGGTCTAAGGATGTAGGGCGAACGGTAGGCAAATCCGCCGTTCATGATGCCTGAGATCTGATGGGACCCCCTCACGGGGGGATTTGGTGATCCTATGCTGCCGAGAAAAGCATCGACGCGAGGTTTTAGCCGCCCGTACCCCAAACCGACACAGGTGATCAGGTAGAGAATACTAAGGCGATCGAGAGAATTATGGTTAAGGAACTCGGCAAAATGCCCCCGTAACTTCGGGAGAAGGGGGGCCCCAACCTTGAACACCACTTGCTGGTGGGAGGGGATCGGGGCCGCAGAGACCAGGGGGAAGCGACTGTTTACTAAAAACACAGGTCCGTGCGAAGTCGCAAGACGATGTATACGGACTGACTCCTGCCCGGTGCTGGAAGGTTAAGAGGACCGGTTAGCCTTACGGCGAAGCTGAGAATTCAAGCCCCAGTAAACGGCGGTGGTAACTATAACCATCCTAAGGTAGCGAAATTCCTTGTCGGGTAAGTTCCGACCTGCACGAATGGAGTAACGACTTCCCCGCTGTCTCAACCATAAACTCGGCGAAATTGCAGTACGAGTAAAGATGCTCGTTACGCGCAGCAGGACGGAAAGACCCCGAGACCTTTACTATAGTTTGGTATTGGTGTTCGGAGTGGCTTGTGTAGGATAGGTGGGAGACGTTGAAGCCCGGACGCCAGTTCGGGTGGAGTCATCGTTGAAATACCACTCTGGTCACTTTGGACATCTAACTTCGGCCCGTAATCCGGGTCAGGGACAGTGCCTGATGGGTAGTTTAACTGGGGCGGTTGCCTCCTAAAAAGTAACGGAGGCGCCCAAAGGTTCCCTCAGCCTGGTTGGCAATCAGGTGTCGAGTGTAAGTGCACAAGGGAGCTTGACTGTGAGAGAGACATCTCGAGCAGGGACGAAAGTCGGGACTAGTGATCCGGCGGTACATTGTGGAATGGCCGTCGCTCAACGGATAAAAGGTACCTCGGGGATAACAGGCTGATCTTGCCCAAGAGTCCATATCGACGGCATGGTTTGGCACCTCGATGTCGGCTCGTCGCATCCTGGGGCTGGAGTAGGTCCCAAGGGTTGGGCTGTTCGCCCATTAAAGCGGTACGCGAGCTGGGTTTAGAACGTCGTGAGACAGTTCGGTCCCTATCCGCTGCGCGCGCAGGAAATTTGAGAAGGGCTGTCCTTAGTACGAGAGGACCGGGACGGACGAACCTCTGGTGTGTCAGTTGTACTGCCAAGTGCACCGCTGATTAGCTACGTTCGGATGGGATAACCGCTGAAAGCATCTAAGCGGGAAGCTCGCTTCGAGATGAGATTTCCATACACCTTGTGTGTGAGAGGCCCCCAGCCAGACCACTGGGTTGATAGGCCGGATGTGGAAGCGAGGACTAACGACTCGTGAAGCTGACCGGTACTAATAGGCCGATAACTTACACCACACACCACCCCTGCAAACGGTTCAAAAGCGTTTGCAACCAACGGGTGGTAAAAAGA
>NZ_PZKO01000045.1:0-5294 GCF_014926485.1 Pseudarthrobacter sp. AB1
GACGATCTCGAGGCCGCGAGGGAGTACCTCACCGACTATGTGCACTGGTACAGCACCGATCACAAACACTCCGGCATCGCGCTGTTCTCACCCTCACAAGTCCACAACGGCTCTTGGAAAGAGCTCTGGGACAAGCGAGACCAAGTCCACCAGGACTACTACGAACGACACCCAGAAAGATTCCGCCAACGACCCACCACACCGGCCCCCGCCCAACACGTCGGGATCAACCTGCCCGAGACCAAAACACCCCAAAAACTAGCCCAGTGACTCCACACAGCTTGACAATTTTCGGCTCTTGCAGATGCTGTCGTCCCGACTGAAACCTGGATGACGGCCGTTGAAGCCCCCGATGGCGAGGAGCTGATAGAGCGGGTATGGAAAACCCGCATCACGTGAGAGAGCGTCGCGGGAAAAAGTGCAGGATGTGAGAGAGCGTTGGCAGGGGGTAACGCAAAAGGCCCCAAGGATTGCATCCGGAAGCGTGCGTCAAAGCGACGGTGGGGCGCAGCACGCGTAGGACGTCAGTCTTGGGGCCTCAACCGTGAAAGGACTAGCGGGAGCGCTGGCGCAGGCGCTGCATGTCCAGGATCACTACGGCGCGGGCTTCGAGGCGGAGCCAGCCGCGCTGGACGAACTCTGCCAGGGCCTTGTTGACAGTCTCGCGGGAGGCGCCTACCAGCTGGGCCAGTTCTTCCTGTGTGAGCTCGTGGGCTACCAGGACGCCGTCCGTTGCCGGGCGGCCGAAGCGATCAGCAAGGTCCAGCAGGGCCTTGGCCACGCGGCCGGGGACATCGGAGAACACCAGGTCCGAGAGCGAATCGTTGGTGCGGCGCAGGCGGCGGGCCAGAGCCTGCAGCAGCTGCGCCGAAACCTCGGGGCGCGTCCGCAGCAGGGCGTTGAGGCTTTCGTTCTTCAGGCCCGCCAGGCGGGTTTCGGAGACTGCCGTTGCCGTGGCCGTGCGCGGGCTGGGGTCAAAGAGCGCCATTTCGCCGAACAATTCACCCGGGCCCAGAATGGCGAGCAGGGACTCCCTGCCATCGGGGGACGTGCGGCCCAGCTTCACCTTGCCGGAGACGATGAAGTAGAGCTGGTCGCCCTGGTCGCCCTCGCGGAATACCGATGCACCGCGGGAGAGGTCCACCTCGGTCAGCTCGTCCGTCAGCAGGCGGAATGCTTCGTCGTCGAGCGTGGCAAATAGGGGTGCTCGGCGCAGTACCTCGATGTCCATGAAATCTCCTGAATAAAAGTGTCGGCTGTGGCGCTTTTGCCATTGTTTCAGAATTTTCAAGGTTCTGTGACGTACTTGGCAGCGGAAACGCCGCTGACAGTGTCTAATGCGGGCACGATCCGGTGTCCGGCCCCGCCAGGGGGGGGTGATTTTTACATCCGTACGTGGGGCGAACCCGGCCCGTAGGGCGGGGGGAATGGCGCCCGCAGAATAATGTCAGCTTGCGCCACTAGAATTGGGACTCAACCGTATTAGAGGAGCGTCAGTGTTTGGTTTGACCGTTCTGGACCTGGCGCTGATCCTGGCCCTGCTCTCTTACCTGATCTATGGCCTGCGAAACGGCTTCCTGGTCACGCTCGGCGGTATCGCAGGCTTCGCCGCGGGCGCTGTGGCCGCATTCTTTGCCGTTCCACTGGTCAGCGGCTTCGTGGATGACTCCGGCTGGAGGCTGACCGCCATCGTGGCCGCCGCCGTCGTACTCATGGCTCTGGGCCATGGCCTCGGGACCATGATCGGGCGCAAAATCCGCGGCGCCGTGCGGATCAAGCCGCTGCGTGCGGTGGACCGGCTGGTGGGCGGGGCCGTCAACGTGGTGGTTTCGGCCCTGGTGATGTCCATGCTCGCCTTCAGCGTCAGCGCCCTGGGCGTTCCGTTAGTGTCGCAGCAACTGGCGGAGTCCAAAGTCATCCGGTACATCGACGGGCTGACGCCTGTCCCGTTGAAGACCACCATGGCGCAGTTGCGGTCCACGGTAATCGGCAACGGAATTCCCACGCTGCTTGAAGGCCTGGACCAGGGGCAGCCAGTAGCGGCGCCCAATGCCAGTACCGATACGCCGGCGCTGAACCTGGCCGCGCGGTCAGTCCTGAAAATTGCCGGAACCGCATACCAGTGCGGCCAGAACCAGACCGGCACCGGTTTTGTGGTATCCCCGGGCCGGGTTGTGACCAACGCCCATGTTGTGGCGGGTGTGTCGCAGCCGGTGGTTGAAATTCCCGACGGCGGTGCGATGCCCGGGCGGGTGGTGTACTTCGACACCCGGCACGACCTCGCCGTCCTGGCCGTGGACGGGTTGCCTTCGGAGCCGCTCGCCTTGACGTCCGACCTTCCGAACGGCAGCCCGGCCGCCTTCGCTGGGTATCCGCACGGCGGTCCGTTCAAGTCCAAACCCGCCACGGTTCGGGACATTACGTCAGTTCTGGTCCCCGATATCTACGGCGAAAACCCGACCCCCGAGGACATCTACCGGCTGGCGGGTGACGTCCAGCCCGGTAACTCGGGCGGGCCGCTGTTGACCATGGAGGGACTGGTGGCCGGCGTCATTTTCGCCAAGGCAACCTCGGACACCGAAATGGGATTCGCCATCACCATGGATGACCTGTTCCCGGTCGCGTCCCAGGCCGCAAGCCTCAGCGCTCCCGTCTCCTCCGGGCAGTGCATCCAGAAGTAGCCATGGCGGCCTGAGCCACCCGGCGCCCGGCTACAGCGTTTCGGCGAGGTAGTCGATGGCCAGCTTGTAGCCGAGAACCCCGGCGCCCACGATCACCGCGGCGCAGACGGGGGACAGGAACGAGTGGTGCCTGAATTCCTCACGCTGGTGCACGTTGGTGATGTGGACCTCGACTGCAGGCAGCTGCACCGCCGCCAGGGCGTCGCGCAGGGCCACAGAAGTGTGGGTGAAGGCGCCGGCGTTAAGCACAATCCCGACGGCGGTGCCACGGGCAGCGTGGATGACGTCCAGGAGCACACCCTCATGGTTGGACTGGACGCATTCCACGTTGAAACCGTGGGACTGCGCCGTGGTGGCGGCCAGCTGCTCCACGTCCGCGAGGGTGGAGGTACCGTACTTCTCCGGCTCACGGGTGCCCAACAGATTGAGGTTGGGGCCGTTGATCACAAGGATGGTGCCGCGTCCGGCAGCGGTGGTGGCTTCAGTCATGGATGCAAATCTAGCGCCTGGGACGGCCCGCCGCGCATTCTTACGATCAGTGCTTGCACGGCAGGCCATCTGGCGGTTACAGGGCTGTGAACCTCAGGACGAGGGCATGTTCCGGGTTGAGTACGGGCATGGGCAGGCCCACTTCGGCCAGGAATCGGCCGCGGGCTACTGCGCTGTCCGCCAGCCAGGCCGGGGCCTGGACCTGGGTGAAGGTGTGGGCGTAGTCTGCATCTGCCGGGGCTGGGAAGATGGCTTCTACCCGGTAGTCTCGGTCAGGTTCCAGGCCGGGGATGGTGATCCGGCCCGGCTGTTCTGCGAAGGCGGTGCGTGTGCTGACGAGGGCGAACAGGGCCGCGGTCGTTCCCTGGGTGGCACTACTGGGGGCCACCACGCCGTGGAGCATCAGGGAATCGTCTGCGATGTCGGCGCGGACCATGCGCCCGGAGTGGATCAGGGCGCGGTGTTCCTTGTAGAGGCCGATGAAGCGTTTGAGTTCCTCGCGCTCGGCGCCCTGGACGCTGCGGACGTCCCATTCCATGCCGAAGTGGCCGAACAGGGCGGTGATGGCGCGGAAGGACAGGTCGTGGGTGCGGGCCGTGGTGTGCGAGGTGGTGGGGCCGATGTGTCCGCCCACCAGCTCAGGCGGAACCACGACGCCGGTCCAGCGTTGGATGGTCTGGCGTTCGAGGGCGTCGTTGCAGTCCGAGGCCCAGATGCGGTCGGTGCGTTCGAGGATGCCGAGGTCCACGCGGGCGCCGCCGGAGGAGCAGCTCTCGATTTCGACGCCGGGGTGCGCCTTGCGGAGTTCGTCGAAGAGGCGGTAGGCGGCAAGGGTTTGTTCGTGGACGGAGGTGCGGCCGCCGTGGCCGTGTTCGAGCAGGTCCCGGTTCTGGTCCCATTTGAGGTAGCTGATGTTGTTCTCGCGCAGCAGGGCGTCGACACGGTCGTGGATGTACTGCCACGCGTCCGGGTTCACGAGGTCGATCACATGCTGGTTCCGCCATTCAAGTGGCAGGCGGCCGCCGTCCTTGTAGCTGTGGACGGATGGACCAACGATCCATTCGGGGTGTGCGCGGACAATATCGGAGTCCAGGTTGACCATTTCGGGTTCCACCCAGAGCCCGAATTCCATNCCGCGCGAGGTNACGGCGTCGATCAGGGGCGTGAGGCCGTCGGGCCAGAGGGTTTCGTCGACGTACCAGTCGCCNAGGCCGGCGTGGTCGTCGCGGCGGCCGCGGAACCAGCCGTCGTCGAGGACAAAGCGTTCCACGCCGAGTTCGGCGGCGGAGTCGGCCAGTTCGATCAGGGTGGACAGGTTGTGGTCGAAGTAGACCGCTTCCCAGACATTGAGCACCGCGGGGCGGGGCTTGCCGGCGGGCAGGCCGGTGGTGGCTGCGGGGAGCACGTGGTGGGGGCGGGATCGGAACCAGGTGTAGAANGCTTCGCTGATGCCGTCCAGGCCGTGGTCNGAGTAGGCGGCAAAGAGCGCCGGTGTGGTGTAGCTGGCGCCGGGTGCGAGGATGACTTCGGCCGGGCCCAGGAGTTCNGAGCCGCCGATCATGGTGCGGCCNTCGCCGATGCTGTCGGCGAACTGTTCGTGGTTGCCGCTCCAGGCCAGGTGCGTGGCCCAGACTTTCCCGTGGCGGTTGCCGAACCCTGCGGTGCCGGCGGCGAAGAGCAGTGAGGAATCGTGTCCGGTGCGGCCGTGCCGGCCGGTGCGGACCCAGGTGCCCTGCTGGATGGGGCGGCGCTGCGGGTGGCGTTCCCGGCACCAGCGCCCGGTCAGGTCAAGGAGTTCGACGGCGTCGGGTGCCACCGGGAGGACGGTNGCCAGTTCGTCGAGCTGGTAGGGCGTGGCGCCGTCGTTGGTGAGGGTGTGGCGCAGCTCCAGCAGGCCTCCCTCGTGCAGTGTCAGTGCGGACGAGACGGTGAGGCCGGCGTCGGGATCGGTCTGGACGATGGTGGCGGAAGTCCCCTCGGCGCCGGCGCTCACGACGCGGAGGCGGGCTGAGAAGTCGAGGCCGGAGACGCCGTCGGCGAGGCGGTGGCCGCGGAGTGCGGGACGGCCGCGCCAGCTGGACGATGCCTGCGGCAGGAGGCCGGCAGGCACGTTGGCGTCGATGG
>NZ_PZKO01000063.1:0-5064 GCF_014926485.1 Pseudarthrobacter sp. AB1
CGTCGCTGCCGGCATCGTCGGCGTCTTCACCAACAACTCCCGCACCCTGGGAGCAAACGCATCAAAACTCGACACCCCGGCCGCCCGCTGATACTTCGGCGCCCGGTCCGACTCCAAAGCCCGATCCACCGTTCCGCGGGAAACCCCCACGATCCTGCCGATCTCACGCTTCGAGTGCTTGCCCGTCGAAAACAGGTGGCGTATCTCCGCCCAATCATCCAAATTGATCACCTTCCATAATGGTCGGTGGCCCTATTTTCAGTTGGCGTTCCTGGCCCTATTTTCGGTTGGCGTTAACACATCACGCTGTATCCGTAGCCAACTTGCAGACGCCCCTTGGGCAAGGGACCAACTGAAAGCCTGTTCAATTTCACCCCGTGTCGGAAATTCTCCTTTTGTCACGACAAGGACGTTCGGGCGGTTCGTCTTCGTATCGAACGCCTCCCTAAGTAATGCATTCACGGAGACGTCGCGGAAACTGTAACCAACAACCATCCAGTCGTCCGACATTTCTAGGCCTCGGCGGAGCCCATCGTAGGCAAGAGAGAACGGCGGGCGCAGCACTTGGTGTACTTTGCTGGATTGGTTGGCTAAGACAACCTCTGGGTACCAACCTTCGTCGTAGTCGAGTTCGCGAATGGTCGACCAGATTGTCGGGCGTCTCACTTCCTCGACGGGGAACTTGTACACGGAATCGTCAGCGCTATTTCGCCACCACGTCAAAGAACCATGAAGGTTCAGCAAACGGACTCGCCGAGCATTGGGAAAGTTCAATGCCGTTCGCAGCTTGTAGATGGAAAATCTTTGCCCACCGTCAAACGAGATAGTGGCGGGGTTGTAGCCAAGAGCCAAATCACAGAACTCACTGGCATGGTTCTCCATGAGGGAGGAGAGAACCAAGGTGTCGTAATTGAGGTTGCCTACCGTTATGGTGCCGCCGTAGTTATTCAGGACGAGGTCTACGAATGTGTTGAGGTCAGCCTTCAAATCGAGTGAGGCTACAGTCCGTTCCGCCACCACCTCGAGTACATGCGATACGCCACGCCAGCGGAGCGACTCGCTGAAGGACGCTATTCTCTCGAATGCCGCAGACAACTCGGCATCGCTCGGATCGATGTAGCTAGCCAGCTCGTGCAAGCGTTCCATGAACGATCCCTCCGTAACGAAGGCTCCGACGAGGACTTCAAAGTCCAGCATCGGATTGCCACCTCCCGTAGCTGCCGCGGCCCGCTGCATGGCAGTGGCGATGGCGTCCGCATCCTTGTCACCCGCGTCTTGGCGTACGCGACGGATTATTTCTTCGCTGATTAGGCGAATGTTCAGCTCGGGGTTGAATGCAAGGCTAAGTCCGTTGCCAATCAGCATCCCGAGGTTTCGGGCAGGATGAATTTCTGCGGAACCATTCATATTCGTGCCTCAGCAAACCGAGGCGCCATTGACTCCATCTGCTCCATCACGAGCTTGATGGCCTCCGGCTGCTTGTCCGGCGGATATCCGTTGAGGACCAACAGTCGTTTGATCGACGAACGCAGCTTGGCGCGGACGTCGTCACGCACAGTCCAGTCGGTCCGTACGTCGCGCCGCATGACATTCACGAGCTGACGCGCGATCTCGGCCAGCTTCCCTTCGCCTTGGACTTCCACGGCCGACTCATTCGAAGCTACGGCATCGTAGAACGCCAGCTCATCCGAGTTCAGCGGAGGAGTGAAGTGCGCACCGCGGTTGCCTTCAGCGGCGACCTCGCGCGCCAGCTCCACCAGCTCAGCGATGACCTCAGCTGAGGTGAGCTGCTGGTTGGTGTACTTCTTCATCAGCTCGGTGATCCGCTCAGAGAACGCCCGCTGCCGGATCACGTTGCTCCTTGTAGATGCCGCCGACTCATCAGCAATGAGCTTCCGCAGGGCCTCGATGGCCAACTGTGGGTTCCGCGCCTTCTGTGTCTTGGCGATGAACTCCGGAGTCAAGTCATCTAGGGACGGCTTGGGCATGCCGGCTGCCTCGTAGATGTCGAGCACCTCGCCGGAGGACGTCGCCGAAGCAATCAGGTTCCCCAACAGGCGCTGAATCTCTTCCGGAACCGGTTCGCCGCTGGCCTGCCGGTCGGCCGCGTCGTACTTCGCCATCCAGACGCGGATCTCCTCGTACACCTGGATCTCGGGACGCAGCTCAGCCAGTGTCTCGGAGCCCGAGCACAGAGCCCACGCACGGGACAGCTGGCTGGAGAACTTGCGGTACTTCGCGGCAAGCGACTCTTCCCCGTCAGCCGGCTGGTTACCGGGCGAACCCGGGCTACGCAAGTAACTGACCGCGCCGGTGACGGCATTCAGGAATGCCTTGGGCCCGCCCTTCATCAAAACGGACTTCCAGTCGTAACCGGCCAGCAAGGAGCGCAGCGACTCCACCAGGGACAACGTCAAGCCAACGGCCTCGTCGATATTCTTGCCCACCGGCTTGTTCGACCGGTCAGACTGCGTGTACTCGCCCAGGGCCTTGGCCAGATTTTCCGCCAGCGGAGCGTACGCCACCAGCAGCCCGTCCTCCTTGCCGCGGAACGTGCGGTTCACACGTGCCAGCGTCTGCATCAGCAGCGCGCCCTTGAGCGGCCGGTCCAGGTAAAGCGTGTGCAGGGGTGGGGAGTCGTAGCCGGTGAGCATCATGTCCTTGACGATCACCAGCTCCAGCTCGTCGTCCACGTTTTTGAGCCGCTCTTTCACCTGAGCATTCAAAGAGTCTCGCCGCACGTGGTCGGACACAGGCGGGACATCGGTCGCGTCGCCCGAGTACACCACCTTGATCTTGCCTTTGGAGAGGTCATCCGAATGCCAGTCGGGCCGCAGCTCCACAATCGCTGAGTACAGCTTCGCGCAGATCTCCCGCGTCCCGCCCACGATCATGGCCTTGCCCGGTGCCTCAATGAACTTGCCCATCCGGTCATGCCGGTTCTCCCAGTGCGCCACCAGGTCAGCGGCCAGCGCCGCAATGCGCTGCGGCGCACCATAAACAGCGTTGACTACGGCGACGCTCGCCTCGATGCGTGCCCGCTCGGTATCGTCAAGGCCGAGTGTCACTTCGTCGGCGGACTTGTCCAAGTCATCCTCGGTGACATCGGAGGCCAGCCCCACCTTGATTAGCCGAGGCTCGAAGTAGACGGGAACCGTGGCGCCGTCCTCCACGGCCCGAGACAGATCGTAGATGTCGATGTAGTCGCCGAAGACGTCCTGGGTGTTGCGGTCATCAAAGGAGATGGGAGTTCCGGTGAAGGCGATCAAAGTGGCATGGGGGAGCGCGTCGCGGAGGTGACGGGCATAGCCGTCCAGGTCGTCATAGTGCGAGCGGTGCGCCTCGTCGACCACCACAATGATGTTGCGCCGGTCGGACAGCAGCGGGTGGTCGGCGCCGGCGTCCTTTTCCGACTTGCTGCGTCCGAACTTCTGCAGCGTGGTGAAGTAGATGCCACCGGTTGTTCGGTTGCTCAGCTCGTCCCGCAGCTCGGAGCGCTTTTTGATCTGCTTCGGCGACTCGGCCAGGAGCAGGCTGCGGTCGAAGCCTTCGAACAGCTGGCCGTCCAGTTCGTTCCGGTCGGTGATGACCACGACGGTCGGGTTCTTCAACTTTGGCTGACGGGCCACCATGTTCGCGTACAGTTCCATTTCCATGGACTTGCCCGAACCCTGGGTGTGCCAGACAACGCCGGCCTTGCCGTTGCTTTCCACCGCCTGGACAGTGCTGGCCACTGCCTTGGTCACGGCGTAGTACTGGTGCGGCTTGGCGATGCGTTTGGCCAGCCCGCCGGACCCTTGATCGAATGCCGTGAAGTTGCGGGTCAGCTGTAGGAAGCGCTCCTGGTTGTAGAGGCCATCCAGTGCGGTATCCAAAGCGGTGACCGCATCGCCGTCGAGCATGAAGCCCTGGGGGACGGGCACGCCGTCGTCGTCGACGTTCCAGGGTGAGAAGTGATTATAGGGCGTGAACGGCGTACCGTACTTGGCCTGGATCCCATCCGTGGCGAGCGTGAACACGCAGAAGCGGAATGCCATTGGGAATTCGCGGAGATAGGTCTGGAGCTGGGCGTGGGCGCCGGGGAGATCGGCGTGCGCGCTGCCTGCCTTCTTTAGCTCGATGATGCTCACGGGCATGCCGTTGCAATAGAGCACGACGTCGAATCGCCGCTTGTAGTCGCCCTCGACCAACGTGACCTGGTTGACCGCGAGCCAGTCGTTCTGGTCCGGCTCTTGGCTGATGAGCCTGATGGTGGGGTTGGCTTCGTTGCCGTCGGAGTCGATGTAGGTCAGCCGGTAGCCGTCCACGAGGCAGTTGTGGATCCGGTGGTTCTCGGCGAGAGCGTCATTGGATTTGTGTGCCGCGATTTCCGACAGTGCCTGCTGTAGGTATTGGGCCGGGACCGTCGGGTTGAAGCGCTGGAGGGCCGCAAGGAGCCGCGGCCGGATCAGCAGTTCGGCCCAGGAGTCGCGTTGCCCTGTGCCGGGTGCAATTGACTGGCCTTCCAACGGCTTCCAGTCCAGCTCGCCCAGCCGCTCCTTCGCGGCGCCTTCCCAGTCGGCTTCGGAAAAGGCTACTGCTGGTGCTGTCACGGTGATTCCCCCAATGTTGATTGCTGTCCAGCTTACTCAGGCGCCAAGTCGGCCAGCGTTATTCGCCACGACTGTTGGTTTGCCCAGCCCGCTGGGAGTATTTGGATCGAAATTGATGTTGCAGACGGTGTCTGCAACATTGGCGCTGGGGTCAAAGGCAATTGTGCAGCCGCCTGTTTTCGGTACCGGCTGAGCACTGGTCTTCACTGGCCGGATCCCTGTTCGAGCGACACGCGGGGGAGGTTCTCGGTACCGCTCACATAGGCTTCTATCCTGTTGCTATGGCGGTGGCCTACCGACGTCTTCGTATCCTGACTCCGAACCTCGGGGCCTACTACGGCGTGGTAGACGAGGAATACAGGCCGCACGAGCTCGCGTCCCGGTGGCTTGAAGTTCGTTTCTTCGGACGGGCACAAGCCGAAACGACCAGCGCGCAGTACGCCAGCTCCATCGCCTTATTCCTGACTTGGTC
>NZ_PZKO01000040.1:0-4929 GCF_014926485.1 Pseudarthrobacter sp. AB1
TGGTGCAGCATGTTTCGGTGTTGGTTGTTTGGGTTCGGTTTTCGTTGGTGGGGAGGTTGAGGGTGGGGTTTTGGTCGAAGAATCCGTGGGGTTCGAGCATGAAGCCGATGTTTTGGCGGGGCATGATGGGCCAGTCTTCGAGGCGGACGACGTGGTGCATGCCGAAGGTGTACCAGACTACGAGGTCTTGGTCCACGATGTTCCGGTCTGCTTGGGTCCAGATGTGCAGGCCGTCGTCGGCGCCGGTGGCTTGGTTGGGGAATTCGCCGGCGGCGAAGCGTTCGGTGCGGTTGTAGGCGGTGACCCAGAGGTTGTTCCGGGCGAACTGGGCTCGTTTGCTGACGTAGGACTCGTCGCCGGCGGCGAGTTGGATGCCGTCGGTGGGGATGAGGCGGTAGGCGACGGGTTCGTCCACGATGTTGCGGCTGTCGCGGTTGGCGATCTTCCAGAAGCGGTGTTTGGAGGAGTCGGTTTTGCGGATGGCGGCCTGTTCGGTTTCGAGGAGCCGGTCGACTGCTTTGAATGCGGTGTGGGTGGGGTTGTGTTCGGGGATTTCCATGTCTACTTCGTAGACGGCGTTTGTGGGTCCGTCGATTTCGAAGTCCATGCGGACGTTGAACATGTGCTGGTGGATCGGGGCGTAGAGGCCGTCGTTGTTCAGGGTNTGGCCGTAGGGGCTTTTCTCGCCGGGTTTCTGGCCGGCGGTGGAGAGGATGCCGGTGGCTTTGACGAGGAACTCGATGCTGCCGTCGAGGAAGAGGTGCCAGTAGAAGGCGTACTCGTAGTTCGCGACGGTGGCGATGAAGGAGATGACGAGTTTGCGGCTGCGGCGGGTTTCGGTGGTGCCTTCGCGGAAGTCGAAGTGCTTCCAGAGGATCGAGTCGTCTTCTTCGTGCATGCAGATGGCGTTCTCGATGGTCAGGGGGTTGCCGTGGCTGTCGGCGGTGATGCCGTCGAAGTATTTGATCTCGCCCAGGCAGTCGCAGCCCAGGGTCAGGGAGTTGGCCATGTTCCCGATGTTGTATTCGCCTGAGTCGAAGGCGTTCTTTTTGGCTTGGACGGGGGCGGTGTCGCCGTAGGGGACGACCATTTCCGAGAGTGAGGCCCGGTTGATCACGGGGCGTTCGACGCCTTTGTTGCGGAATTTCAGCTGGTGCAGGACCAGGCCTTCGCGGGGGGTGAAGCCGACGCGGAAGGACCAGTCGGCCCACTGGACGTGGTTGCCGGTGACGGTGAAGGAGGCGCCTTCGGGCTGGGTGATGGAGATGGGTTTGAGGTCGGTGCGGGCCTCGCCGACGTATTTGGGCAGGTAGTTGCCGCTCGCGGACGGGACCGGGATTGCCTGGTCGTCTTCGACCTTGACGATTTCGCCGGTGTTCAGGTCCACGATGACGATGAAGTTCTCGATCGGGTGGGCGTAGGGGCTGTCGTCTGCTTCTTCTCGGACGAAGACGAGGGCGCGCATCAGGCGCCGGCCCTGATCGTCTTCGCCGAAGTAGCCCACGGACCAGGGTTCGAAGCAGACCAGGGACATGTCGGTGATGCCGCGTTTGGCCAGGGCGGCCTGGACTTCGGGGTCCTTGCGGCAGCTCTCTTCGCCTTCGGCGAATTCGTCGAGCATGAACGGGGGGTGGATGTGTGCGGCGAGCTGCGTCCATTTGGAGACGATGCCCGAGTCCAGGTCCACGATCGCTTCGTAGGACCGTGCCTCGGCCCGGTCGACGAGGACCGCGTCGGCCTCGCGGACCGTTGCCGCGCCGGAGCGGAGCAGTTCCTTCTCCGGTTCGCGCAGCTCGATACTGATGAAGCGGAACGATTCGGCCGCGGCCTGGCCATCCTTCAGGATCGCCGCGGCCCGGGAAATCTCGTCGCGGGAGAGCGGATCGAGAGGGTGTGCTACCCCAATAACAGTTTCGGTTTCAATGTCGATAGACATACTTTTCTCCTTGATTCTCTTTGAGGATGAGATCCCTAAGGCCTGATAGGCGAATTGCCCCGTAAGGCCTGGAATATGCCGAAAGTTTTCCTGGGCATGGCCGATTACTAATTGCTTGATCTGCTACGGACCGTTTGCAAACCCGATCCGCTGTTTTACTGTGCCAGCCGATCTCTGTTCCGAACCTACTGAACATGACGCTGATCACTTGCATTCGGTCTGTGTAGAAAAAGCTACGTTATGCAATTCATCGAGGCGAGCCTTTTATGGATATTTACGTGAGAAATTCGCAGGGTTATTTTCCCATCGCAGTTAACATGTTGGAAACATACCGAAACATGATCGAAACCTGCGGAGCGGGATTCCAGCCGTCAACGCCGCGCCGGGACCGCTGTTACGGCACTGTCTCAGAGCGTGGTTGGGTGGATTTAGCGGAAGGGTCGTTGGCCTCTTGCGGCGAGCCGTTCAGGCTTGCGATCCGCCGCAGGCCGCGGCCCACAGCCAGAGCACCACCATCGGGGCACCCCGGTTGGTGCTAGCGGTTTCGACATGCGCAGGCAGATGGCAGCCTCAGCGGCGGACGTAGACGAGGTCCTGCACGCACAAGGGTCTGGACGAGCGGGCCGGCCCGTTTCGTCTTAAATGGACCGAACAGTCAACTTGAGTGAACAGCTACGCCGCTACCGGAGTCCGTGGCTGTGTGCCAGGGCGATAGCCTCAGTGCGTGAACCGACCTCGAGCTTCCTGAACAGGTTGCGCACATGGAACTTGACCGTGTTCTCGCTAATGCCGAGCGTGGAGGCGATGGTCCGGTTGCGCTCTCCGGCGACAAGGTGCTGGAGGACTTCGAGTTCCCGGGCGGCAAGGTCCCATCCTGCGACATCCCCGGCCGGGCGTGTCGTTTGCATGTCCAGGGGGAGGGTGACAAAAACGTCCGCACCCCAGCCCGGCATAACGTCGATCCGCAGTGTTCCGGTGAGCGCCTGGACCCTGCGGTCCAGGCGGGCGATGCTCGGCGCGTCGGCTTTGAGCGCACCCCGGCCGTCGTCGCGGACGTTGATCAGCAGGTTTTCGCCGTCGCAGTCCCATTGCGTCCGTACCCTGCTGACGTCCGGCTGTTCCGTCATGGCCAGCACAAGTCCGCGGACGATTGCCCGTGCCGCGTGGGCAACTTCGCCCGGCAGAGCCCGTCCATTCAGCGGCGGTTCGATAAATTCAATCTCAATGCCGCTGTAGCGTGTGAGCGGCCGCAGGTCCTCCCGCAGGCGCTCGAAGGCCTTGGCGACGGGCTCTTTCACCAGGTCTGTAGTGCGGTCGCTGTGGGTCCGGATCCCGATCAGAGCTTTGGCGGTGAGGTCGATGACGGTTGTGCGGGCCGCCGCGTCCTCCAGCGAGGAGGAACGAAGGGCTGCCAGGAGCGTCTCCAGGGTGGTGGAGTGCACATCGGTCAGTTCCGCGGTCACGCGGAGGCGTTCAGCGGATGCCGCCCGCGATTCGAGCAGGTACGACGGCGGCGCATCGGCCACCTTCTCCCGGATCCGCCGCGCTGTAAGGCGCCACAGATACGTCACCAGGTCCAGGCCGGCGTTGCGCCCCGGAGCGGCAGGGGGATCGGTAAGGACCAGGAGGGCGTTGCTCGAGGCGTGTTTCAGGGCGAGCACGGGGCGGGTCTTACTGGCGAGCTCGGCTTCCCCGAACCAAGGTCCCTCATCCTTAAGGGTGGCGCGGAGTGTGTCCAGCTCGGCGATGGAGACCCGGGAAATGATGTCTTCGTCGCCAGCCTTCTTCTGCGGGCGGCCTGTGCAGTCTTCCGTGAAGATCACAAGCGCGCTGCTTCCCATGTAGGGGAGCGTGGCATCACGCAGGCGCTCCGCTATCTGGGCCAGAGGGGCGTCGGCCAATGCTGCAACACTCTGCAAAAGCGGCCACGGCAGGTCTGGTAGGGCCACGGTGAGTTCTTTCAGGGATGGGTCCGGCGCTGCACTCATCCAGACAGCATACCCGGCCGGAAACGTCCTTCCAACCCAAAAGGGTAGTCAGAACCGTCAGAAAACAGTGTTACCCCTGCCCATTTGGTTCGCGATTATTGATATCAACCAGAAAGTATCCGTCCGGCCGCTGCAGGCCGACCAGATCCAAAAAGGACAAACCGTGAACCCGACGACAAATGTGATACTCCCCGGCACTGCCAATTCAGCAACACTCAACTGGACGCCCGAGGACGAGCGCGCCGTAGACACCGCCCGTGTTCTGGCGGCGGATGCCGTGGAGAAGGTCGGCAACGGCCACCCGGGCACGGCCATGAGCCTGGCGCCCGCCGCATACCTTCTCTTCCAGAAGCTGATGCGCCACGATCCCCGCGACCCGGACTGGCTGGGACGTGACCGTTTCATCCTGTCACCCGGCCACTCCTCCCTGACCCTTTATGTCCAGCTGTTCCTGTCCGGCTACGGCCTGGAACTGGACGACCTCAAGGCGCTTCGCACCTGGGATTCGCTGACCCCGGGCCACCCGGAGTACAAGCACACCGCCGGTGTCGAAATCACCACGGGCCCGCTGGGCCAGGGCCTGGCCTCCTCGGTGGGCTTCGCCTACTCACAGCGGCGGATGCGCGGCCTGTTCGACGCCGACGCCGCCGAGGGCACGTCCCCGTTTGACCACACCATCTGGGTCATCGCCTCCGACGGCGACATTCAGGAAGGCGTCACGTCCGAGGCTTCCTCGCTGGCCGGGCACCAGGAACTGGGCAACCTCGTGGTGATCTACGACGAGAACCATATCTCCATCGAGGACGACACTGACATCTCCTTTACCGAGGATGTCCTCAAGCGCTACGAGGCGTACGGCTGGCACACCCAGCGCGTGGACTGGACCGAGACGGGCGAGTACGTCGAAGACGTCCAGGAGCTGTACTCTGCACTGCTGGACGCAAAGGCCGAGACGTCCAAGCCGTCCATCATCTCGCTGCGCACCATCATCGGCTACCCGGCACC
>NZ_PZKO01000026.1:0-4790 GCF_014926485.1 Pseudarthrobacter sp. AB1
CATGATCAAAATCGAGAGGGAAAGAGCTGTCCGCCGGCCCACCCGGTCACCGATATGGCCCCAGACGAACCCGCCCAACGGGCGGACCAGGAACGAAATCGCGAACAGGGCGAACGTCAGCAAAAGCCCCGTCTGAGGATCCGATTCAGGGAAAAAGACTGCCGCGATCGTAACGGCCAGATAGCCGTAAACCGCGTAGTCAAACCACTCAACAAAGTTACCGATAAAGCTGGCCGCGACCACTCTGCGGCGCGTTTCCTTGCTGACCACACCGTCAGCCGGTTCAAAATTCTGGCCGCGCAACGTGCTGCGGCCGGGGCCGGGTCCGTCATGTGCACCATGCGGCTTGGGGCCAGAGCCTCCGGCAAGAGCGGAAGGCGAAGTTTCGTTACTCATGTGTCCACCAAGATTCTTTGGAGTTGCATTCAGCGCAACGCTGTTGCAACAGACTAAGGGGTGAGCTGCAACACAGTCAAGACCCTTTTGTTATGTTCGTATTTATCGGATGGCGGTTCCAGGACTTATGCGCCGGACGTGGGGGCATGCGACGAGCGCAGGCCCATGCTGGGGCATGTCTGGGCGGATCGACTACAGGTTGCGTCAGACGTAACCGTGTTGCACGCTGGCGGTCCGCCATGTCCTAAAACCCGGGCGGCGGGTACTGGCCAGTCCTTTGACTCCCCCCGCACCGGCAGACAGATTTTTGAGTACGCGCGGCGTGTAGGGCAGCACTGATCCCTGCTCCATCCCCTCCGCATCCACCAGCGCGTAGTGGTGGCCGTGCACGGCAAAGGTTCGGGTTTCCCAGCTGGGTCACCGGCCCGGACGGAGACGCGGGAATCGCCCCAGGTTTCCTCCCAGAGGCTGGCCGAGGTCTCATCGACATACCGCATAATGGGGCCATGGACCAGGGGCGACGTCGTCATGACTTAGTTGTACCCGTTACGGGCCGCGGCAATCATATGAGCAGCCGGGGGCCACGGAAACAACTCCCAAGGCACTGCTGCCTACGCCCGGACCTGAAATCCACTCCGCTTGTCGAAAAGCCGTCGCCTGTCGTTTCCGGCTGCGGCAATCCAAAGAATGGAGTCATCTGCTGAGGCCTGGTCAACAACGCCCGTCAAAATGCATTCGCCCATGCGCCAGACCTTAACCGTGTGGCCCGTGAGGCGTGCCCAGTCTGCGCGTAACCCACGTCCGCTGGCGGTCTTTTCTAATTGATTGACCGTCACAGTCACGCCTTTTACCAGCTGCGCTCGGAGAGGCGGTGCGGCTGGGGGATTTCGTCGACGTTGATGCCCACCATGGCTTCGCCGAGGCCGCGGGAGGCCTTGGCAACAACGTCAGGGTCATCGAAATAGGCAGTAGCCCTAACGACGGCAGCGGCACGCTGGGCCGGGTTGCCGGACTTGAAGATACCGGAACCGACAAACACACCGTCAGCGCCGAGCTGCATCATCATCGCAGCGTCGGCCGGGGTGGCAATGCCGCCGGCGGTGAACAGGACCACGGGGAGCTTGCCGGCGGCGGCAACCTCCTTGACCAGTTCGTACGGGGCCTGCAGTTCCTTGGCCGCGACGTAGAGCTCGTCCTCGGGCAGCGCGGCGAGCTTGGCGATCTCGGCGCGGATCTGGCGCATGTGCCCGGTCGCGTTAGAAACATCGCCGGTACCGGCCTCACCCTTGGAGCGGATCATGGCCGCGCCTTCGTTGATGCGGCGCAGCGCCTCACCGAGGTTGGTAGCGCCACAGACGAAGGGAACCGTAAAGTTCCACTTATCGATGTGGTGGACGTAGTCGGCCGGGGTCAGGACCTCGGACTCGTCAATGTAGTCCACGCCGAGGGGCTGCAGGACCTGGGCCTCGACGAAGTGGCCGATCCGGGCCTTGGCCATCACCGGCACGGAGACGGCGTCGATGATCGCCTCGATCATGTCCGGGTCCGACATGCGGGACACGCCGCCCTGGGCACGAATATCAGCCGGAACACGTTCCAGGGCCATGACTGCAACGGCACCGGCGTCTTCGGCGATGCGGGCCTGTTCAACATTGACGACGTCCATGATGACGCCGCCCTTGAGCATCTCAGCCATGCCCCGCTTAACGCGGTTGCTGCCGGCGACGGTGACGTGTTCGTACGGGAGTCGCCTAAGGGACACTTCTTACTCCAAAGGGACGGGATAGCTGCGAAGCCAGGCATCTACTAGTGGGACGAACGCCTCGGTGCCTGTTCACACTGCTGCTCGGCCGCGTGAAGGCTGAGGCGCCGGTAGACGAGCCAGCGCCTGAGCCGGTCTAGGATGAAACTTAACGAGGCGGCAGTTCGACTGGAACTTCCAGGCCTGGGTACTCCGCATGGACAAGGACACGAGGCGACATGGCCGCACGCAACGACCCGGATCAGGGCGTGGACGCACAGGGTGGAGGCGTCCAATCGGTAGACCGTGCCCTCCAGATCCTGGATATCCTCGCCCGTGAGGGTGATGCGGGCGTCAGCGAGATCGCTGAGGAGATGGGCGTCCACAAATCCACAGTATCCCGCCTGGTGGGGTCGCTGGTGGGTCGGGACCTGGTCCGCCAGAACAGCGAACGCGGCAAGTACCAGCTGGGCTTTGGAATCCTGCGATTGGCATCGTCCATCCCGGGCCGATTGAGCGTGGTGCGAGAGGCCAGAGACGTTTTAGAGAGTCTCGCTGCGCGCTACAAGGAAACAGTGAACCTGGCTGTCCTGCGATCGAATTACGCGGTCAACGTGGATCAGGCCATGGGCCCCTCCACGCTCGCAACCTACGACTGGGTCGGCAGCCTGACGCCCCTGCATGCCACCTCGAGCGGCAAGGTCCTGCTTGCTGCCCTTCCGGCCGACGAGAGGGACACCGTCCTCAAGACCGTCGGTCTGCCAGCCCGCACTCCCCGTACCGTGACAAATCGCGCGCAACTGGAGAAGCAGCTGCTCGAAATTTCCCGGCAAGGCTATGCGGTCGTCCACGAGGAGTTCGAAATCGGCCTGTCAGCGGTCGCAGTTCCCATTTGTAACCATCTTGGGAATGTAATCGCCGCTGTTAGCATCTCCGGTCCTGCGTTCCGGTTCACCCCGGAAGAGGATCCCGGACTCATCGAAGGGCTCCGCGCGGCTGGACTGTCCATTAGCGCCAACATGGGCTACAGACACCGATAAGCCCGACCGCAGAGTCGGGCTTATCGGAGCGCACATGGGCGCACGACTAACTCGTCGGAATGACGGTCCCCCACAACTTCCTGAATCCGTTGTGGAAGCGCTGAAGTGGTGCTCGTTCAGAACCAGTACCCCCGCTCTTCGCGTAGATCTTTGATTCCATGGCGGGCTGGCAGCGTTCGCAGCGCCAAAGTCTTGTTTGTTTACCCGTCCGCTCCGCTGAGGCCTTGACGTCTTTGCTGCTCTCCGCGCTGACACTTGGAATCAGATCCAGGCCCTCGGAGCCGTCGATAGTGCTTAATACGGCGGCCGAGGCTGAGGTTGGCGACGTCGCAGCCAACAATGGCGTGCACGCGGCCGAGGCACTCTTTGATGGCGCCCATGACGACTTCCTCAAATGACGGCGGCTCGTCAGCCTGGCATACCCAAAGGAAGTCCTTTAACAGTGGAGGCCTGTCTTAATTGACGGCGCGTTTCAGCTCCTATGATGATCAGCCGTCCGGCGAAACACTGGGCAACGGGCAGCATGGGGCCGAGAAGCCGGCGAAGATGATCCGACGACAGCCAGAGTCTCCATACTTCGTCCCTCAACCGCTTCTTACGCAACGAAGATCGCGATATGCAACAGACTGACGCATCCCACGTTTCGTGTCAAGATCCCCGGCAAATCAACGAAAACCCTTGACATCCGTTTTTATCAGGCGCAATCTGTTGCTTAGTGCGATTTCCGTTGAGTCATACGGAACGATCCCGCCCTAACCCACTTGGCGCAAACTTAATCCCCTGAACATAAAGAGGTGCCCCATGCACAAGGCCCGCCCGATCAGTGAACTCGCTGCCGGGCAGGCTCTACGGCTCGATACTGCGCCGTCAATCGCCGTTTTCCCCACCGAAGCCGGCGACATCTTCGCCATCGACGACACGTGCACACACCAAGATGCCTCACTGGCTGACAGCTACGTAGAGGACTACTGGGTCGAGTGCCCCCCTCACCCATCGAGGTTCAGCCTCCGCACAGGAGCCTTGAATGCACCCCCGGCCAAACTGCCGGTACGCACCCGCGAAAGTGCAGATCGTCGACGGCAACATCATGATCATCGAATCAGACGAGGCCCTCAACCTTCCGCCCGGCCTGATTCCCGAGGGCCATGTTTAACCGCTGGCCCATGCCTCACCGAGCAAAGGACCCACTCATGACTTCTAACAGTGACCTAAAATCCCATACACCCGAGGAGTTGCCTGCTGACAGCGGGGTGGTTCCGCGCAGCGAAGAACCTGGAAGAAGGGAGAAGAGTAAAGCAGTCTTCCCTGTCTCCGAGGATGTCCTGGATCCGGGGGACGTAGGTGCCGCGGCACTGCCGGATACAGAAGAGTATGAGCTGATCCTCGAGGAACTGCGCAACGCCAAGACCGATCACGCCGTTTCGCGGCGCCGGAACCACACGCACACCCTTGACAAAGTGACCTTCGGAATCACCGGCGTCGCGGCTGTCGCCTTTGTGGTTTGGGGCTTCGTCGGAAAGGATAACCTCGCCGCGACCTCCACCGGGGCCCTTAACTGGGTCATGGAGTACACCGGGTGGCTTTTCATGATCACGGCTTCGATCTTTGTGATC
>NZ_PZKO01000022.1:0-117988 GCF_014926485.1 Pseudarthrobacter sp. AB1
TGCCCGTTGGTGGCCATGAGATCTGCCCACTTCCTTTACTTAGCCCTGCTGCTTAAGCGGCGGGAGCCTCTTCCCGGGGTTTGATGACGGTGTCTAGTCGCACCAAAGTCGTCCGGGAAGAGGCCCTAATGAAGTTTGACGGAGAAATCATGGAAATACTTGCTGCGTATGATCTGACCGGATCGTTGCGTGCCGCCGCTGAGCTCACCGGCTGCTCGCACCACACGGTCGCCCGGCACGTCGCTGCCAGGGATGCCGGCCAGCCGATCGCGGAACCGGTCTATCGGGGCCGGGTCACCGATGCGTTCCTGCCCAAGATCGAGGAATGGATCGAGGCCTCCAAGGGCAAGATCCGCGCCGATAAAGCCCACGAGAAACTCCNGGCCCTCGGCTACGAGGGTTCGGAACGCTCGACCCGCCGGGCCGTCGCGCAGGTCCGCGCCGCCTGGCGGCTGGGTCATGTCCGGGTGCACCGGCCCTGGATCACGGAACCGGGCATGTGGCTTCAGTACGATTTCGGCGACGGCCCCGTGATCGAGGGGAAGAAGACCGTTTTGTTCGTGGCCTGGCTGGCGTGGTCCCGCTTAAGGATCGTCATCGCGCTGCGGGACCGGACGGCGCCGAGCGTGTTCGCGGCGCTGGACCGCACCTTCCGTGTCATAGGCGGCGCCCCAACCTACGTCCTCACGGATAACGAGAAAACGGTCACCGTTTCCCATGTCGCCGGGGTCCCGGTGCGCAACCAGCAGACGGTCGACTTCGCCCGCCATTACGGCGTGACGGTGTTGACCTGCCAGCCGGCGGACCCTGCCTCCAAGGGCGGCGTGGAGTCCTCGGTGAAACTCGCCAAAGCCGACATCGTGCCCAAGGACACTAACCTGCGTGCCGAATACGCTTCCTTCGCGCAGATCGAAGCGGCCTGCCAGTCGTTCATGGACGAGGTCAATAACCGTGAGCACCGGGCCACCCGCCGAAAACCCGCCGCGATGCTCACCGAGGAGGCACCGCGGTTGCACCGGATCCCGGACACCGCCCACACCGTCGCGTTCGGTCTCTCCCGCACCGTCCCGGAGAACACGCCGATGGTCACGTTCGAGACCGGCCAGTACTCCGTCCCGGCATATCTGCTCGGCGCGCGGGTGTTCGTCCGGGCCCACGGCGCCGGAGCCGACGAGCAGGTCATCGTCGTCCACCACGGCAGCCAGGGCCCGGTCGAAGTCGCCCGGCACCGGCGCGCCCGCCCCGGCAGCCCGGCAATCAACGACGCGCACTTCCCAGACCACCGGCCCAGGATCCCCGGTGAGTACACGACGAAAGCCAGGACCGCCGCGGAAGCGGAGTTCCTCGCCATCGGCGACGGCGCCCGCACCTGGCTGCTCGAGGCCGCCGCGGCGGGCACCGCGCGGATGAACGTGAAGATGGCCGAAGCCGTCGCCCTGGCCAAGATCGCAGGCCAGTCCGAAGTCGACCACGCGTTGGGGACCGCGGCCATCCATGGCCGCTTCGCGAACAAGGATCTCGCCTCGATCCTGAACGCCGCCCTCACCCGCACCACCACCCATGCCGCCGGGGAAACCCGGTCCCTCACCCAAGGCACCGCCGGGTGGGCCGCCATCGGCCGACCACCCGTAACAGCCAGCGCCGCCACCGCGCTGGAGGAAAGCGCATGAGCCCCGTCCCGGCCACCGCACCCGCGCTGGCGCCGGAACTGGAGGCGCTGATGCGGCAGCTGAAGATGCCCCATGCACGGGCGCTGGCGCCGGAACTGATTGCGACTGCCCGCGCCCAGCGCTGGGAACCGGCCGAGGTCGTCAAAGCCCTCTTCGTCGAGGAAGTCGCCGGCCGGTCCCGGTCCATGCTCGCCACCCGGCGCAAGGCCGCGGGCTTCCCGACCGGGAAGACCTTCGACACTTGGGATCCCGCCGCTTCCTCGATCCCGGCCCCGACGCAGCAGGCGCTGCGGACGCTGGAATGGATCGGGCGGAAGGAAAACGTCGTGATCTGTGGCCCCTCCGGCACCGGCAAGACGTTCTTCCTCGAGGCCCTCGGGCAGCAGGCCGTCGAGGCCGGCATGCGGGTCGCCTGGTTCCGGCTCGAGGACCTCGGCGCTCTCATGCGCGCCCACCGCTCCGATGACAGCGTCACNAAAGTCGTCGCCCGGATCCTGCGCGCAGATTTAGTGGTGGTCGATGATATAGGCCTCTTGCCGGTCGGCACCGACGCGGCCGAGGGGCTCTACCGCCTCGTCGATGCCGCCTATGAGAAACGGTCCATCGCGGTGTCCTCAAACCTGCATCCGGCCGGCTTTGACGAGCTCATGCCCAAAACCCTCGCCACAGCAACCGTCGATCGGCTGCTGCACCACGCGCACGTCTGCCAGACCTCAGGAGAATCAATCCGCCTCAGCCAGGCCTTGGCCGGAAAGGGAGTCACTCCAATGAGCTAAACCCACACCCCAACATGGCCAACGCCGCCGAACACCTGGTGGGCAGATCTGGTGGCCATGAGTGGGCAGTTTTCATGGCCACCAGCGGGCATTTTTGCTGGCCGCCCTTGGGCACAAACTATTGGCCATTGACAGCCCCACTCGCAACTCCACAGCAGCCTGTACAGCAACGCTGCTGCCAGGAAGGTCTCCTGACGTAAACCCACGCACCGCAGACAACGACTCAACCGCCCGACAACACCATGGCTGCGACTGCTCGCCGCCGCCATGCTCGCATCGACTTTTGTCCTCCCGGCGCACGCGGCGCCAGGCCCGAAGGACCCGGGGCCGCCGTCGGCCCTTCAGTCCCTCCGCGCCCCGTTAACGGACGAGAATTTCCACTTTGTGATGGCCGACCGATTCAGCAACGGGGCCACAACCAATGACAAGGCGGCCTGGGCGCCGACCCCAGGGTGTCCGACTACGACCACGTCACCCACCTGCTCACGGCGGGCTGGCTAACCGCGGCTTAGCCGACTACTCCTGCAGCAGCCCTGACGGATACTCAGCCTCCGGGCCAGCAGTTCCCCCCATAGCGGCGACGAGCCGTTCACGCGCGCGCCCAAGGTGTTCATCCAGCAGTTCGGCGGCGGCCTCACCCTGGCCGCCCTCGATCAACTCAAGGATCTTCTGGTGTTCGGCCAGTATCAGCTCCGTGTCCAGGAGGTGCAGTGATTGGACCCGGACCATACACAGCCGCACCTCACCCACAAGCGAGCGGTACATCCGGCTGATGCGCTCATTGTCCAGTGCGTCGATCAGGCTTGTATGGAAACGCATGTCAGGTTCCACAACGTCCAGCGGCGCGCCCGACTTCAATGCCGCGATATCGCGGTTGGCCTGGACCGCCCCTTGCGGCACGTCTCTGGTGCGCGCCAACCGGCGGAGTACTTCGCTTTCCAGATACGCGCGTGCCTGGTAGATGTCACGCACCGATTCCGGCCCCAGGTCCACAACACGTGCGGTCTTGTGCGTGCCCCGGTCCAGCAGCCCCTCTGCCACGAGCTTCTCTATCGAGGCCTTGGCGGTGGGGCGCGCCACTTCATACGACGTTGCGACGTCTGTCTCAGTGAGCGCCTTTCCGGAACCCAGGTCACCCGAGAAGACGCGGCTCCGCAGATCCGCAGCGATGGCGTCCACGATGGAAACTGCTGCAATACGGCCGGCCATGCGCGTGTCCTCCCCGAACCAACAACCCAACTGAACCAAAACCCAATTCCTTCAATCTTGCCAGACAAGTCAACACATGCACTTGACCAACATGTGTACTTGTTAGACAATCGAAGGGCGCCACGGTGTTGTGACGCCCAACACAATCTGGAGACACATGTTTCAGCAGATCCTCGACCCCATCGCCGGGTCCCTAATCCTTTCCGCCCTTTTCGCGGCGCTTCCCCTTGTCCTGCTATTTGTTCTGCTGGGCGTTTTTAAGGTCAAGGCACCCAAAGCAGCCCTGGCCAGCCTCGCCCTGTCCCTGGTGCTAGCGATCGTTGGCTGGCAGATGCCTGTCAACCAGGCCCTTAGCGCCACCGCGGCCGGCATCTTCTACGGACTGTTCCCCATCCTTTGGATCCTGGTGAATGCGCTGTGGATCTACCGGCTCACCGTGGCCACGCCGTGGTTCGAAGTGCTGGGACGCACTATCCGTTCCATCTCGAACGACCTCAGGATTTTGTCCATCCTGATCGCTTTCTGCTTCGGCGCCCTGCTGGAATCCCTGGCCGGCTTTGGCGCACCCGTGGCCATCTCCGCCGCCATGCTGATGGCTGCAGGAATGAAGCCGCTGAAGTCAGCAATTGTCTCGCTGCTGGCCAACACCGCCCCGGTAGCCTTCGGCGCGATGGCCGCGCCAATCATCGCCCTGAACGGCGTCACCGGCCTGCCGCTGAATGAGCTTTCCTCGATGGCCGGACGCCAGACTCCGTTCATCGCCCTGATCGTTCCGCTGCTGCTGGTGTTCATCGTCGATGGCCGGCGCGGAGTGAAGCAGACCTGGCCCGTAGCCCTCGTGGCAGGCGTCGCCTTCGGTGCGGCGCAGTTTGTCACCTCCAACTACTTCGCCGTGGAACTCACTGACGTTGTGGCCGCCGTGGTAACAGTGGCCGCCGTGCTCCTGACGCTGAAGGTGTGGCAGCCGAAAGAAACCGTCGGAATGGGAGGCGCAGTTCAGGCCGCACCGGAAGCAACCGAGGCAGCCGCCGTCGGTGCCCGCGCAAACGTCGGTGCCCGCCCAGAAGCCGCCAGCGCCCGCGCGGGTGCCGGTTCAGCGAGCGGAACCAGCTCAAAACACTCTGCCGAACGGCCAGCCCCGGGCACTGCGATGCCAACAGGCAGTGCTGTACCAGCTGATAACTCGCGGCCCGAGCCGCGGCAGATCTGGATGGCGGTCGCCCCTTACCTGATCATCATCGTGGTGTTCTCGGTGGCGCAGATTCCGTTCGTCAAGGCCTGGCTGAGCCAGGTTGGCAGCGTCACGTTCGCGTGGCCGGGCCTGGACATCACCGACTCGGCCGGCAAGCCAGTCGCAGCCACGAAGTTCAAGCTGGACCACCTCAAGGCGACCGGCACGCTGCTGTTGTTCTCCGGTCTGCTCACCATGCTGCTGTACAAAATCACTGCATCACAGGGGCTGCGCGTCTACCGGGACACGGTGGTACAGCTGCGCTGGACCATCGTTACCGTCACGGCCGTGCTGGGCCTCTCCTTCGTCATGAACCTCTCCGGCCAGACCACTACCCTTGGCTTTGCCTTGGCCTCCGCGGGCGGGTTTTTCGCCGTCCTCTCGCCATTGATCGGCTGGATTGGTGTGGCACTCACCGGCTCCGACACATCCTCCAACTCCCTGTTCGGCCAGATGCAGGCCACCGCGGCGGAGCAGACCGGCCTGTCACCAGTGCTGATGGCAGCCTCCAACTCCTCCGCCGGGGTGATGGGGAAGATGCTTTCGCTGCAGAACCTGGCCGTAGCCTCGGCGGCGGTGGGCCTTGACGGTGCCGAGGGAACGCTGTTCCGGAAGCTCCTCGGCTGGAGCCTTGGCCTGCTGGCGCTCATCACCGTGCTGATCTTCCTGCAGTCCACCCCCGTCCTGGGCTGGATGGTCCCCTGATGGCACCCGTGGACTTGGCTGGCCTCCGCGCGGCGGTGAAGGATCCCGCCCAGGTGAAGACCCGGGCGATCGACCTGCATGCGAACGCCCATGATGCCTCGCATTTCCTGCTGATCCCGCAGGCAGTGGTCGCGGCCGGGAATGCCGCGGAAGTAGGCGGCCTGTTGCGGGCCAGCGCCGCCCAGGGTGTGCCGCTGACCTTCCGGTCCGGCGGGACCAGCCTCAGCGGCCAGGCGGTCACCGACGGCGTGCTGGTGGACGTGCGCCGCAACTTCCGGGACATCGAAGTGCTCGACGGCGGCGCGCGGGTCCGCGTCCAGCCCGGCGTCACGGTCCGGGCCCTCAACGCGAGGCTCGCCCGCTACGGCCGGAAATTCGGCCCCGATCCGGCCAGTGAGGCGGCGTGCACCATCGGCGGTGTGGTGGCGAACAACTCCTCCGGCATGAACTGCGGGACGGTAGATAACACCTACCGCACCCTGGAGTCGTTGACGGTGGTGCTGCCCTCCGGCACCGTGATCGACACCGGTGCATCGGACGCCGACCGGAAACTCCGCGCCCTCGAGCCGGAACTCTATGCAGGCCTGGCCCGGTTGGCGGAGCGCGTCCGGAACAACCCCGACTCGGTCGGCCGGATCCGGCAGCAGTTTTCCATGAAGAACACCATGGGCTACGGCCTGAACTCCCTGCTGGACTTCAAGAGCCCGGTGGACATCATGGCCCACCTGATTGTCGGCAGCGAAGGCACCCTGGGTTTCGTGGCAGAGGCGGTTTTCCGCACCATTCCGCGGCTCCAGCACGCCGCCGCGGGCCTGTTGGTGTTCCCGGACCTTGAGGCCGCCAACGCGGCGCTGCCCGCCCTTGTCGAGACAGGAGCCGCCACCATTGAGCTGATGGATGCCTTGTCGCTCAAGGTGGGCCAGACGCTCAAGGGAACTCCCGCCGTCGTGCGGGACCTGACGGTCCGGGAGCATGCCGCACTCCTTGTGGAGTACTCCGCCGGCAGCGCCGGACATTTGGCGGAGCTCCAGGTCAACGGCGAGGGCATCCTCCGCAGCCTCGGGCTGTCCGCTCCGGCCCGGTTCACCGGCGACTCCCGCGAACGCGGCCAGCTCTGGCAGTTGCGCAAGGGCCTCTACGCCTGCGTCGCCGGTGCGCGTCCCCAGGGCACCACCGCGCTACTGGAAGACATTGTGGTCCCTGTCCCGGTGCTGGGCCGCACCTGCCGGGAACTGATCCGGCTTTTCGACAAGTACAGCTACGGCAACAGCGTGATCTTCGGCCACGCAAAGGACGGCAACGTCCACTTCATGCTCACCGACGGTTTCGCCACCGCCGCAGAACTGGACCGTTACAGCGCCTTCACCGAAGACATGGTGGACCTGGTCCTGGCCGAGGGCGGATCCCTGAAGGCCGAGCACGGCACAGGGCGCGTCATGGCACCCTACGTCCGCAGGCAATATGGCGATGAGCTCTATGACGTCATGCGCAGCATCAAGCGGCTGTTCGACCCTGCCGGGATGCTCAACCCGGGCGTACTGATGGACGAGGACCCCCTGGCGCACCTGCGGCACATCAAAACAGCGCCACCGGTCGCCGAGGAAGTGGACCGCTGCGTCTCCTGCGGGTACTGCGAGCCGGTGTGCCCCAGCAAGGACATCACCTTGACGCCGCGGCAGCGGATCGTTACGCTGCGCGCCATCGAATCCGCGCGGCTGGCCGGGGACACGGCGCTGGTCAAGGAACTGGAAAAGGACTACGAGTACGAGTCTGTGGATACGTGCGCCGTGGACGGGATGTGCCAGACCGCCTGCCCGGTGGACATCAACACCGGATCGCTTGTCAAAAAGCTGCGGCAGGCCGACGCCGGCCCGCTCGCCAACGGCGTGTGGAATGCCGCCGCCAAGCACTGGGAGGGCGTCACCCGCGGTGCTTCGCTGGCCCTGACAGTGGTCAATAAGCTCCCTGCCGCCGCAATCACCCCGCCCAACAAGGCCGCGCGGGCAGTGCTTGGGGAAGACACAGTCCCGCTGTATTCGGCCGAACTGCCGGGCGGCGGTTCGGTGCGGAAGCGTCCGACGCCGGCGGGCGAAGTGGACGCTGTCTACTTCCCTGCGTGCGTGGGGACCATGTTCGGGCCTGCGGGTACGGCCCAGGACAGCCCCGGGAAAGGCGTCCAGTACAGCTTCGAACAGCTTTGTGCCAGGGCGGGGCTGGTGCTCCTTGTCCCGGAAGGGATCGACGGCCTCTGCTGCGGCACCCCTTGGTCTTCCAAAGGCATGGCCGCCGGCCAGGAAAGGATGCGGGAGAAGACCCTCGCCGCGCTCCGGGAGGCCACCCGGGACGGCGAGCTGCCCATCGTTTGCGACGCATCCTCCTGCACCGAGGGCCTGCGCCAGGCTGTCGAATCTGACACGCCGGCAGCAGGGCAGCGTCCACTGCGCATGGTGGACGCCGTGGACTTCGTTGCCGACCGGATCCTTCCCGGACTGCCCGATCACGGGAAGCTGGAGTCGTTGGCCCTGCACCCCACCTGCTCCTCCACCCGGATGGGGCTTAACGATGCCCTCGGTGCCGTGGCCGGCGCCGTCGCCGATCGCGTGGAGGTCCCGGAGAACTGGGGCTGCTGCGCATTCGCCGGGGACCGTGGCATGCTGCACCCGGAGCTGACGGCATCAGCTACCGCAAAGCAGGCCGCGGAAGTGGCGGACATGGGCGCTGCGGCGCACGCCTCCTGCAACCGGACCTGCGAATTGGGCATGACGCGGGCAACCGGCGCGCAGTACCGCCACGTGCTGGAACTCCTGGAGGAGGTTACCCGCTGACCCCGGCAACCCGGGGTACCGGTCGAGGTCAGTTGCGGCAGGGGTCAGCCGCACCATGGGTCAGCCGCGGAGCGCCTCCGCGACCGCACCCAGCAAAGCGTTGAACCGTGGGTTGGCAGGGAGGTCGTCGATGAACACCGGCTTTCCGTCCGGATCACCGAGCGGGACCTGCCAGTTCGGGTACAGCGCCTCGGTGGTGCCGGGCTGGTTCTGCACCCGCCGCTCCCCCACGGCATCCACCAACGCCACGCCAAGGAGGACCGACGGCGTCTGGGCCAGCAGGCGGTGCAGCGCCTCTATGGTGCGTTCTTCGCTGCCGGTGCTGCCTACGTTCCCGTCGGCGGACGCGCCGGCCGTGCCCCCATCCGCGGGCAGTAGGCCGCGTTCCCGCAGCAGCCCCATCATCTTTTCCAGCGTTGCCGTGTGCTCCGTCCGTTCCTCCGCCTCAGAGCGTTCCAGGAGGCCCAGCCTGCTGCGGAGCGCCACGTGGTCGCCCGCCAGGTAGCCCGCGGTGGGCGGCAAGTCGTGGGTGTTGACGCTGGCGAGGGCCTGCGTCCGGTACCGTTCCGGTGGCAGGGGCGAATCGCCGTCGTTCTCGAACCAGAGGATGGAGGTGCCCAGGATGCCGCGGGCAGCCAGGTAGTCGCGCACCCACGGTTCGAAGGTTCCCAGGTCCTCGCCGATCACCACGGCGCCGGCACGCTGGGCTTCCAGTGCCAGGATGCCGATCAGTGCTTCGTGGTCGTAGGTGACGTAGGCGCCGTCGCGCGGGGAGTTGCCAGCCGGCACCCACCAGAGGCGGAACAGGCCCAGCACGTGGTCCACCCGGATGCCGCCGGCGTGCCGGAGCACGGTGGAGAGCATGTTGCGGAACGGTGCATAGCCGGCCTCCGCCAGGCGGGAGGGATGCCACGGCGGCTGGTTCCAGTCCTGGCCCAGCTGGTTGTACATGTCCGGCGGCGCCCCCACGCTGATCCCGGGAGCCAGGACGCCACGAAGGGTCCAGGCGTCGGCGCTGCTGAGGTCAACGCCCACGGCGAGATCGTGCACCACACCCAGCCGCATCCCCGCCCGTCGCGCCGCCTGCTGCGCGTTCTCAAGCTGCTCGTCGCAGATCCACTGCAGCCAGCGGTGGAACCCGATCCTGTCCGCCAGCTTCCCACGCAGCGACTCCGCTTCGGGCGAGCCCAGAGCGCAGTCCGGATCGGTCCACAGCGGATGGTCCGGTGCCAGGTCTTCCCGGATGGCGGACCACAGGGCGAAGTCATCCAGCCCGGAGCCGGAGATCCGGCAGAATTCGTCGAACGCTGCCTGCCGCGCCGGCGAGCGCCGGGCGTGATACAGCAGTTCGAGGGCCTGGAGCTTGGCGGCGTACACGGCATTGCGGTCCAGCCGTTCGCCGTCCTTGTTCAGGACCTGGACCTGCTCCTGCAGCCTGTCCACCGTTGCGCGCTTGCGCGCCTTTAGATAGGCGATTTCCGGGATGGCCTCCACCCGGATGTACAGCGGGTTGAAGAAGCGCCGCGTGGACGGCGAGTAGGGCGAGGGCTGGACCGGCGGCACGGGTTCCGCGGCGTGCAGCGGGTTGACCAGGACATAGTCCGCACCGCGGGCGCCGCTGAGCGTGGCCAGATCCGCGAGGTCGGCGAAGTCGCCGATCCCCCAGGACCGCTTGGACCGCACGGAGTAGAGCTGCGTGGCCAGGCCCCATCCCCGACGCTCCACCAGGGAATCGGCGGTGGTGAGCCGCGCCGGAACCACCACCAGCGCACCCTCGGCTACGACGCCGTCGGACTCTGCCCTCAGCGTGTGCCAGCCCAGCGGCAACCCCTCCGGTACCGCGAAGGTGGCCCGGCCGGTGGCCACGCCATCCACGTCCTGTGGCGCCACCCAGAGATCCTGCGGGACGGCGTCCACCGGCTCGCCCGTTCCCGTTTCAAGCTCCACATGCAGGCGGGCCGTGGCACCGTCCCGGACGTGGACGGGAACCAGCGCGGATTCGCCCTGCTGAACCACGACGGCGGGGGGCAACATCCGCCGCCACGGCGCCACTTCCGCCTCGACCAGGGCATTTTCGATCAGTTGGTTCGTGTGAGCGGGGACGCCGAGCGCTGCCAGGACCTTGATCAGCGTCTCCGCCGCGACGCTGTGCGGCAGCCCGTCCCAGCCGTGGAACGAGGTGCCCACGCCGTGAGCGTCCGCCAAACTCTGGAGGAGTTGATGGTCCACGGGCTCATGAACGACGGCATCGCCGCCGCCCGACCGTGCCGGCGTGCCGAAAATCTGAGCGTGCTGCTGGTCTGGAGTCTTCATGGAATGTCCGCCTCGCCTGGTGTGTTGGGCCCGAACCTACATTGCTTGCTGACGCACGGGAGCGACACGCCCCCGCGCACGACTGTTGCAGCCAACGATAGCCGGGCGGCAGCCTTCAGGGCGCCGAATCCCGGATTTTCAGGACGAAGCCCGCCTCCGCGTGGACCCCGCCTGCCCTCGCTTCGAGCCCGTTAATCCGGTCGATCAGCAGGCCGATGGACCGTTCGGCAATCTCGTCCATGCCGGGCGACACGGTGGTAAGCGACGGCGGCCGCTCCCCCGTCGCGGCGCCATTCACCGGGGGCCACCAAGGCGGGGTCAAACGGGACGCCGGCGTCCTCCATTGCGCTCCGGTAACCGTTTAGCCGCAGACCGGCAGAGCCCGCGGACTCGCCGGGCCGGGCGCCGAGCACGGCGATACGACGGCGGCCTCCCGCCAGCAGGTGGGCGGTGAGGGCGTGGGTGGCGTCCCGGTTTCTCATGGTGACCAGATCCAGCCGAGGATCCAGAATGTGCTCGCCGAGCAGCACCACCGGCTTTGTGCCGCGGTGGGAGGCGACGGCGTCGGCCCCCATGACCAGGGGCGTGAACAGCAGGCCATCGGTCAGCTGCCGCAGCGGACCTTGCAGGGCACCGAGTTCGTTGGCTTCCAGGGCGCCGGATTGTTGCACGAGCACCCGGTAGCCGCGCTGCTCCGCCGCCGTCATCACCCGCGAGGCCAGTTCAGCGTAGTACGGTGCTGCGAGGTCGGACAGCAGCAGGCCCAGCATGTGGGTCTTCCCCGAGCGCAAGCTGCGGGCCGTCAGGTTCGCCTCATAGCCCAGTTCGGCGATGGCGTCCTGGACCCGTTGCCTGGTGGCCGGCCGGATGAACTCGTAGTCGTTGAGCACGTTCGACACGGTCTTCAACGACACCCCGGCCGCGCGCGCCACATCGTTCATGGTCACTGCCATGCTTGGTCACTGCCATGCTTGGTCAGCCCTTGGCAGCCTTGGCCGCCGCCTTTGCTGCCTGCTTGCTGGCCCGCACCTTAACGAGCGATTCAGGACTCACGATGTCCGCAACCGAAAGGAAGGCGTCCTCCTGGCCGTAATGGCCGGCTGCCTCGCGCCAGCCGGAGGCGCTCAGCCCGCGCTGCTTCCCGAGGAGTGCAAGGAAGATTTTTGCCTTCTGCTCCCCGAATCCTGGCAGTGCCTGCAGGCGGCGCAGCACCTCCGGGCCGTCGGGATCGCCCTTGGTCCAGATCAGCGTCGCGTCGCCGTCCCAGTCCTGCTGCACTGTTTCGGCGAGCGCCTGGACGCGACCCGCCATCGAACCAGGGAACCGGTGCACCGCGGGCCGCTCCTTGAACACCTCAACGAACGCCTGGGGTTCATACGCGGCAACGGCGGCCGGGGCAATGGACCCGATCCGGGCCCGGATCTTCTCCGGCCCGGCAAAGGCGGATTCCATGGTGACCTGTTGGTCCAGCAGCATGCCTGTCAGCAGCGCGAACGCGTCATCAGTCAGCAGTTGGTCGGCGGCAGGGTCACCGGTGATATGCAGTTCCATGGCCCTCATCTTTCCACCTCCCGCGGCCAGGAATCGAGGGCCAGCCGGATCATGGACCCGGACACTGCCGAGGCCGGCGACGGCGGCGTCCAGGGTCAGGGCGTCCGTCGCCGAGCGGTTCACGGCGAAGATGACTGCCTCGCGTTTATCGGCGTCGAGCGTTGCCACCGCGGACAGGGCGGCGAAGGCCGCCGTTGTGTCGCCGCTGACCAGCGAGGATTCGACGGCGAGCTGCAGCACCGTACCGGCGGCGTGGCGGCTGGTGAGGGCAAAGGGGTGGAAGGTGGTCTGCTTCCACGCCCGTCCTCCCGGTTCGGTCATGATGGGGGCAATGACGTTGACCAGCTGGGCCAGGCTCGCTGCGTGCACACGTCCGTGTTGCGCAGCAGCGTGATCAGAAGATCGCCTACGACGACGGCGTCCGCCACGGTGTATTTGTCCTCCAGCAACACCGGGGCCACCGGCCAGTCCGAGCCGGTTGGCGACTTTGATTCGGCGCGGCTCATGTGCCAGACGTTCCACTCGTCAAAGGAAATATTGACCTGCTTGTCGGACTTCTTCACCGACTTCACGTGGTCGATATGGGCCACGATGTCCCGGATGAAGGACTCCATTTTGTGTCCGGCAGCCAGGTGTTCCTGCAGGTCACCGATGTCCTCGAAGTACTGGTGGGCGGAAATCAGGTCCACGAGGTCGTAGGTCTCAGTCAGCACCACGCGCTCCCACTCGCCGAAGGTGGGCATGGTGGGCGCCGAACGGCCGCAGACCACCAGCTCAAGATCAGGATCAGGATCAGGATCAACCATGCGCATGCCGCGGGCGGTGTCTGCGGCGGGCCGGCCGTATTCGAGGGCGCTTTTGTGCCCGATCTGCCATGGTCCGTCCATCTCGTTGCCCAGGCACCACATTTTGATGCCATAGCCGCTGTCAGCTCCGTTGGCCTTGCGCTGGTCCGAGAAGGCCGTGCCACCGTCTATATTGCAGTATTCGAGCAGGTCCAGCGCCTCCTGGATCCCTCGCGTGCCCAGATTGACCGCCATCATCGGTTCCACTCCCGCATTGACCGACCAGTTGGCGAACTCGTCGACGCCCACGAGGTTGGGGTCAGTGGAGTGCCAGGCCAGGTCAAGCCGTGCCGGGCGCTGTTCCACGGGCCCCACGCCGTCTTCCCAACGGTACCCGGACACGAAGTTGCCGCCCGGGTACCGGACTGTGGAAACACCGAGTTCGCGGGTCAGTTCCAGGACGTCCGCGCGGAACCCGTCCGCGTCCGCTGTGGGGTGCTCCGGCTCGAAGATGCCGGTGTAGACGCAGCGACCAAAAACAAGTACTACCTAATTTGAAAAACAAGTACCGATTACGCGTTCGCCGGGGACCACGTCCGAACTACCGTCGACTAGGAGCACAGACTCGCACATCGCATTGGATTGGATGTCTCACTAGGGGGTTGTGAGAAGGATGAATACACGACCTGGCACCCACGTTTTCCCGTCCCAAGTGGCACGGGAAGTAAGCGGGGCCGGCGACGAGGAGGTCTTAGAGACCAAGGCCTCTCCCCCAGCCGTCGCCGGCCCTCCATTCTCCACTGGTCGCATCCACCGCCCGCCACCAGCCGGATCCCGGCGACCCACGGCGAGCCGGACATGAAGTCCCGTTCCGAAGCGCCCCAGGCACACTCGTCGGCAGGCAGGCGTCCGCCGCTTGCTCATCCGACGCCGCACGCCATCCAGCATGGGGTCCCGCATCCGGGGCCGGCAGCAACCACGGACCGCAGACCCAGCCCGGCACCGGGCGATCATCCGGGCACGGACTCGGCCGCGAAAGCGATCACCACCGGGATGGTCGGGGCCAACGGGCTTATCCCCGATCTGGTCACCGGCTCGACGGACCTGTCCGATTCCTTGGAGACCCTGGTCCACCTCTCGGCGGCCGCGCTGAGCCAGCTCGCCGGTGTCCCCATCGAATGCGCCCTGGTCCTGAACCGGGTCAAACGCGCCAGAGCCACCGCCGGAACCGACACAAGGCCCGTAGCCTTGGCCCGGCTGGAAGCGGAGGTCGGCGAAGGCCCCCTGTTCGAGGCCCTCACCGGCACGGGTACCGCGGCCATGAACCACGTGGGCTCCGACTTCCGCTGGGCACGCTACAGGCCGTACCTCCAGGACGCCGGCTTCGCCAGCGTCCTGGGACTTCGGCTTTCCCTGGATGAGGGCACCGAGGCTGCCATCGCCTTCTTCGCGGCCAGCTCGCAGGCGTTCCCGCTGCCCGTGATCGCCGAGGCCCGCAGCTTCACTGACCTGGCGTCCCGCGGCCTCAGGTTGGCCCTTGAGCTGCAGTCGGCCAGCACCAGGGCGTCGGATCTGCAGTCGGCCCTGGAAAGCCGGACATCCATCGATATTGCCTGTGGCGTCATCATGGCGCAGAACAGGTGCTCCTACAACGACGCGATTGCCATCATCTCCAAGGCATCCAGCCACAGGAACATCAAGCTCCGCAAGGTGGCCGAGGGCATCCTGGCCAGCCTGCCGGGCGGTGCGCCGGACACTCATTTCGAACATTAGGCTCCCGCTTTACGACAGAAGACCAGAGACGGAGTGTCTCTGGTCTTCTGTGTGGGTGGGCCCTGTGGGGATCGAACCCACGACCCACGGATTAAAAGTCCGATGCTCTACCAACTGAGCTAAAGGCCCCAGCTGACCGTCAAACGACCGATCAGCCCAGTCCATTTCTGGACGTAGAATACTTTACCCCACACACGGGGCGGGTTTGGCACGCAGGTGTGCGCCGCCGTCGTACGTTCCGCATTCCGCGCAGTGCCACAGGCGCTGGCACGGTCTATCCCGGCTGCGAACAGCACTCGATTTCCCGCGCGGCACAGGAGTAGCGTGGGGGCATGAGCGAACAAGCAGGACCCAGTCACTACGGCGGAGCCAACCGGCATCACAAGCCCAAGCCGTTCGCCCCCATCGATTTTGAACCGTTCGCCGGCGGACCGGATCCCGCGCGGGTGTCCGAGGCCGCCCACCTCGCCGCCCAGGCGCTGGTCCGCCATGGACGCGACAGCGACGACCCCGTCATCACCGAACGGCTGGTCAAGCTGACGGACGAACAGGGGCTGGAGGCCATCGCAGAGATGTGGGCAGAAAGCCCCGCGCGTTCGCTGCCCGGTGCCCTCTGGCGGCTTTACGCCCTGCGCGCGGCCACCGTCCAGGACCCGGAACGGATCTCCGTGTACTTCCGCGCGGGCAAGGACACCGCTCAGGTCTCCCATGTAGTGGCCGGCGCCGCGGAACCGCCTGGAGCCGAAGAAATGCGGGCCATGGCGGACGCCATTCTTTCCGGAGCGTTCGACGGCGAGTTCGACGTCGCACTGGAGCGTTCTGCCGCGTTCTGCCGTGTGGTGGCGCTTGGCCAGGCGACCATCGCCGACGGCGCCGAGCTCGCCAACGAAGCCCACGCCAGCAAGCTCACGCGCAACTCGCACCAGCTCGTGAAGACCGCCGAGGACCTTGAGCACGCGGCGAATGCCTGGCGACTGGGCGAGCTCGACTGAACCACCTGCACCCATCTGTCAATGTTGACTTGGGCGGGGCAACGTAGAACACTGAAACTGGTGCCGAGCCGCGAAACCCCCGGGCTTCAACAATTAGCCGCCTAGAGCGGCCTACCGCCGAGAGGCGTATCCGGTTCGGCACCATTTTTATGCCTGTTTTCAGGCCACGGCCGCCGGCCGCTAGAATCAACACAGTTGCTGGCCTGCGTCAAGTCACAAGCGGGCGGCCCACCAACCCTGCACATCCCCGGAGACCGGTATCCCAACGTGAAGCTGCGCCTTTTTCCCCAGGAGCCCGCAGGGCTGACCTTGCTGTCCCAGATGGCCCAGCAAATTGTGCATGCCAGCGCCACCATGGCAGAGATCCTGGGCGTACCCGCCACTGAGCACGCCAAGCTCGTGGACGACATGCACGACCACGAAGCCAAGTCCGCCGAACTGCATTTCGCCTTGCTCACCCACATGCGCACGAGCTTTGTGAACCCGCTCCCCCGCGAAGACATGTACGCTCTGTCCCGATACCTGAACGAGGCCCTCGAAAAACTGGACGGCGCTGCGGAGCTTGTATCCCTGTATCAGCTTGACCGCCTGCCCCGGCGCGCCGCAGACCAGCTCGAGATCATCAGCCGGCAAGCCGAGCTCACCGTGGATGCCATGCGCCAGCTCAACAACCTCGACGACCTCGAGGATTACTGGATTGAGATTCTCAGGCTGGCTAAACGCGCCGAACGGACCCACCGGATCTGGGTAGCTGACATGATCCGGGACATGAAGTGGGCGCAGTATTCCCGTAACCGCGACGTCGCCAACCAGCTGGTCGAGGTCACCAAGGACATGCGCCGCATCGCGACGCAGGTAGGCAGCATCATCGTCAAGGAATCCTGACGTGACAGCAGTGATTTTCGGCGTTGTGGTGCTGTTGACCGCAACGTTTGCCTTCCTCAACGGCTTCAGGGACGTCTCAACGTCCGTGGCGCTGGCTGTCCGCACCAGGGCGCTCACGCCCAGCGTGGCCGTGCTGCTGGCCGCCTTTTTCAACTTCGTGGGCGCCCTGATCAGCGCCACCGCAGTGGTTGTCATAAGCCACACCTGGATTCACCTGCCGGATGGACAAAGCGGCCTCAGCATCCTGGTGGCAGCCTTGGCCAGCGCCTGCGCCTGGGGACTGCTCATGTGGTGGCGCGGCATCCCCGCGTCCTCCACGCACGCACTGGTGGGCGGCCTGGCCGGGGCCGGACTCGCCAGCCTGGCCGTGGGCGGGGTGGGAGTTGGCGGCGTTGACCAGTCCCTGCTGTTCCAGGTTCTCCTGCCCCTGATGCTCTCGCCCGCCGTCGCTTACGTTGGTGCATATCTGCTGGTTTTCCCCGTCACCTGGGCCGCGCGGTATGCCCAGCCGAACGTCGTCAACGAGCGCTTCCGCCGCAGCCAGGCCATCGCGGCCGGTGCCGTAGCGTTCGGCCACGGCCTGCAGGACGGCCAGCGGGTGGGTGCCGTACTGCTGCTTGCCCTGCTCGCGGCGGGCTATTCCGACGGCGAGAGTATCCCCCTGTGGGCGGCGCTGGTTTCCGCCGTGATGATCACTGCCGGAACGCTTTTTGGCGGCTGGCGGATCTCTTACACCATCGGCTACAAGATCACCAGGGTGGACCCGCTACGGGGCTCCGTGGCCCAGACCTTCAGCGCCGCCATGCTGTTTGTCGGCGCGATCGCGCTTCAATGGCCCCTCTCGACCACCCACACTGTGACGGCCTCCGTGTTGGGGGCCGGCGAAAACCAGCACTTCTCAGTCACTAACCGGAAGCTGGTCATGCAGATCCTGGCGCTCTGGGTCCTTACCCCCGCGGCAACCGCGGCAGGGGCGTTCGTGCTGGCCCTGGCGTTGTCACCATTGGCTGCCTGAGGGCAGGCCTTAGACGCCGCATTTGGCGGCGGTGGGGCTCAGCCGAAGCGGCCGGAGACGTAGTCCTCGGTGGCCTTCATAGTGGGGTTGCTGAAGATGTTCTGGGTGTTCCCGTATTCGATCAGCTTGCCCGGCTTGCCGGTTCCGGCAATGTTGAAGAACGCCGTCTTTTCCGAAACGCGCGCGGCCTGCTGCATGTTGTGGGTCACGATCACCACGGTGTACTGATCCTTGAGATCGTTGATGAGGTCCTCGATGGCCATCGTGGAGATCGGGTCCAGGGCCGAGCACGGCTCGTCCATGAGGATCACCTGCGGTTCCACGGCGATGGCACGGGCGATGCACAGACGCTGCTGCTGGCCGCCTGACAGGCCGGATCCGGGCTTTTCCAGGCGGTCCTTAACCTCGTTCCAGAGGTTGGCACCCTGAAGGGACCTCTCCACCAGGATGTCGGCCTCGCCCTTGGAGATCTTCTTGTTGTTCAGCTTCACGCCGGCCAGCACGTTGTCCCGGATGGACATGGTGGGGAACGGGTTGGGCCGCTGGAAAACCATGCCGATCTGCGAACGCACCGTCACCGGGTCCACCCCGGGTCCGTAGAGGTTGTCCCCGTCCATAAGGACTTCGCCTTCGACGCGGGCGCCCGGCAGCACTTCGTGCATTCGGTTCAGGGTGCGCAGGAACGTGGACTTGCCACAGCCTGAGGGGCCGATGAAAGCCGTCACGGACTTGGCTTCGATGTTGATGCTGACGTCCTCCACGGCCAGGAAATCGCCGTAGTACACGTTCAGGTCTTTGACGTCGATGCGCTTAGACATGATGTTCCTTCACTTGCTGGGGTACGGATTGAAGTCTATGGTTTGGCCGCGAGGACCGGAATCCCAAGCTGAACGTTTTTCAGCGGCCGGTCTTGGGTGCGAAGATCCTGGCGATCAGCCGGGCGCCCAGGTTCAGGACCATCACCAGGATGATCAGCACCAGGGCGGCCCCCCAGGCCCGCTGCGAAGACGGGTCCGGGTTTGCCGGCGACGTGGGGTTCAGGATCTGGGTGTAGATGAACGTCGGCAGGGAGGCCATCCAACCGCCGAACACGTTGTTGTTGATGCTGGTGGCAAACCCGGCGGTGACCAGGATGGGCGCGGTCTCGCCGATCACGCGGGCGATCGCCAAGGTGACGCCGGACGCGATGCCGGAGATCGCCGTCGGAATAACCACCTTGATGATGGTGCGCCACTTGCGCACGCCCAGCGCGTAGGCTGCTTCGCGCAGTTCGTTGGGGACGATCTTCAGCATTTCCTCGCTGGAACGCACCACCACGGGGATCATCAGGACGGAAAGCGCGACGGCGGCGACGGCACCGGTTTTGGTGCCGGGCCCAACCACGGCGAAGAAGAACGCTGCGGCAAACAGGCCGGCCACGATGGACGGGATGCCGGTCATAACGTCCACAAAGAACGTGATGGCGCGGGCCAGCCGGCCGTCGTTGCCGTACTCCACCAGGTAGATGGCGGTCAGCAGTCCGACGGGCACAGAGATGACGGTGGCGACCAGCGTCATCTGCACCGTACCCACCAGTGCGTGGTAGATGCCGCCGATCACGGGGGCGCCCTCTTCGACAGCCTTATTGTCGTAGGCGCCGGTGACGCCGTTCATGGAGTTGGTGAGGAAACCCGGGGCGATCAGGCCGGGAACACCGTTGACCAGAACCGTCCAGATTACGGAGATCAGCGGGAGGAGCGCGACCAGGAATGAGCCCACCACCAGGCAAGTCGCCAGCTTGTCCTTGGCTTTACGGGAGCCCTCCACAACAGCGCTCCAGCCCACCAGGCCGGCGGTGAAGAGGATGGCCGAGACAATGCCCCAGCCGAACGCGTTAAAACCGATCAGGGCCAGGATCGCGGCACCCACGATGAGCGCGAGCGCCAGGACAACGTACGGCGCAAAAGGAGGCAATTGGCCCTTGGTCAGGGCTGAACGCTTGCTGCGCACGGGAGTGAGAGTGGAGGACATTTAGTTTGCTCCCGAGAATTCTTTGTGCCGGGTGATGATCCAGCGGGCGATCATGTTGACTCCCAGGGTGATCACAAACAGGACCAGGCCGGCGGCGATCAGCGTACTGACCTTGAGGCCGCTGGCCTCGGGGAAGTTCAGTGCGATCTCCGCGGCGATGGTCTGGTTGCCGGACGTGATCAGGCTGGCGGTCAGGGCACCGGAGGAGAGGACCAGGGCAACCGCCATGGTCTCGCCCAATGCGCGGCCCAGGCCCAGCATCACGGCGCTGATGATGCCCGGACGGGCGAACGGCAGGACCGACATTTTGATCATTTCCCAGCGCGTCGCGCCGAGGGCCAGGGCGGCTTCCTCGTGCAGCTTGGGGGTCTGCAGGAAGATTTCACGGCTCAGGGACGTGATGATCGGCAGGACCATCACCGAGAGCACAATGCCCGCGGTCAGGATGGTTTTGCCAGTGGCAGAGGCGGGGCCCTGGAAGATGGGCAGCCAGCCCATGTTCCCGGCCAGCCAGTTGTAGGCCGGGGATATTTCCTTGGCGAGGAATGCCGCGCCCCAGGCGCCGTAAACCACTGACGGGATGGCGGCCAGGAGGTCCACGACGTAGCCGAGGCCGGAGGCGAGTCCGCGCGGGGCGAAGTGCGAGATAAACAGGGCAACGCCGATGGCGACGGGTGTTGCGATCACCAGGGCGATGACGGCGGCAATGAGGGTGCCAATAACGATCGGCCAGATGTAGGCGAAGAAGCCTTCGCCGCCCTGGATTTCGGCTGCCGGGGCAGTGAGCGCCGGAATGGCCTGGACAACAAGGAACAATGCCACGCCGAACAGGACGGCGAGGATGAGGCACCCGGCGGCCAGGGCGGCGCCGGAAAAGATCTTATCCCCGGCGCGGCCTGCGCCCTGGGAACTGCTCAGGGGGGTGGCGGTCATTCCAGACCCTTCGGTTGTTGGTGGTGCCTAAATCGAGCGTACAAAGCCAAGTTCCCCGCCCCGCCTTTCGGCGTGGCGGGGAACGTGGTTCAGGGACAGGTACTAGGACTTGACCTTGATGGATTCGATGGCCTTGACGGCTTTCTCGGCGAGGGCCGGGGAGAGCGGCGCGGACTTCGCGGAGTCAGCAGCTGCCTTCTGGCCGGCGTCGGAAACTACGTAGCTTTCGAAGGCCTTGACGAGGTCAACGGTTTCCTGCTTGTCGTAGGTGGTGCAGACAACGTGGTAGGAAACCAGGACGATCGGGTAGGCGCCCTTGGCAGTGGTCTTGCGGTCCAGCTTGATGGCGACGTCCGTGGCGGAACGGCCCTCGACGGGCTTGCCGGCTTCGACAGCCTTGGCAGCGGCATCGGCGGAGATCTTGACGAACTCCTCGCCCACCTTGATGGAGGCGGTGCCCAGCTTGCCGCCCACGGCGGAGTCATCCGCATATGTCACGGCGCCCGGGGTGTCGGTGACAGTCTTGACAACACCGGAGGTTCCCTTGGCGTTCTCGCCCTGCAGGGTTGCGGGCCACACGCCGGAAGCCTTGTCGGTCCAGACCTCGGCAGCAGCCGCGGCGAGGTACTCGGTGAAGTTGGTGGTGGTACCGGAATCGTCAGAGCGGTTAACCGGGGTGACCTTCAGGTCCGGCAGGGTGACGCCGGCGTTCAGGGCAGCGATCGCGGGATCGTTCCAGTTGGCAACCTCGCCGCGGAAGATCCTGGCTACGGTGGCGGCGTCAAGCTTCAGCTCGGTAATGCCGGGGAGGTTGAATGCCACAGCGATCGGGGAGATGTAGACCGGGATGTTGATGGCGCCTTCGGGGCCGCACTTGGCCATGGAGCTGGCCAGCTCTTCATCCTTGAGGTACGCGTCTGAGCCGGCGAACTGCGCCGAACCGTCGATGATCGCCTTACGGCCTGCGCCGGAACCGTCCGGGGAGTACTGTACGGTGGCGCCTGAGTTGGCGGCGGCGAAGCCAGCCTTCCAGGCGTCCATGGCTGCGCCGGTGGAGGATGCTCCAATGCCGGTCAGCGTGCCGGTGACCGTGGTACCGGGAGCAGTCTGGTTGCCCGCAGGCGTGTTGCCCGTGGCGTTGTCTGAACCGCAGGCGGTGAGCGCGAGTGCGCCGGCAGCGATTACAGCAATAGCCGCGTGGCGGCCGAAACGGAGTGCCTTCACTAGATGTACCCCTTCCAGGGTTATTCAGTTGCGGGCAGGGCCCGGAGAAGCCCTGCAGCGCGATGCGTATGTTTTGTACCTTCAATGAAGTTATGTGCCGCAGGTTAAGCGATGGGCGGCCGCAGGTGAACAGAAGATTAACGACGGCGGCATATTGGCTTACACCTGCGGCGCCACCATTGCGCGTGTCACGCTTTCGGCCTTAGGTGCCCGGGCGGCAAATAGACTGGTGGGCATGGCCGCAGCAGCAGGACTCTCAGCAAGCAGGCGATTCCTGCGCGGCCGCATCCGCACCGGCCTGGTCCGGAGCCGGAACTCGCTGGTCCCCGCCGTCCAGATGACCGCCTGCGCGGTGGGGGCGTACGCCTTCGCCGAATACGTCCTGGGGCACTCCGGCCCCCTCTTCGCGGCCACATCGTCACTGATCGCGCTGGGCTTCTCGCGTGACCCGCGGCTGCGCCGGGTGATGGAGGTGGGCCTCGGTTGCACCATCGGGATCGCGGTGGGTGATCTGCTGCTGCACTGGCTGGGCAGCGGCATCTGGCAGGCCGCCGTCGTCCTTCTGTTCTCCATCCTGCTGGCCCGCTTCCTGGACAGCGGCAACATCTTCACCACGCAACTGGGGCTGCAATCCTTGCTGGTGGTACTGCTGCCGGCGCCGGACGGCGGGCCGTTCACCCGCAGCATTGACGCCATTGTTGGCGGCGTGTTTGCGCTCCTGGTGACCATCCTGATTCCGAAGGATCCGCGCCGGGAGCCCCGCAAGGATGTACGGAAGCTGCTCCACGAACTGGCCGAGGTACTGCGGGAATGCGCCTCCGCACTGAGCAACAGCGACTCCACCCAGGCGTGGCACGCGCTGATCCGCGGCCGGAACTGCCAGCCGCTGGTGGACGCGATGCGCCACTCCCTCCGAGCTTCCGGCGAGGTGGCCACGCTCGCGCCGGCCCACCGCCGGCACCGCGACGAGTTGGACCGGCTCAAGCAGTCACTGGACTCCATCGACCTTGCGCTCAGGAACAGCCGCGTCTTCGCACGGCGGCTGACCAGCGCCATCAACCATGCCGCACTGTCCGATGAGGCAACCGAGAACATTGCAGAGGTGCTGGAGGATACGGCGGCTGCGATTGATGAACTCTCGCTGGGCCTTGCCGAGACGCACGACGGCGCGCGGCGGGCCCATCTGCGGACGGCCCGGCAGGACTTCAGCGAGGTTGCGCTGCGGCTGCACCCGAGGCTGCTGGAAGTCCAGCGGCTTGAGGGTGAGACTGTGGTGATGCTGTTCCGGCCGCTGATGGTGGACCTCCTGGAGGCCACGGGCATGGATCCGATCGAGGCAAGGGACGTGCTGCCGGCGCTTTAGGGGCGGGCGGAAATTGTCGGTGCCCGCCAGTAGGGTGGAACCCATGGCAACAAAGATTTCCCGGGCGTCCAAAGCGCCGGCTTATAAGTGCGCCGAATGCGGCTGGACCACGGTCAAGTGGGTGGGACGCTGCGGCGAGTGCCAGGCGTGGGGGACGGTTGAGGAGACCGGTGCCGCTGTAGCGCGTACGACGGCGGCAACAACAGTTCTGGAGCCGGCCCGCCGGATTGCCGAGGTGGATGCCACCACGGCGGCTTTCCTTCCTACCGGCGTGGACGAGCTGGACCGCGTACTGGGCGGTGGCCTGGTCCCGGGTGCGGTCATCCTGCTTGCCGGGGAACCCGGCGTGGGCAAGTCCACCCTCCTGCTGGACGTCGCGGCCAAGTTCGCCCGCACCGCCCAGGATGTCCTGTATGTCACGGGCGAGGAATCCGCCGCGCAGGTGAAGCTGCGCGCCGAACGGATCGACGCCGTCGCGGACTCCCTGTACCTGTCCGCCGAAACTGACCTGGGGCAGGCCTTGGGGCAGGTGGAGAAAATCGAGCCGCGGCTGCTGATTGTGGACTCGGTCCAGACGCTCAGCAGCGCTGACGTGGACGGCAGCGCCGGCGGTGTCTCGCAGGTACGTGAGGTGGCGGCGTCCCTCATCGCGGCTGCGAAGCGGCGGAACATGACCACGTTGCTGGTGGGGCACGTGACGAAGGACGGGTCCATCGCGGGGCCGCGGCTGCTCGAACACCTGGTGGACGTGGTGTGCCAGTTCGAAGGCGAGCGGCATTCCCGGCTCCGGATGCTGCGCGCGGTGAAGAACCGGTACGGGCCCACGGACGATGTGGGCTGTTTTGACCTGAATGAGAACGGCATCGAAGGCCTCACGGACCCCAGCGGTCTGTTCGTCAGCCGCACCAAGGAACCTGTCTCCGGCACCTGCATCACCGTGACCATGGAAGGCCGGAGGCCTTTGCTGGCCGAGGTGCAGTCGCTGCTTGCCGAGAGCGCCAACTCGCAGCCGCGCCGGGCCACCAGCGGCCTGGACAGTTCACGGGTGTCCATGCTCCTGGCGGTGCTGCAGCAGCGTGCCGGCTGCCTGCTGCACAAGGACGACTCCTACGTGGCCACGGTGGGTGGCGTGAAGCTCAGCGAACCGGCCACTGACCTCGCCGTTGCCTTGGCCGTCGCGTCCGCGAAGGCGCGCAAACCCCTGCCCATCAGGCTGATCGCGTTCGGCGAGGTGGGCCTGGCGGGCGAGGTCCGGCCCGTGCCCGGCATCAACCAGCGCATCCAGGAAGCACACCGGCTGGGCTTCACCCACGCCGTGGTCCCGGCCAGCCACAACGGGCCCGGCCCTGTCCCGGCGGGCTTCTCCGTGCGCGAGGTGGAACATCTGACGGAGGCGTTGAGCCTGCTGATCGGGTAATCCGCTGACGTAGTACTGCGCTCCTGCGGGAGCCAAGCGCTAGGCTGGCGGAACGACCTTCAGCAGGCTGGAGGATGTTATTGATGCGCCTGGGGGGGCCGGATTGACTAATCAAATACAAGCAGGCGGATTCTTCCGCGACGAGTCGGCGGAGTACAGTTTTTTCGCCGGGAGAATGGACGCGTTTTTCGGGGGCCTTGGGGCCCGGGGCCGTGTGGTGATGAGCCAACTTCCGCTCACCGTCACGGTGGCGCTCGTCGTTGTGGCCGCCGGAATATTCAGTCCCGCCACCCTGGCGGACGAACGCTTCAGGCTGGCGTTACTGGCGCATTCGGCCATCTTCGCCGCCTGCGTGGCCATCCCGTGGGAAAGGCTGCCCGCCGGTGCGTTTATCGCCATTCCGGTTCTTGATTGCTTCACCATAGGCTTCACGCGTCAAGCAGGCGGCCCCGACTTCAACATACTGAGCCTGATGCTTGTTTTTCCGGTGATCTGGCTGTCTTCGGGTCGCCAGCGCGCCAGGGTGGTCCTGGCCATTTTGGTGACAGTCCTCAGCACCGTCATCCCGGCCGCGGTCTTCGGCTCCGAACCGACCCGGGGATCGATGATCCGGACCATTTTCCTTCCCCTGGTGCTGTCCGCCATTGCCGTCTCCGCCCATATCGTGTCCGGGATACTCCACCGGCAGCGCAAAGCCTTGCTGAAGAAAGATCAGGCCCTGGCGGAAACACTGGCCGAAAGCTTGGACCGCCAGCGGCTCCTGGACGCCGTTCTCGGCGCGGTGGGAGTGGGCGTCTGGGTAGTCGACCCTGAGGGGAACAACGTACTGACTAACCGGGCCATACGCGCGGATCCCAGACTTGCAGGACTGGCCGATGGGGACACCGGGACGTGTGTGCTGCAGAGCGATCGCGCTACTCCGGTGGCGCCCCGCATGCTGCCCGTCGCCCGCGTGATACGCGGCGACGTATTTACGGACGAATTACTGTGGACAGGCGATGGGGAGGAACAACGTGCGTACTCCGTGGGCGCGCATGTCATCCGCTCCCGGGACGGCGTGCGCAGCGGCGGTGTCATAACATTCGTGGATGTGACCGCGCTGATCACTGCATTGGCCGCCAAGGATAACTTCGTCGGCACCGTTTCCCACGAACTTCGCACCCCGCTGACGTCCATCCTCGGCTACCTGGAACTTGTCTTGGACGAGTCCGGCCACGAGGCGATCGAGGCCGAACTACGCGTGATGCACCGCAATGCCACCCACCTCCTGGGCCTCGTGAACGACCTGATTGCCGTGGCCTCGGATCAGGTGGACTTGGCGCTGCAGGAGGCGGACCTCGCCCGCCTCCTCGCGGACGTGGTGGATTCCACGTTCCCCCAGGCGGCCGACCGGGGTCTGGAGCTGGTGCTTGAGGCCGAGCAGCCATTGGCAACCCGCATGGACCCCGCCCGGATGCGCCAGGTAGTGGGCAACCTGCTTTCGAATGCGATCAAATACTCTCCCGGCGGCGGCTGCATCACCGTCAGCGCTCACAGGACCGGAACGGACCTTGTCTGTTCCATCACGGACCCGGGCGTCGGCATGAGCGCGGAAGACCAGGCGCAGGCATTCAAAAAGTTCTTCCGCTCGGCGCGGTCGCGCGCGACAGCCATCCCAGGAGCGGGACTGGGCCTGCCGGTCAGCAGGGCTATCATCGAAGGCCACGGCGGTTCCCTGAGCCTCACCAGCGCCCCGGACGAGGGCACCACGGCCACGTTCATCCTGCCTGCCTGCTAGCTGTCCAGGCGTCGCTTCCCCTGGGACCTTGCTGCTAGCTGGCCGTGATCACCAGGGCAACGCTGTGTCCGCCGAAGCCAAAAGCGTTCACCAGGCCGGCAGGGGCAGAGCCCGGCACCAGCGTATGGGCGATGTCCGTCACGACGTTGAGGTCCACTTCGGGGTCCAGCGCCTCGACGTTCGCCGTTCCGGGCAGCTGTCCGGTCTGCAGGGCCTGGACCACCACAACCGCGGCGAGGGCACCGGCGCCGCCCAGCAGGTGGCCGGTGTGGCCCTTGGTGGAAGTCACGGGCACGTCGGCACCGAAAATGGCGTTGATGGCCTGTGCCTCGAGCCGGTCCCCTACCGGGGTGGAGGTCGCGTGGGCGTGAACGAAGCCGATTTCCGAAGCCTGCATTCCGGCCGAGGCCAGGGCCTTCTGCATGACCCTTCGCTGCATGGCGGGGTCCGCGGCCACGATGTCGTTGGCGTCCGAGGTTACCGCCCCGCCGGCCACTGCGCCGAGGATGGCGGCGCCGCGCGCCCGGGCGTGGGCCTCACTCTCAAGCACCACAATGCCGGCGCCTTCTGCGAGGACAAAGCCGTCGCGGCCGCCGTCGAACGGGCGCGAGGCCAGCTGGGGTTCGCTGTTGCGCGTGGAGAGTGCCCGGATCTGGGAGAACCCGGTGATCACCAGGTCGTTGACGGATGCGTCCACGCCACCGGCAATCACGACGTCGGCCGCTCCGGAGCGGATCATTTCGGCGCCCTGGACAATTGCTTCCGCGCCGGACGCGCACGCGCTGACCGGGGTCCGGGCTCCGCCGCGGGCGCCGAGGTCAATGGAGACCCAGGCCGCGGGGCCGTTGACCATCAGCCGGGTGAGGGTGTGCGGCGAGACCCGGCGCGGGCCGCCGCTCGCGAGCGCACGGTCCTGTTCGAGGGTGGAGCCGAGGCCGCCATAGGCGGAGCCGATCACCACGGCGAACCGTTCGGGGTCGACGTCGGGCGCCCCCGCCTGCTGCCAGGCTTCCCGGGCAGCCACCAGCGCCAGTTGCCCGCACCGGTCCATCCTCTTCAGCTCGCGCGTGGTGAGGTGCTCCGAAAGGTCCGCGGTGACCTGTCCTGCCATGCGCACGGGCAGTGGCTCCGCCCACGCCTGATCCAGCGCGGCGATGCCGGATCGCCCCGCCAGCAGGCCGGTCCAGGTTTCCGCCATGGTGGATCCGAGCGGGTTGATGGTGCCGACGCCGGTGATCAGCGCGCGGGGTTGGTCTGCAGACATTGGACGCTACTTTGCGGGGTTGTGGGTGCCGATGGGCACGAGGGTCAGATCGGGGTGGTTCTTCTCGATCCGGCGCAGGGCCCAGACGTCGTTGAACAAGGCAAGGTATTCGCCGTCGGACCGCAACAGCACCTCGGCACCGGGCACGTTGGCCAGCGTGGGCATCGCCTCCGCCGTCGAAATCCTGGCGATGGAGTACGGCAGGCGTTCCAGCCGCATGGGCGCGCTGAAGTCATGCGCCATGCGGTCCTCCACCACTTCGAACTGCATGGGGCCGACGGCGGCAAGCACCGGCGCCTGGTCGCCGCGGACGTCGGAGCGGAGCACCTGGATGACGCCCTCGTGCTCGAGCTGCTCGATGCCGCGGCGGAACTGCTTGAACTTGCTGGGGTCCTTGGACCGGGCCACCTGGAAGTGTTCCGGGGCGAACAGCGGGATGGCCGGGTACTCCACCGCGTCTTCGAGGAACAGGCTGTCGCCCACGCGCAATGTGGAGGCGTTGACCAGTCCCACGACGTCGCCAGGGTAGGCCTCGTCGATGACCTCGCGTTCGCGGCCAAAGACCTGCTGGGCGTACTTGGTGGCGAATGACTTTCCGGTGCGGGTCTGGGTGACCACCATGCCGCGTTCAAAAACTCCGGAACAGACGCGGATGAAGGCCACATGGTCGCGGTGGGCCCTGTTCATGCCGGCCTGGACCTTGAAGACAAAGCCGGAGAAGGACGATTCGACCGGGCGCGGGCTGCCCTCAACGTCGGGCCGGGGTGCGGCGTGCGGAGCGAAGTCCACCAGGGCGTCCAGCAGTTCCTTCACGCCGAAGTTCAGTGCGGCGGAGCTGAAAAGGATGGGGGTGGCGGTGCCCGCATGGAAGGCTTCGACGTCGAATTCGAGGTTGGACTCGATGACCAGGCCAGCCTCGTCCACGGCGTCGGTCCAGTTGCTGCCCTGCGTCTCCGCTGCCTCTTCGGGCGTGAAGTACTCGGTCAGGGCGATGTTGGCGCCGGAATTGTTGCGCTGGAAGCGGGCGAAGCGGTCCTGGCGGAGGTCCCAGACGCCGCGGAAGTCACCGGAGATTCCCACGGCCCAGGTCAGCGGCATGGGCTGGAGGCCGGTGCGCTCGGTGAGCTCGTCCATCAGCGCCAGTGCGTCCAGGCCCGGCCGGTCCCACTTGTTGATCACGGTGATGATGGGCAGGTTTCGCGCCTTGCAGACCTCAAACAGCTTCATGGTCTGCGTTTCGAGGCCCTTGGCGGCGTCCACGAGCATCACTGCACAGTCGACGGCGGCCAGGACGCGGTAGGTATCCTCGGAGAAGTCCGCGTGGCCGGGGGTGTCAAGCAGGTTGATGACGGTGTCCCGGTAGGAGAACTGGAGGGCGGCGGAGCTGATGGAGATGCCGCGGTCCTTCTCCATCTGCATCCAGTCCGAAACCGTTTCCTTGCGGTTGGCCTTACCGCTGGAGGCGCCGGCCGTGCCGATCACCTTCGCGTGCAGTGCCAGAGCCTCGGTGAGGGTGGACTTGCCGGCGTCGGGGTGCGAAATGACAGCAAAGGTCCGACGCCGGGCCGCCTGTTTGTGAATCTCGTTGACCCTGGCGGGGCTAAGGACATCTTGGGACACGGTGCTACTTTCGCTGCGATGGGGTAACCCCAAGGCGCTCGGCAGGCCTCAAGGGGGGAAGCATGGCTCTGTGAGAGCCAAGTTCCAAGTTTATCGCAGCGCGGGAAGCCGCCGCTCTGGGTCAGCCGCCTGCCACCTGGACGGTGGGCGAAAGGCCTCCCGGAGGGCCGCCGTCGCACGCGCTCCCGAGGCACTTTACGGCACCCCCTAACGAGGCACTTTGGGGCTTGTCCGTGCGGTTGTTGCCGCTTCTTACCTCTATCATTGAGCTTGCGGGAAACTGAGTACTTTTGATCTTGCCGGCGGAGCGTAAAACCGGCGTACCTGCGGGCGGCAGCCTGCACCTTTGAAGGGAACACCTATGGCTCGGAGCCCCGAAGAATCGCTCAAGGCGACTCTGGGCAGAGTGGCTCCAGGCACGCCGTTGCGCGATGGCCTGGAACGCATCCTCCGGGGGCGGACCGGTGCGCTGATCGTGCTGGGCTCGGACCGGACCATCGATTCCATCTGCTCCGGCGGGTTCGACATCGGCATCGATTTCTCCCCCACACGGCTCCGCGAACTAGCCAAGATGGACGGCGCCATCATCTGCGACAAGGACGCCGGCAACATTCTCCGGGCCGCGGTCCAGCTGGTCCCGGACTCAAGCATCGAAACGCAGGAATCCGGTACCCGCCACCGCACGGCGGAGCGCGTGGCCATCCAGACCGGCGTTCCCGTGATTTCAGTCAGCCAGTCCATGCAGATCATCGCGCTGTACGTGAACGGGCTCCGGCACGTGCTGGAGGGATCCGAGAAGGTCCTGGCCCGCGCCAACCAGGCCCTCGCCACGCTGGAACGGTACCGTTCGCGGCTGGACCAGGTGACCAGTTCCCTGTCCGCGCTGGAGATCGAGGCCATGGTGACCGTCCGCGACGTCGCAGTTACCCTGCAGCGCCAGGAAATGGTCCGCCGGATCTCCGAGGAAATATCGCAGTATGTCCTGGAACTTGGCGAGGACGGCCGGCTGCTGTCCCTCCAGCTCGATGAACTCACGGTGGGCCGCGGCCCGGGCAGCGACGTCATCATCCGCGACTACGCCGGGCCGGACGCGTCCGCCGAGGACATCGAACGGGCCGTCACTGCGCTGGTGAACCTCGGCCCCACAGAGCTGATCGATCTGGGCAAGATCTCCGGGATCGTCGGTTTTGCCGGCGGCGAGGCCAACCTCGACGCCGTGGTGCAGCCGCGCGGTTACCGGTTACTGTCCGGGCTCAAGGCAGTCCCCAAGGCTGTTGCCGACCGCTTGGTGGACCACTTCGGCGGCCTCCAGTTCCTGATGGCGGCCACCATTGACGATCTCATGACCGTTGACGGCATCGGCGACCAGCGCGCCCGCACCGTCCGCGAAGGCCTGAGCCGGATGGCCGAAGCCAGCCTGCTGGACCGCTTCCTCTAGTCCCCACCGGCACCCTCGCCTCGCAAGCTCGGCCAGGGAACCCTGCCGGAGTGGGCCCACCCACCGGCACCCTCGCCTCGCAAGCTCGGCCAGGGAACCCTGCCGGAGTGGGCCCAAGGGAGAAGGATCAGCTGAGCTGGAACACGGCCTTGGGGCTGGCCCTCGAGCCAAGCTTGGCCGTGAAAATGTAGTACGACCCGCCCGCTCCTGGCTTGGCTTCGATGGGGCTGCAGCCCTCCAGCGTGCGGTTACGGGCCCACGGGAAGTTCGCCGTTTCGCTGGCGCCCGGGGCAATCGTCTTCACCAGGTCTTCGCTTTTGGCCTGGCAGTCCTTGGACGAGAAGATCCTGTCCGCACCGCTGGTCACCAGGAACTCCATCTGGGAAGTTCCGATGTTCACCTCGCACGGCATGGTTCCGCCGTTGGTCACCTTCAAGGTGAGCAGCGGGTTCTCATCGGGGCCGTAGGCGGCTTTGTCCGTCGAAGCGGACACCGTCACCAGGTTTTGGCTGCAGGACGGCGTGGGCGTGGCAGTGGGTTCCGTGCCCGCAGTTTCCGACGGCGATGGGCCCGGGGCGGGGGCAGATTCGGTGGCGCCGGCCGCGGAAGATGCCTGCTCGGTGCCGCTGAGAGCACCGGCAACCGCAAAGCCACCGAAGGTGAGCGCCACCGCCATCAGCAGGGCTGTTCCCACAAAAAGCCGACGGCGGCGGTAGACGGCTGCGCTCGGCTGCCGGGTCGCGCCGGAACCGCCCCGGGAACCGGATGCGGATGCCGTCTTGCGCGGTGATGAATTGCCTTGCCTGCCCATCCTTCTAGGCTAGAGAACCCGCCGGATTCTGCCGTCCCACCACGCCGGTCCCCCTGTCAACGCTAAGGTCACAGTTTGTCCGCGGGAATCTTCGCGCGGGCTCCCTGGAATCCACTACAGTGTTGGGATCGACGCCATGACCCTTTCTCCAGCCATACCCGAGGACGGCTCGTCCGGCCCGGGTGGACTCCGCCCCGACCAGCTCGCCGCGCTGCACCGCAGGATCACCGGCTGGTTCGCGGAGACGGCGAGGGACCTGCCGTGGCGCGAAACCCGTTGCTCACCGTGGGGAGTCCTGGTCAGCGAGATCATGCTCCAGCAGACCCCTGTGGTGCGCGTTTTGCCCGTCTGGCGGGAATGGCTTGAGCGCTGGCCCACCCCCGCCGGGCTCGCCGGCGAGCCTGCAGGGGAAGCCGTCCGCTCCTGGGGAAGGCTCGGCTATCCCCGCAGGGCACTCCGCCTGCACGCGGCCGCCGCCGCCATCGTCCGCGACCACGGCGGCAAGGTCCCCGGCGACTACACGGAGCTGCTGGCCCTGCCCGGCGTGGGCAGCTACACGGCCGCGGCGGTCGCCGCCTTTGCCTTCGGACGCCGGGAGACTGTGGTGGACACCAACATCCGGCGGGTGCACGCGCGTCTGGTTTCCGGCGTCGCGCTCCCCTCACCCTCGCTGAACGCCGCGGAGATGCGGCTCGCGGCGGGACTGCTGCCGGACGACGTCGGGACCTCCGTGCGCTGGAACGCTGCGGTGATGGAACTGGGGGCGCTGGTCTGCACGGCGCGTGCGCCCAAGTGCGCGGACTGCCCGGTGCGGGACTCCTGTGCGTGGCTGGCAGCCGGCGAGCCGCCGCCGTCGTACGTTCCCAAAGGACAGGCGTGGCACGGCACTGACCGGCAGGTCCGGGGAGCCGTGATAGCTGTGCTTCGGCTTGCGGACGCGCCGGTGCCGGCGGAAATGTTCCAGCGGGAGCCTGCTGACCTGGGCTTCGCGGCGACCGGAATCGGCGTGCCCTTGTCCGCACTGCACCGCCTGAACTCCGCGCCGGAACAACTCGAACGTGCCATTGCCGGCCTCCTCGGCGACGGCCTGGCCGAGCTGCACCAGGGCGGTTACCGGCTGCCGGGCTGAGCGTCTTTAGGGTGCCCCGCCCCTGGATGGCATACTTTCTGATGACTCGAACCGGGGGAAGTTCATGAGAATCGTGTTGTACGTCATCTGGGCGCTGTTTGTTGCGGGTGTCATTTTTGCGCTGGTCCGCTCACTGCGGAAAGCCAAGCGGCAGGAAAAACTGATCGCAGGCTGGCCAAAGGTGCAGGCGACCGTCACCGGGAACGTGGCGGGCTGGACACATGGCGGCGGCGGCTCAACGCGGAGCCGGCGCTTTTACCCCACCTACCAGTTCGCGGACCCCAACGGGACCCTGTATGCGGGCGAATCCGAGGTTTCGTACGCCAACCAGCAGGCACCGGGATCACCCCTGGCCGTGGCCTACAACCCGGCGAATCCCAACCAGTCGTTCCAGGTGGCGTCCGAATCCAAAATGGTGCTCGGGTGCCTGATGCCGGTCTTGGCATTCTTCGCCCTGCTGCTGTTCTGGGTCGCCGGCAACTTCCCGCTGGGCTGAACCGTGGACTCCCTGAAACTGCTGTTCATCGCGCTGCCCGGGCTTTTCCTTGCCGCAGGCCTGATCCTGATGGGACTGGCCCTGGCCGCGTCCGTCCGCCGGAAACGCTCCATGGCGGGGTGGCAGGAGACTGCGGCCACCGTCACTGGAAATCTGCACGGCACGGACGGGCCCGCGGGCAACGGCCGGAACCGGTTTGCGCCGTCGTATGAATTCGCGGACGCAGGCGGCAAGCGCTGGCTGGGGCAGTCCGATATCTACAGCCAGGACCAGGCGATCATCGGCACCCACATCCCGGTGGTCTACAACCCGGCCGACCCCGCCGAATCCACGCTGCCGGTCTTTGCTGTTGCCAAGGGCCGGATGGCGACGGGTCTCATTATGGTGATCTTCGGAGCAACAGCCATAACAATGTTTACGTCACTTTCCTGGTAGCAATGCCGGCTTCCGGCTCCGGATTTACGCTGGAGTATGGGCAAGCCCGGGGTACTTCTGGCACTGTTGACGACGGCGGTTCTCACCTCCGGTTGCTACTACTACCCCGTCCCGACGCCGTGCCCGATGATTGCCCAGGCGTCAGCGGTCTCGGTGACCGTGGCCCGGGAGTACGTACCGCAGGTGGGATCCCTGCGCCTCAAGGCCTGCCAGGACGGCGTCTGTAAAGAGGCCGCCGTCGAGCTTGTTCCCGGCACTGCCTCGATTGACCAGGGCTGCACACCGGACGGGGCCTGCTCCGCCACGGCTTCCCCGGACGGGACCATGATCGGGATGCTGATGCTGGGGTCCCTCACGGAGGCCCCGATGGCGCTGACCGCCACCGCGGCTGCTCCGGACGGATCGGCCCTGCCGGTGCACACCCTGAATTTCCGGCCCCGCGGCGCCTATCCCTACGGCGAGCAGTGCGGGAAGTTCGTCACCGCTTCGGTGATTCTCGACGCCCAGGGCCTGCGACAGGCTGCGTGACTCATGGCGACCCAGGGCCCTCCAGCCCCTCCCTTGACTTCCACCCAGGACACTTCTACGGTCTGTATTACTAGCATCGGCAACATTGGATTTACAACAGGTCCGCCGCCGGGAAGGGGTTACGATGCCACTTTCAGATAGGGAGCGGAAACAGCTTGAGGAGCTGGAGTTGGGCCTGTCTGCAGACGATCCGCGGCTCGCCGAGGAACTCTCGTCCGGCTCCGTGGGCACGAGGTTTGGGCGCCGCACGTACTTCGGTGCCATCGCATGCCTGTTCGGACTGGTGCTGCTTATTGTCGGCGTCAGCACTCAGATCATCGTGATCGGCGTTGGCGGCTTCCTCCTGATGGGAGCCGGCACGTACCTGCTCGTGGACAAGCGCTCCTTCAATCTGGGCCGCAACCAGGTCAAATAGGCGGCACCAGATGGCGTTCCCGCCTGGCCGGGATCCACGCCAGCCACGCCCATATCAGTCCACGGCCTACGGCTCGCCGAAGCCGGCCTGCACCAGGCCGCCAACGTAGTTCAGGGCACGCTCTGCGTCGGGCCCCCAAGCCTCGATGTGGAGCATGGATCCCTTGCCTGCCGCCAGGATCATCAGGGATGTCATTGACGCGCCATCCACGCCGTTGACCGTGACTTCGGCGTTGAGGGACGCCAGGCCGCCTGCGATCTTGGCGGCCGGACGGGCGTGCATGCCGGCCTCGTTCACCAGTTCGAAGTCGCCGGTGAAGTCCGGCCCCGGACCGGTGACGGACCCTTCAGCCACGGTACTGGCGGCCAGCACAGGCGAAGCAACCGCCACGTCCGGTCCCAGTCCGTAGACCGCTTCGGCGGCACGTTTGACTGCCTTCGCATCGGCACCGCCCTGTGCGGCCACGGCCGCAGCAACCAGGCCCTCCACCAGGGGCGCGTCCGCCAGAAGCACACCGGCCGGCTCCTCCACGAATTCCAGGGCCGATTCCGCCGTCATCACGGCAGATCCCAGGTCTGTCAGGACCACCACGCCATCGCCGCCGGCCGCCTGGTCCAGGGCGGACATGACTTTTTCCAGGCTCGTTCCGATCCTGCCGTCTGCGGTGCCCCCGGCGGCGAGGATGACGACGTCGGGCGCCATCTGTGCGGCAAGTTCCACGGCGCCGTCGGCTATTTTTTCGCTATGTGACACCACCACCAGACGAACTGTCACGCTGCGGCCCCAACGGCTGCCCGGAGAATCAGCGCACTTGAGGCGGCGCCCGGATCGCGGTGGCCCGCGCTCCGCTCCCCCAGGTAGCTGGCACGGCCCTTGCGGGCCACCAACGGGTCGGTGGCCACGGCGCCGGCTTCAGCCGCTTCGGCCGCAGCCACCAGCACGCCAAGGACGGTGCCGGCACCGTCCTTAGCGGCGGCCTGTGCCGCCTCCACCGCGGGGGTCCAGGCGTCCACCATGGTCTTGTCGCCGGGCTCGGCCTTGCCCCGGGCCACGATCCCGTCGCGGGCAGCCCCGAGCGCTTCGGCAAGGCGCCCCGGGTCAATCTCGGCCGCGTCTCCCAGAGCGGTGGAGGCGCGCAGGAACGCGGTTCCATACAAGGGTCCCGCGGCGCCGCCCACCTTGGACATCAGGGTCATGGCTGTCAGCTTCAGCGCCGCGCCGGGAGTCTCCGGCGGCACCTCGGCCAGTTTGTCCAGCACGGCCTGGAAGCCGCGGTCCATGTTCTCGCCGTGGTCAGAGTCCCCGATGGCACGGTCCAGTTCGATGAGCCACACCCGGTTTTCCGCCATGGCCTGGGCGCACAGCGTCAGCCACCTGACGGCCCAGTTCACGTCCAGGACCACAGTTACACGCCCCAGCGCAGGGCTGCAGTGTGCACGGGGGCATCCCACAGCTGCGTCAGTTCATCGTCGAGCCGTAGCACGGAGATGGAGCAGCCCTGCATTTCGAGGGCGGTGATGTAGTTCCCTACCAGCGAGCGTTCGACGACGGCTCCGCGTTCTGCGATGACCTGGGCAGCGCGGCGGTAGACGATGTACAGCTCGCTCAGGGGCGTGCCGCCCATGCCGTTGACGAACAGCAACACTTTCTCGCCCCCCGTGATGCCCAGGTCGGTGAGGACCGGGTCCAGCAGGCGGTCGGTGATGCCGTCGGCATTCTCCATGGGGATTTTGTGCCGGCCGGGCTCGCCGTGGATGCCGATGCCGATCTCGATTTCATCTTCCGCAAGGTCGAAACTGGGCGTTCCCGCGTGCGGTACGGTGCACGGGGACAGGGCGACCCCCATAGTGCGGACATTGCTGTTGACGCGGCCGCCGATCGCGGCCACGGCATCGAGGTTGTCGCCCCGTTCAGCCGCGGCGCCGGCAATCTTCTCCACCAGGACGGTGCCACCCACGCCGCGGCGGCCCGCGGTATAAAGGGAGTCCTCCACCGCAACGTCATCGTTCACCAGGACCGTGCGGATGTCCACGCCTTCGGCCTGCGCCAGTTCCGCTGCGGTCTCGAAGTTCAGGACGTCGCCGGTGTAGTTTTTTACGATATGGACGACGCCGGCGCCCGAGTTAACGGCGAGCGTGGCGGGGAGGATCTGGTCCGGCGTCGGTGAGGTGAACACCGCCCCCGGCACCGCGGCGTCGAGCATTCCCAGCCCGACAAAACCGGCGTGGAGCGGTTCGTGGCCGCTCCCCCCGCCGGAAACGAGTCCGACTTTTCCGGTCACTGGCGCGTCTTTGCGTGTTACGTACTTGGGATCGGCGATGACGTTGACGAGTCCCGCGTGGGCCAGACCGAATCCTTCCACGGATTCGTCAACTACGGAGCGGGGATCGTTAATGAGCTTTTTCATGGCAGAACTCCTGGGGTGTGGGTGCTTCCTGGAGGATGCACTTCGACCCTACTACCGCCGCACAAAGTCCGGTAGCCTGCGACGATTCGGTGGAAGCGGTAAGGGACAGCCCCCAATGACCGTCCCTTACGGCAGGCCCCACACCGCAACCCCTTCACTTTATCCATCAATTCGACGTAAAGCTATTTATGTCACAGGGTGACTTCTTGCCGCCCTTGCCCGGGCAGGGTGATCAGGGGCGTCTAGAGGGTCTTGATCATGCGGGTATTGCCCAGGGTGTTGGGCTTGACCCGCGCCAGGTCCAGGAACTCGGCAACGCCTTCGTCATGGGAGCGCAGCAGCTCCGAGTAGACCACCGGGTCCACTGCCGTCTGGTCGGCCATGACCTCGAAGCCGTGGCGCTTGAAAAAATCCACCTCGAAGGTGAGGCAAAAGACCCGCCCCACTCCCAGTTCACGGGCTTCGGCCAGCAGGCTTTCCACGAGCACGTGCCCCACTCCTTTGCCGCGCCATGCATCCGATGCGGCCAGCGTACGGACTTCAGCGAGGTCCTCCCACATAACGTGCAGCGCACCGCAGCCGATGACTTCGCCGTCATCGGCCTCTGCGATCCGGAATTCCTGGAGGCTCTCGTAATAGGCAACCGTCTCTTTTGCCATCAGGATCCGTTGCTCAGCCAACGGCGCCACAAGGCCCTTGATGGCGGCCACGTCACTGGTACGGGCGGAACGGATGTGGAAGGAATCAGAGTCGGTCACCCGACAATCCTACGGTGGCGCACGGCCGGCTTCGGCCGCTCCCGCTGGGCTGGGGCGCTCCCGGACTCAACACCGGGAAGCCAGCCAACACGAAGGCCCCGCCGCTCCTTTCGGAGTGGCGGAGCCTTCGCTTTTGGTGGTTAGACGCTGGGAGCGATCTCCGGGATGCGCGGCTTGGCGTTGCCAGCGAACGTGAACTTGGCGTCGTCGCCTTCGCCATCCACATCCACTACAACGATGTCGCCGGCGTGGAGCTCGCCGAACAGGATCTTCTCGGAGAGCTGGTCCTCGATCTCGCGCTGGATGGTGCGGCGCAGCGGCCGGGCACCCATAGCAGGATCGTAGCCGCGGGTTGCCAGGAGCACCTTGGCCGCGGTGGTGAGCTCGATGCCCATGTCCTTGTCCTTGAGGCGCTTCTCGAGGCGGCCAACGAACATGTCCACGATCTCGATGATCTCGTCCTGGGTGAGCTGCGGGAACACCACAACGTCATCCACACGGTTCAGGAACTCCGGACGGAAGTGCTGCTTGAGCTCCTCCGTCACACGGGCACGCATCCGGTTATAGCCGGTCTGGGTGTCCGTGCCGGACTGGAAGCCGGTGGCAACGCTCTTGGAGATGTCCCGGGTGCCCAGGTTGGTGGTCATGATGATCACCGTGTTCTTGAAGTCAACCACGCGACCCTGGGAGTCGGTCAGGCGGCCGTCTTCAAGGATCTGCAGGAGTGAGTTGAAGAGGTCAGCGTGCGCCTTCTCCACTTCGTCGAACAGGACCACGGAGAACGGACGGCGGCGGACCTTCTCAGTGAGCTGGCCACCCTCTTCGTAGCCGACGTAGCCCGGAGGGGCACCGAATAGCCGTGAAACAGTGTGCTTTTCGGAGTACTCAGACATGTCCAGCGTGATGAGGGCGTCCTCGTCACCAAACAGGAACTCCGCCAGGGCCTTGGCCAGCTCGGTCTTGCCGACGCCGGTGGGGCCGGCGAAGATGAACGAGCCGCCCGGACGCTTGGGGTCCTTCAGGCCTGCACGGGTGCGGCGGATCGCCTGGGACAGGGACCTGATGGCCTCATTCTGGCCCACCACACGCTTGTGCAGTTCGTCTTCCATCTTCAGCAGGCGCGTGGACTCTTCCTCGGTCAGCTTGAAGACCGGGATGCCGGTGGAGTTGGCCAATACCTCGGCGATGAGATCCTCATCCACCTCGGAAATGTCATCCATGCCGCCTGACTTCCAGTGGCGTTCCTTCTCGGCACGCTCAGTGATGAGCTTCTGCTCCTTGTCCCGGAGCGAAGCGGCACCTTCGAAGTCCTGCGCGTCGATGGCGGATTCCTTCTCCATCTTCAGCTTGGCAATCCGCTCGTCCATGGCCTTCAGTTCCGGCGGGGCGGTCATCCGGCGGATGCGCAGCCGGGCACCGGCCTCATCGATCAGGTCGATGGCCTTGTCCGGAAGGAAGCGGTCCGAGATGTAGCGCTCGGCGAGGTTCGCGGCCGAGGTGAGGGCGCCGTCGGTGATGGTGACGCGGTGGTGCGCCTCGTAGCGGTCACGCAGGCCCTTGAGGATCTCGATCGCGTGCGCGACGGAGGGCTCCTTGACCTGGATCGGCTGGAAACGACGCTCGAGCGCGGCATCTTTCTCGATGTGCTTGCGGTACTCATCCAAGGTGGTGGCACCGATGGTCTGCAGTTCACCGCGGGCCAGCATGGGCTTCAGGATGGACGCAGCATCGATGGCACCTTCAGCAGCGCCGGCGCCCACAAGGGTGTGGATTTCGTCGATGAAGAGGATGATGTCGCCGCGCGTGCGGATTTCCTTGAGGACCTTCTTCAGTCGCTCTTCGAAGTCACCGCGGTACCGGGAGCCTGCCACCAGTGAACCGAGGTCCAGGGTGTACAACTGCTTGTCCTTGATGGTTTCCGGGACGTCGCCGCGGACAATTGCCTGGGCGAGGCCTTCGACGACGGCGGTCTTGCCGACGCCGGGCTCACCGATCAGCACAGGGTTGTTCTTGGTGCGGCGCGAAAGGACCTGCATAACGCGCTCCATTTCGGACTCACGTCCGATCACCGGGTCCAGCTTGTTCTCGCGCGCAGCCTGGGTGAGGTTGCGGCCGAACTGGTCCAGAACCACGGAGCCGGCCGGAGTGCCCTCGGGCTGGCCGGGACCGACGCCTGCGCCGGTAGTCTCCTTGCCCTGGTACCCGGAGAGGAGCTGGATGACCTGCTGGCGGACGCGGTTAAGGTCTGCGCCGAGCTTGACCAGCACCTGGGCGGCAACGCCTTCACCCTCGCGGATGAGGCCCAGCAGGATGTGCTCCGTGCCGATGTAGTTGTGGCCCAGCTGCAAGGCTTCTCGCAGGGAAAGTTCCAGCACCTTCTTGGCGCGCGGGGTGAAGGGGATGTGACCGGACGGGGCCTGCTGACCCTGGCCGATGATCTCCTGTACCTGCTCGCGCACACCGTCGAGCGAAATGCTCAAGGACTCAAGAGCTTTGGCGGCAACGCCCTCACCTTCATGGATCAGACCCAAGAGGATGTGTTCGGTACCAATGTAATTGTGGTTCAGCATGCGTGCCTCTTCTTGGGCAAGCACAACTACGCGACGGGCACGGTCCGTAAATCGCTCAAACATTTTCGCCACACTCCTAGCTACGACGTACTTTGATGCTACGTGGCAGACCCACTATTGGGGAGCGTGTTCGCCACAGGGGAAACATGACGTGTCCAACCTCCCGCCACCCTGCACCATGACCGCGGTGTCAGGAGCGGAACGCAATAAGGGACCACGACGGCTCAAGGATCACCAATGCCCGCTAATTACAGACATTCCGGGTGTTTCCCGCCACGCAAAGATTCGAGTGGGCGAATTCGCGCCGGCGTCCCAGACCAGAGGCTCAAACAGAATCACCGGCTCATCGCGAGGAAATCGCGCGGAGATTAACCCAACGGTACGCCTGTAGATTTTTGGTCAGCAAGGGTTTCACGCACGCCCAGGTCCGCCTTTGCGCATTCACAATTGGCATCAAAAAACCCTGCCCCCACCCGAAGGTGAAGACAGGGCCTATTACGCCGCTGGAGACGCGCAGGTCAGGAATTTGCCTTTTGGTAGGCTTCCTGGATTTCAGCCTGAATTCGGCCGCGGCTGTTAACCGTGTAGCCGTTATCCCGTGCCCACTGGCGGATCTGCGCGGAGTCGTTGGCGCGGGCGCCTGCAGCCGGCTTCGTGCGGGTAGCCCTGCCGGCCGAGGTCTTACGTCCGGCGGCAACAAAGCGCTCCAAGGCAGAACGGAGCTCGGCCGCATTGGCCGAGGACAGATCGATTTCGTAGCTGACCCCATCGAGGCCGAAACGGACGTTTTCGTCCGCGGATCCCCCATCAAGATCATCGACGAGGATGATGTTTACTTTCTGTGCCATTAAATATGTCTTCCTCTTGGAAAGGTGCGGTTGTCAGAAAATGAGGATGTTCCTGTAAAAAGTATGGGCCTCTTTATGGCAACGCGTCAAAGCGTTCAATCGTTCCTGTGGATATCCACAGGAACCCGCAGAAATCTCTTTCGAGCTATTTGTCCGATTCGGGGTTCTGCTCGTTCAAAGGCGCACCGGAACGCGATTCCGCCTCGGCTTGGGCCCGCGCTTCAGCCTTTCGCTCGGCCTTATCGGCATTGAAGATGGATTTCATGGCAAACCAAAAAAGCAGGCCAACCACCAACGAGGGCAGGAGTACGGCTACATATTCCATGGTCAGTGGCCTTCGGGCTTCAGAAGCGGGAAAAGGATGGTTTCGCGGATACCGGCGCCGGTGAACAACATCACCAGCCGGTCGATGCCCAGGCCGATGCCACCCATGGGCGGCGCGCCGTATTCGAGGGCCCGCAGGAAGTCTTCGTCCAGCTGCATTGCCTCGTCGTCGCCCGCGGCAGCGTGCCGCGACTGTTCAGTCAGCCGCTCGCGCTGGATGACGGGGTCGATCAGCTCGGAGAAGGCTGTGCCGCGCTCCATGCCGCCGATGATGAGGTCCCAGGCCTCGATCAGCCGGCCGTCATTCCGGTGCGGGCGGGCCAACGGCTGGGCAGACGGCGGGTAGTCGTACACAAAGGTGGGGTTCAGGAGCGTGGGTTCCACAATTTCGCCGAACAGTTCCACGGCCAGTTTCTCGGCGTCCCACTTCGGGTCCACCTTGACCTCACGCTTTTGCGCGATTTCGCGGAGCACCTCAAGCGACGTGTCCGGCGTGACTTCCTGGCCAACGGCGTCGGACAGTCCCGGGTAGACCGAAACCCAGGCCCAGTCGCCGTCGAGGTTGATCTCCCCGGCATCGGTCTGGAGGGTGCGGCCCACCCCCACGGCGTCCGCGGCGTCCAGGATGATCTCCTTGATGCGCCCGGCCATAACGAACTGGTCAGCCCAGGCTTCGTAGCACTCAAGGGTGGTGAATTCGGGGCTGTGGGTGGAGTCCACGCCCTCGTTGCGGAAGACGCGGCCCATGTCGTAGACGCGATCGATCCCGCCCACCACGGCGCGCTTGAGGTAAAGCTCAGTGGCAATGCGAAGGGTCATCTTCTGGTCGAACGCGTTCATGTGCGTCTCGAACGGGCGGGCCAGGGCGCCGCCGTGGACCAGTTGCAGGATGGGGGTTTCCACCTCGACGTAGCTGTGGCGGTGCAGGCTCTCGCGGATGGAACGGGTAATCGCGGCGCGGGTGTAGACCATCTCCCGGGCTTCATCGCGCACCATCAGGTCCACGTAACGCTGACGGACGCGGGTTTCCTCGTTCAGTTCCGCGTGCAGCACCGGCAACGGGCGCAGTGCCTTGGAAGCCATGGACCAGGACTCGGCCATCACGGACAGCTCGCCGCGGCGGGAGGAAATCACTTCGCCCTTGATGAACACGTGGTCGCCCAGGTCCACCACCGCCTTCCAGTCCGCGAGAGCTTCCTCGCCCACGTTGGCAAGGCTGAGCATCGCCTGGAGCCGGGTGCCCTTGCCATCAACTCCGCCTTCCTGGAGCGTGGCGAAGCAGAGCTTGCCGGTATTCCGCACAAAAACCACGCGGCCGGTGACGCCCACAACGTCGCCGGTGGTGTCGTCAGCCTCAAGGTGCGAGTACTTTTCGCGGATCTCCGTGAGGGAATGCGTGCGTTCCACGCCCACCGGATATGCCTCGGTGCCGCGCTCGATCAGCTTCGCGCGCTTGTCCATGCGGATGCGCATCTGTTCGCTGGCGTCGAGCGGCTCTGGGGCATTTTTTGGGACGGTGGTGTTTTGGGAAGTCACAATCCCCAAGTTTACCGGGCATTCCTGCCTCCGGCTCCCGGCAGACGCCCGGGCATAGACTCGGGCTGTGGAGACGTGGAAAGTTGAAGCGGAGGACGGCGGGCGCCTCGACGTCCATTCCTTCCGTACCCCCGCAGGACTGGGCCCGACGACGGCGGGACCTCCCGGCGTCGTACTCATCCACGGCACTTTGGTCACCGACGCCCTCTACCGGCCTTTTGCCCGGAAGCTCAGTGTCCTGCTGGGCCGGCCGGTGCACTGCTACAACCGCCGCGGCAGGGCGGGGTCCGCCCCGCAGCCGGAGGACTATTCGGTGAAAACGGAGGTCAGCGACCTTGCGGCGGTCATGCGCGAGACCGGTTCCACAGACGTGGTGGCCCACAGCTACGGCGGTTTCGTAGCGCTGCAGGCGGCCCGGACCCTGCCCGTGAGCCGGCTGGTGACCTATGACGCCGCGGTGTCGCTGTCCGGAAACCTAAGCCACCGCTGGCGGCCGGAGCTTGAGGACGCCGTCACCGCAGGCCAGCTTAACCATGCGTGGGCGCACCTGGTCCAGGGCCTGGCTACGGCCGGTCCCCTGTCCTACCTGCCGCTCGGCGCGCTGCGGATGCTGAGCATTCTTTCCGCCAAAACCAATCTGGGCGCGGAAATGCGCCAGCTGCTGCCCACGGCCGTCACCGAAATGCGGGCAGTATTGGACGCCGACGCCGAACTGGAGAATTTCACCACCCTCACCACCCCCGTCCTGATGCTCAGCGGCGGCTGGAGCCCGGCGTATTTCGCCGAGACCGGACGCCAACTGGCCGCCGCAGTGCCATCGATCACCTTCCAGGTGGTCCCTGGCCAGCTGCATGAGGGACCCATCCGCCCCGGCAAGGGCCTGGCCGTGCGGATTGCCCGGTTCATCAACGGCAGCGACGGCCAGGCCCGGACGCTGGGGAGGCGCCGGTAGGTCGCCTTGCCGGTGGGGAGCCTTGCCGCGCGCCTAGGATGGGGAGCGTGAAAGCACAGGAAGTCCCCACGCACGACGGCGGCAGGCTGGCTTTGTACAGCTACGGAACCGAGGATGCGCCGGGAGAACGCCGTGTGGTGGTCATCGGAGGGGCCTTCCTCACGGCCCTGATCTACCGGCCGTTCTCGATGGCTTTGGCCGACGGGCTGGGCGACGGGTGGGCAGTGGACGTCTACGACCGGCGTGGGCGGGGCAACTCCACCGAGCAGCCGGCGGATTATTCCATGGCCACGGAAATTGCCGATGTCCGCACGGTCATGGATGCAACGGGTGCCCGCAACGTCCTGGGCCACAGCCTGGGCGGATCAGTGGCGCTGAACGCCGTCCAGGAGTTCGTAGGCACCTCATACGAACCGGACAAGCTGGCGGTCTACGACGCCGCAGTCAATATCGACGGCAGCATCGACATGTCCTGGCTGGACGAGTTCGAGGCCGCGGTGAACGCCGGCCGGGTGGGGCATGCCATGGCCCGAATGAAAAAAGGCATGCAGCCTGGCACCGCGCTCTCGAAGATCCCCGAGCCTGTCCTTGCGGGGCTGATGGCTGTGGTATCGCGCACCAAGGTGAACAAGATGCTCCGGGACCTGATGCCAACCGGCGTGGGCGAACTGCGGGCCGCGTACGGCGAAGCCGAGCATGCAAGGAACTTCGCCGTCCTGCCCGCCAACACGCACTTTATGGTGGGCGGTAAGAGCCCGAGCTACTACAAGGTCACGGCCCAGCGACTCCACGCGGCCGTCCCGGGGAGCACCTTCGAGCTCTCACCCAAGGGCTTCCATGGCTCCATTCCGGCCGCAGTTAAGGAACTTGTCGCTGACATCGCGGAATACTTCAAGGGCTGAGGCTTTCCGCAGGTTGCTCGGCTAGGCTCGGATCATGACGAGCGAGAACATCAAGACCCCCGACGGCGGCACGCTGGAGCTCTTCTCCACGGGTGCTGAACTGGTCTCCGCCGGTTCCGGCGTGGTTGTGGTACCGGCCTCCATGGTGACCGCGGCCGACTACACAAAGTTCGCGCAGAAACTCAGCACCGCGTTGGGCCGCCCCGTGCACACGTTCAACCGCCGCGGCCGCGGATCTTCCTCGCCGCAGGCCGACGATTACACGCTGGACGGGGACATCCGGGACCTGGATGCCGTGATGAAACACACGTCCAGCACGGACGTCTTTGGGCACAGCTTCGGCGGCGCGGTGGCCCTGCACGCGGCCCGGACCCTTCCGGTGGAGCGGCTGGCTGTGTATGACCCCGCCGTGTCCGTGAACCACAGCGTGAAGGCCGACTGGACTGCCGAATACGAACGCGCCACGGCCGCCGGGGACGACGACCGCGCCTTGGCCGTACTGCAGCGCGGGCTTGAGGCAGGCGGAGCGTTCTCATCCCGCATGCCACTGTCCATGCTGACCTTGGCCAACAAACTCACCGCGGGCACTTCCGAAGGCAAGCAGCAGCGTGAACTGATGCGCACCGGCGTCCGGGAAATCAAGGCCATCATCGCAGCGGACATGCCGGCCGAGCCGTTCCTGGAGCTGCCCCTGGAAACGCTGATTATTGTGGGCGAGAAGAGCCCTGCGTACTTCGGTGTTGCCTGCGGCCAGATCCATGATGTCCTGTCCGGCTCCAGCTACACCATCCTGCCGGGAGCCGGCCACGACGGCGTCCTCCGTGCACCGGACAAGCTCATCACCGAGCTGAGCGACTTCTTCGCCAGCTGACCCCATCCAAAGCAACGCGGGGTCACCTACGGCCCGTTCCGGTGGGCCGGATGGGCGTAAAGTGACCCCGCGTTTGGTTAAGAGTGGTCAGTGGCCGGCGCCGTGCCCCGGGGCGGCGCCGTCTGTTTTCCGCATCATCGCAGAGAGTACGACGGCGGCAAGGGCTATCACGGTTGCCGTCAGGAACGCTGCACTCATGCCGGCAACGAGCCCCGACGCGGCCGAGACCACGGCAAAGATGGACACCAGCAGCGCCGTTCCGGCGGCACCGGCTACCTGCTGGGCGGTGCTCATGATCGCCGAGCCGTGAGAGTAAAGATGCGGCGGCAGCGGGTTCAGGCCGGTGGTAAATGCCGGCGTGAACAGCAGCGCCAGGCCGAAACTGAGCCCCACGTGGAGGGTGATGATCCACCAGACCGGAGTGCCGGCGTCGAGCATTGAAAACTGCCACAAGGCCAGCACCATCAGCACGGAACCGGTAACGGTGAGCGGCAGCGGGCCCACTTTGTCGAACAGCCGGCCGATAAACGGGCCCAGCAGGCCCATCGCCAGGCCACCCGGAAGCAGCGCGAGACCCGTCTCCAGCGAGCCCAGGCCGCGGATTTCCTGCAGGTAAAGCGGCAGCAGGATCACGCCGCCGAAGAGCGCCATCATGGCCACCACCATCAGCAGCACGGAGACCGTGAACATCCTGAAGTTGAAGGCGCGGAGATCCAGCAGCGGGGCTTCGGACTTCTGCAGCCGGAGCTGGCGGAGCACAAAGACCGTCAGGCTGGCGACGCCGATGACGAGCGCGGCGATGGCCATGGTGCTCGGCCCGCTTTGGCCGCCATGGCCGCCGATCTGGCTGAGGCCATACACCAAGCCACCGAAGGCAGGAACCGTGAGGAGTACGGAGAGGAAATCGAGCTTGGTCTTCTCGGTTTCACCCACGTTCGTCAGGTACTTGGCGCCGATGGCCAGCGCGGCCAGTGCGACCGGCAGGACGAAAACAAACATAAAGCGCCAGGTGAAATGCTCCAGGATCAGCCCGGAGACAGTGGGGCCCATGGCCGGCGCCACCGAGATGGCGATACTGACGTTGCCCATGACGGCGCCGCGCTTGGCCAGCGGGACAAGGGTGAGGATGGTGGTCATCAGCAACGGAAGCATGATGGCGGTGCCGCCGGCCTGGACGATGCGGGCCAGGAGCAGGACCTCAAAACCGGGAGCCACCGCCGCCAAGGCCGTGCCGCCGGCGAACAGACCCATGGCCAGCATAAAGACGGCCCTCGTGGACAGGCTTTGGAGGATGAACCCGGTGGTGGGGATGACCACCGCCATGGTGAGCATAAAGCCGGTGGAGAGCCATTGCACGGTGGGCGCGTCCACACGCAGGTCAACCATCAGCCGCTGCAGGGCCACATTCATGATGGTCTCGTTCAGGATCACCACAAAGGTCGCCACGAGCAGGGTGGCGATGATGGTCACCGATTCGCGGGACATCTTCTCCGGCGCGGCCGACGGCGCCGCCGCTACCGGCCCGGGCTGCCCGGAGGCGTTCGAAGAGACTTCTGTAGACATGGGTGTTCCCTCAGGGATTAAGAATGAAGTGGCTCGCGAGCATCGTCGCTGCAGATTCCAACACTCTACCGTCCGGACTAATTCCGGGACACGGGTTTATTCTTCGGCACGGGCTTTGATCCAGCAGGCTGCCTCGGGGCCCGGCCGGATTAACTGAACTCCTGCTGATTCCTTGCAATCCGGCGCTTGGCGTCGAGGAACGGAGCATTCGTGGGCGGGGCTTAAGTGGCCATTCGCGCGGGAGGGCCGGTTGTCAGCTGCGGTGGTGCTCGATCAGCCAGCCGGCCATCTGCTGGGCCCGCTTCGCGGCCTGGGTGTCGCCTTCGGTGGCTGAGACGATGGACCCCTTCATGAGGATGTGCCAGGACCGGGCGAAATCCTCCGGGCGGTCCAACCCGGCCTGCTCCGCGAGGGCCTGCACGTGGCCCCTGATCCTGGCCAGGTAATCGATGCTGGCCTGGCCGAGCGGATGGGCCGGGCCCATTTCCAGCAGGACGTTGATGAAGGAGCAGGCTTCGAAGTCGTCGCGGAGGAACCAGTCGCCGAAGACGTCGAAGATAGCCAGCAGTTGTTCGGCGGGGGTTGTGCCGCGCAGTTTGGCCTGGCCGACGATGGAATCAACTGTCCATAGCTGGTCCCGCTGCTCCAGGAACGCCAGGACGAGCGCGTCCTTGGACGGGAAGTGCCGGTAAAACGTTGCCTTGGCCACGCCGGAACGTTCGATCAGTTCGTTAACGCCTACGTCCCGCACCCCACGGCGGGAAAACAGTTCATAAGCCACAGCCAGGATCCGGCCCCGGGAATCGGCAGGAACAACTGCCGCCTCGGCGGGTAAATCCGCAGGAGACAGGGCGGGCTCTGCAGCGTGGTCTGCATCGAAAATCATCGTAGGAATAGTTTACTCCAGGTGCAGACAGACCAGTCTTACTCGCTGTAATGTTTTTCCCAACGCAGTGCTATGACGCTGACGGGACCCTCAAAAGGCCTTGTCGGCTTGGTGCAAGGAGGCCCCGATGTCAGCAGAGCGAACGTTCGATTTCATCCCGTGTGCCGACACTGACCCGTGGATAGAAAGTACGGCTGCGTCCGCCGAGGTCCGTTACTTCGCCCGGGAATCCCTGCGGTGGCAGGCGCAGGAAATCATTGATGAAGTGCTCCGCGGAACATCCCCCGGCGAGGAACTTGCCCGGGCCAGGCTCCGCCGTTGCGTCGCCCGGAATCCCGGCAAACCCGAGCGCGCACTCCTGCAGCAGCTGATGATCAACCGCTACCCGCAGGGTGAATCAACGCAGTAGAGCAACACGCTCCTGCGCCGCAATGTGCGCCCGCCCGCGATTCAGCATGAGGCACCCGCAGTAGAAAGGCTTAGAGCGGCCGGCCTTGCAACGTGAGGCTGCGGTCCACAATGCGTCCGGCGGTCGCATGCAGGCTCTGGCTGTTGGCGCGTGCATGGCTCCGCAGCAGGTTGAACGCTGCGTCCATGTCCACCCCGGCCGTATGGGCAATGACGCCTTTCGCCTGCTCAATCAGCACACGGGTGTTCAGTGCCAGCTGGAGCTGCTCGTTGACCAGTGCCGCTTCCCGGATGGTGCGTTCCTGCATCAGGCTGATGGTGGCGACGTCGGCAAGGGCCTGGCCGATCGCGGCATCCTCTGCGGGCAGGGAACCCTCCCGGGCGCCAAACAGACCCATGGCTCCGATAATCCTGCCGTGAATGCGCATGGGCACTGCATGAACGGAGCGGAAGCCCTGCGACAGCGCGGCTTGGCGGAAGCCCAGCCACTTGGTAAGCCCGGCGATGTCGTCCACGGCAACTGCCGCCCCGGTCAGATAGCACTCTACGCACGGACCGGCTCCGGCTTGCAGCTGGAGCACCTCGACCAGTTGACTCTGCTCGCTGGTGGAGGCGACAACCTGCAGTTCTCCGCTGGGATCGGCAAGCAACAGACCAGCGGCCGCGACGTCAAGAAGGCCCACCGACTCCTCCACGAGTGTGTGCAGTAGATCCACGACGTCGTAATCGGCCACCAGGGTGTCAGTGAGCTTGACGAACGCCGCACTGGCGCGCTCGGCGCGGGTACTGGTTACCATGGCCCTATTTTACTGCAGGGCAGGGCCGCCGGCCCTACCCTTGTCGGTGTCGAAGCTGAGCCTTCTTTCGAGCACAGCGGCGGCTGTCTCCCCCAACGTGAAGTCATTTGCAAAAGCGTAGGCACGCAACAAAAGCAAGGATTCCGCTGCCGTAGCACCAGACTGCGCCAGGACCATCCCGGTGGCCTGGTGAATCTCGCGGCGCGACGTAAGCGCCGGCTCCAGAACTGGATCCGTATCCGGTGAGCTGAGGCTCAGAATCTTGCGCAGGAGGTACCACGATGTCCCCCTGGCAAGTACGGCCGCCATCGACTGGTCCGACCGGTTCAGGTTTCCACTAACGGCGTGATATAGCTCAACGACACCGAGGTCCATCGCGCCCACTGTGAGTGGAAAAACGAACAGCGCGGCTGCGTCCGTCCCTGCGATCGCCTGCCGGAACATGGGCCATTCGTCGTCGGCGGTGGATTGTGCGTCGGGGACCAGCACGGGCAAGCGGGTCTTGTGGGCCCGCCACCGCGGGCCTTCGCCGAGATTGAACTGCAGTTCATCCAGGCGGGAGGCGAGTTCGTCGCTGGCGGAGACCAGGGTCTCCGCGGCGGCTCCGCCGAAGAGCGACACCGCGGCACCCGTTATGGGCAGCTTCTCCAGATATGGAGCACACACGTTCTGGTCACCGGCAACCATATCGGGTGCAATGTCCATGGTGAGCCTCTGATCCCTGAATCATCCCGCGGTAAAGATTCGGCTGCAGTCTGAACCGGAACGGCGGAGTTGTCACCTCAAGGATACCTATTGCCGCGAACCCGACGATCGTCAATGACAGGGCCTCAGGCCGGCCCTTCCTGGCTGTAGCCATTTACCACTTCTGAGGTGGCCATCAGATGGGCCTGCAGCGCCCGTTCCGGTGCGCCCGGGTGGGCGGCCACACACCTGCGAAGGCGCCATTTGTGCTGGTCCAGATCCGGCGACGGGTCCTCCAGGATGGACGTGATGATTTCGTACGCCTGCCATCCGATCGGTGTGATTCTGTCAGCATAAAGATCAGAGGACAACACGGCCTCCACCTTAGGGATCGTGGCGCTCATGGGTCTCTCCGAAAGGTACAGCCTCGCTGACCGATACGGTATAGGTGTCGTGCGCGTGGCGGGTTACCAGAATCCCGCACAGGGCAATGCTGGAGGCGTACTGGCGGGCCAGGTCAACGGCCGAATTCAAATATTCGTCCAGGACGGACGCGTCATTCACTTTGACGAGATAGGACAACCCGTCATCTATTGTGCGGATCATTGGATTTGCTCCTGATTTGAGCGTGGCCGGTCGGCCACGTGAATGGGGAATGCAGGTGGGCGTCCCGCTGGCCGTGCATGCGGCTGCGCTGGACAGACAGAAGCCGGGCAACACAAAAGGCCGGGGCTAACTGCAGAGGATGTGTGGGGTGCCCTGCGTGGAACGGGTCCTCCTGGAGTACGCCGAATAGGGCGATGCCAGGGTCTGGGGCAACAATTTCAGCATAGCCCATACGCGGAAAGACGGACAGAGACCCGAGGCCTTACGCGCCCGGAGCCGGGCGCAACATGTCAGCTGCTGAGCGGCACGTTATCGATCAGCCGGACAGGCCCCACCTTGGCCGCGATGATCGCCAGGCCCTCGCCACGGAACGGGACTTTCCGGCAGTTTTCGGCCAAGGGCTCAAGGGTTCCGGGATCCACTACGTCGAAATAATCCAGTCCGACCAATGGCTGGGATTCCACTAAAGCCTGGGCGGATTCCAGATCAAGCGGCTGGTGGGCGTCCGCCCGCTCCGCCAGGAGCCGCAGCGCCCGCGACAACACCAGAGCGGCTTCCCGTTCCTCGTCTGATAGGAACCGGTTGCGGCTTGAGAGGGCCAGCCCGTCCTCGGACCGGACCGTGGGAACGGCAACAATTTCGACCGGGAAGTTCAGGTCCGCCACCATCCGTCGCACGAGAGCCAGCTGCTGGGCATCCTTTTGCCCGAAGTAAGCCCGGTAGGCCGGCAGCGCCCCGCCGCCGGAGGCAAAAGCACCGGCAGGCGGAAGCCCTGAACCTGGGAGGCCGTAGTGCAGCAGTTTGGCAACCACAGTGAGGGCGCCGTCGAAATGTCCCGGCCGTGAGGCGCCTTCCCATTTCTCCCCCAGGGAGCCGGCGGTCACACGCACCAGCGGCTCGCCGCCGGGATAGACCTCTTCCACCGGCGGCGCAAACACGAGGTCCACGCCCTGTTCTTCCAGCAGGGCACAATCGGCGTCAAGGGTCCGCGGGTACCGGTCCAAATCCACCGCATCGCCGAACTGCAGCGGGTTCACAAAAATGGACACCACCACTACGTCGTTCTGTTCAACGGCGGTCTGCGCCAGGCGGGCGTGCCCTTCGTGCAGCGCGCCCATGGTGGGCACAAGGCCCTGGGATGTGCCCGCCTTCTGCGCGAGCAGCCGGGCGCTCGCTTCGCGGAGCCCTGCGGCAGTTGTCACCAGTTGCGTGGCCATGTCAGCTCTCCTCTTCCAGGGCCGCGTGGATGGCCCCCACTTGATCCGCTTTGAGCAGCCCCCGGCTGCTTGCCCGCCGTGCTGTGGCGCGGGCCATGGCAAGGTAAGCCTCCAGCACATCGCCATGCGCACCGGCGTCGTACTCCCGCAACGCCTCAGCGTGCGCCGCCACTGTCCCCACATCACCGCGGGCCACCGGCCCGGTCAGCGCCGTTTCCCCGGAGGCGAGCGCGTTTTCCAGCGTGGCCCGCAGCAGAGGCCCCAGCATCCGCTCCGGCGCGTCCACGCCAACGTCGCGGAGCAGCTGGGAAGCCTGCGCCACCAGGGTGACCATATGGTTCGAGCCATGGGCCAGCGCCGCGTGGTACAGCGTCCGGTCCCCTTCGGCGATGGCCACGGGCTCGGCTCCCATCTCAACGACCAGCGCCTGCGCAATGGGCAGCATCGCGGCGTCCGCCGTAACGCCGAACGTGCAGTCCAGCAGGCGCGTCAAATCCAGGCTCATACCCGTGAACGTCATAGCAGGGTGCAGAGCCAGGGGAATGGCTCCGGCGGCACGCACCGGGCGGAGCACCCCCACGCCGAATCTGCCTGAGGTGTGCGCCACGATCTGGCCGGGCTGCCACGCCCCGAGTTTGGCGAGGCCGTCCACCAGCCCGGCCAGGGCATCGTCCGGCACAGCGAGGAGCACCAGTTGGGACCGTTCCACAATCTCCTGGATCTCCAGGATGGGCACGCCCGGCAGCAGCGTCTCCGCACGCTCACGGCTGGCCTCAGACACTGCGGAAACCCCGACGACGGCGTGCTCGGCCGAGCGCAACGCCGCACCAAGGACGGCACCCACTTTCCCGGCACCGATGATTCCGACGCCAAGGCGCCCGGGCTTAGCCACGTTGCGGGCCTTCCTGTTGGGGACTTTGTTGCGGCACCGGGGTTTGGGCCGGCACAACCACAGGGGTTTCGACGGGCGCCACCACCGGTGCGGGAACCACGGTCGCCAGCCATTGTTCGCTGGTCTGCCGCTTGCGGGCGAGCCGGGCCCTGGCGGACTGGGCATTAAAAAGGGCCCGGGCCTCGTCAAGTCCGGCCTGGGTGAGCCGCGGCGAAACCGGCCCCGCCGTGGTGTGCAGGACAAGGTCCGCCACACGGAACCGCCGTGCGAGGGGGCCTTGGTGCAGTGCCATTGACTGGGTGCGCTGGTGCGGGACCACCACCAGTTCCCGCCACCACCGGCCCGATCGGATCAGCAGGGCGGTGTCAGTGGTGGCGAAGCCGTTGCGGCGCCAGCCCAGCGGCGCCAGGAACCGGGCACGGTGCGGCGTGGTGACAAATCCGCCGTCGGAATCCAATCCCGAGAGCCCGGCAGCGAAGATGCGTCCGGGCTCCGGCGTCCCCGGATCCGGCAGCACGAGGCCAAGCATGGACATCACTTCGGGCAGCTTGCCCACGGGCAGCAAAGTGGTCCGGGACGCCGTCTCGCCATTGCTCCCGGCAGCGCCGTACCCGGCCACGTTGACCTGGATCCGGTACCAGCCGAAGATCCGCCACAGCGGGGACTGGGCTACCTTCAGCGCCTGGACCCTGCCCGGGGGCAGCGTCTGCGCCTGCGTGTCCAGCAGTCCGTAGCGCAGCCGGATCCCGTCCGGCGAAATGGCGGCGGTGAAGTTGTAGCCCTTGTTAAAGGAGCCCCAGTAGCTGGCTGCAAGGCCCAGCACCGCCGGGATCAGGTAGAAGTAGAAGCCGCGGTTCTCCGTCACGGCGGACAGGACCACGGAGGCGATGCCGCCCACCACCACAAAAAAGCTCTGCTCGCTGAGCAGCAGCGAACCGATAAGGCGCGACGGCGGCACGGACAGGACCGGATGTTCGGGCGCCTCCGGCGCGGCCTCCTGTGGCCGGGCCGGGTCCGGGACCACGCCTGCGGCCCGTGCCAGGATGGTGGCCCGGAGCTGGCGGGCGTCGTCCATCCGCAGGTAGGCCAGTTTGACGGCCGATTCGCCGGCATCGGCAACCTCAAACTTGAGTTCGGCAAGGCCGAAGATCCTGGCCAGCAGGGGCTGCACGATGTCGATGGCCTGGACCCGGTCCAGCCGGGCCTGCCGCTGCTGGCGGAAGAGCAGACCGGAGTTGACCCGGACGTACCCTTCGGAGATCTGGTACTTGGTGAAATACCAGGTCAGGATGAAACCCAGCACGGTCACCACCAGGACGATGCCGCCGCCGGCCACCAGCCAGGGTGCCCGGCCGGCGAAGTCCTGCTCGGAGACCGGACGGCCCTGCAGCAACCGCTCGAAAAAGTCCCGCCCGAAGAAGAATCCAATGGCCGCCAGTGCCACCCAGCCGCGCACAAAGGGGGAGGCCGGGTGCACACGCAGCCACTCGCCGTCGGGCGCTGCCGGAACCGCACTCGGTGCGCCGGCCTCCGGAACGTTTGCCGTCACAGCCCTGCCAGCCTCGCTTCACCGCGGGCGGCGAGCTGCTCGCGCAGGCGTGCACCCTCCGCGGCGGGCAGGCCGGGGATGCTGGCGTTGGTTCCGGGTGAGGCGGTGTGGAGTTTGAGCGTGCAGAGTCCCAGCCCGCGTTCCACCGGGCCCACGCCGATATCCACGTACTGCATCCGGCCGTAGGGAACCGTCATGGTCCGTTGGAAGAAAATGCCGCCACGGACCAGGAGGTCATCGTCGCGCTCGGCGTAGCCGATAGCGCGCACCTGCCGTGGGATCAGCAGCAGGCGCCAGACGGCCAGGACCAGGGTCACGGCCGGGACGGTGATGGCGAGCCACAGGGGCGGCCACCGCCACCAGCCGAGCAGGACAAAGATGAGGGGCAGGGTCAGGACAACCACCGTGATCAGGTTTCCCAAGGCCCACTGCACCAGCCGCACGGTGACGTATTTCGGGGACACCCGCTGCCAGGTAATGCCTGGTGGATCAATCGCCTCTGTACGCATATTCGCCTTCCCCGGCGGCTTCGCCGCGTACCCCGCGGCCGGGTTTCCCGTCACCGGGGGTTGCCTCGGTGTCTTCGGGTGGGATCTTGCAGAACCGCTCCACCAGCAGGCCGACGACGATCATCACCAGGCCGCCGGCAGCGATCGCGACTGCCACCCAGGTGATGCCCTGGTCGCTGCGCAGATTCCAGATCCGCAGCTGGTCCAGGAAAATCCCCGCGTGCCAGCCCAGCAGGACGGTGCCCGCATAGGCGCACGCCTGGGCGAGCACCAGGGTCCGGGCGGCAAGGATCGGGTCCAGGGCCTTCTTGCGCTTGGTGCTGTTGCGCCACCGGAGCACGCGGACGCCAAGCACTAATGTGATGGCAACAATCACGCCCATAGTGGCCAGCGCGGTGGCCGGAAGGACCGGGGTGGCCATGCTGTAGCGCGTGGTCACCACCGTGGCCGACCAGCCGGCCACGGTCAGGACCAGGCCGATCAGCAGCAGGCGGACAGGGTTGACGGGTTTCACTGGTTACTCCACCGCCCCGGCCGTGGGGACGCCGTCGTAATCGCCGAAACCGTCAAATGGGGCGAGATCGCCAAAGTCGGGGGCGCGGGCAGCCAGCTCGCTGATGCGTTGCCCGCCCAGGGTGGCCGCGGGCTCGATGAGTGACCACGGATACAGCACAAAGGCGCGTCCGGCGGCACGCGGGTGCGGCAAGGTCAGGACCGGATCGTCACTGATGAGGTCGCCGTAGGTGATGATGTCGACGTCGAGCGTCCGCGGCCCCCAGCGCACTTCACGAACCCGGAGGTGCTTGTTTTCCACGGCCTGGCAGTGCTTCAGCAGCTCGGCCGGGGACAGCGTGGTTTCCACTGTGATGATCATGTTCAGGAAGTCAGGCTGGCCGGCTGGGCCGCCCACGGCTTTGGTCTGCACCACCGGGGAAACGGCCTGCAGGCGAACCTCCGGCGGGTCCACCAGATCGGCAACGGCCTCGGACAGGGTGTCGTTCCGCTCGCCCAGGTTGCTGCCGAGGGCCAGGACGGCTTTGGTGTACCCGCCGCTCATGGCCTCTCCCGGTGCACGCTGACGGCCACATCGCCGAAGGGCACCTCGATGGGCGCCTTGGGCTTGTGGACGGTGATGTCCACGGCCTGGATGGTGAATTCGGCGAGCAAGCCATCCGCGATCCGGACGGCCAGTGCCTCGATCAGGTTCAGCGGCTCCCCCGTGATCCAGTCCGTGATCCGCTCAGCCACCTCGCCGTAGTGGGCGGTGTCCCGGACGTCGTCGGATACTGCGGCTTTGGCGAAGTCCAGATGCAGCACGGCGTCCACTACAAACGGCTGGCCCTCACGGCGCTCGAAATCAAAGACTCCGTGATGGCCGACGGCGGTGACACCGCTCAGCATGATCCTGTCCATGGGTGCCCGGCCTAGGTGGTGGTAGGGGCGGCGGCCATCCGCGCAGCCACCTTGACGGCGTCAAGGCTGGGACCGACGTCGTGCACACGGACGGCCCAGGCCCCTCGGGACGCGCTGATCGCGGTGATGGCGGCCGTGGCGTCGTCGCGTTCCTCCGGGACGGCGGACTTGCCGGCTACCGTGAGGAGTGTGCCCAGGAAGCGCTTGCGGGACGCGGCCACCAGGAGCTTGTGCCCCAGGCTGTCCAGCTGGTCCAGGTGCTGCAGAAGCTCCCAGTTCTGGGCGTCGTTTTTGGCGAAGCCCAGGCCCGGGTCCACGATGATCTGCTCTTCGCCCACCCCGGCTGCATAGAGCTTGTCGCGGACGCCGGCCAGTTCAGCCACCACTTCGCCGGCAACGTCCTGGTACTGGGCCAGGGAGTCCATAGTGCGGGCGTCGCCGCGGCGGTGCGTGAGGACATACGGCACCTTGGACGCGGCTACGAGCTCGGCCATCTCCGGCTCGATGGTCAGCCCGGAAACGTCGTTGATGATGGCGGCGCCGGCCTTTAGGGCAGCAGCGGCCGTAGCGGCGTGCGTGGTGTCGATGCTGACCAGGGCGCCCGCCTTGACCAGGGCTTCGATGACTGGGATCACCCGGCGCTGTTCTTCCTCCAGGGTTACATCCTCCGCGCCGGGACGCGTCGATTCGCCGCCGACATCGATGATGTCCGCTCCGGCGTAGAACATCCGCAGGCCCGCCGCGATGGCCGTGTCCGCCGTCGGGTGCTTTCCGCCGTCGCTGAAGGAGTCCGGGGTGACGTTCAGAATGCCCATCACCAGGGTGCGGCCGGTGGGCAGGTCCGCGAATGTCGCGGCCGGGCGCGGTTTGCGCAGGATGGGCAGCGGAGATGTCGCGGGCCCGGTTCCCGGGGCTGCAGCGAGTGAGTCCATGGTCTGTTACTTACCTTCCGAGGATGAGGCTCATGGCTTCGGCACGGGTGGCCGGGTCATGAAGCTGCCCGCGGACCGCGCTGGTGACGGTCTTTGCTCCGGGCTTGCGGACACCGCGCATTGACATGCACATGTGTTCGCATTCGACAACGACGATCGCGCCACGCGGCTTGAGGTGGCTGACCATTGCTTCGACGATCTGGGTGGTGAGCCGCTCCTGCACCTGGGGGCGCCGGGCGTAGATATCCACGAGGCGTGCCAGCTTGCTGAGCCCGGTCACTTTGCCGTCGTGGGAGGGAATGTAGCCGACATGGGCAACCCCGTGGAACGGCACCAGGTGGTGCTCGCACGTTGAGTAGAACGGGATGTCCTTGACCAGGACCAGTTCTTCGTGGTCCAGGTCAAACGTGGTGGAGAGGACGTCAGCGGGATCGTGGTGCAGTCCCGCGAACACCTCGGCGTAGGCCTTGGCCACCCGCCTGGGGGTGTCTACGAGGCCACCGCGGTCCGGGTCCTCGCCAATGGCCAGGAGGATTTCACGGACGGCCGCCTCGATCCGGGGCCGGTCCACCTTCTCGTGCTTATTGTGGTGGGATCCGTCCTCCGCCGGGTGTCCGGCGGAGGCGGATGCGTCGTCGTCGTCGATGTGAGTCACAGGAGAAAGCTTAGCCGTGCGTGGCGTCAGGCCCCGAGTCGGGGATGCCGCCCTGGAACGCAGCGTCATCCGGGACACCCTGCGGGTGCGGCGGCAGCGCATCCAGCGGTTCCTCGAGGCGGGCTTCCTTGGCTTCCTCCTGGGCTTCGCGCTCAGACTTCTCCAGGCGGGACTCCACAGGGCCGGCCTGCTGGACCGGACGTGTTTCCTTGGACAGCCACACCTCGCGGAAGTCACGCTTGCGGATGTCCGTGAAGATGTGCGCGATCTCGGCCTGGTTGAGGGTCTCCCGTTCCAGGAGTTCCAGGGCCAGCTGGTCCAGGACGTCCCGGTTTTCGGTGAGGATGGCGTACGCCTCGTCATGCGCCTGGTCGATCAGGCGGCGCACTTCCTCATCCACCACAAAGGCGATCTGGTCCGAGTAGTTGCGCTCGTGCCCGGCGTCGCGGCCCAGGAAGGGTTCGCCGCCGCCCTGGCCCAGGCGTACCGCGCCGACGCGCTCACTCATACCGAACTCGGTGACCATCTTGCGGGCCGTGGAGGTGGCCTTTTCGATGTCGTTGGAGGCTCCCGTGGAGGGATCGTGGAAGACGATCTCTTCCGCCACGCGGCCGCCCATTGCGTAGGCCATCTGGTCCAGCAGTTCATTGCGGGTGATGGAGTACTTGTCGTTCTCCGGGACCACCATGGTGTAGCCCAGGGCCCGGCCGCGGGGGAGGATGGTGATCTTGGTGACCGGCGCCGAGTTCCGCAGGGCAGCCGCCACCAGGGCGTGTCCGCCTTCGTGGTATGCGGTGATTTTGCGTTCGTGTTCCTTCATCACGCGGCTGCGCTTCTGCGGGCCTGCCATAACGCGGTCGATGGCCTCATCGAGGGCGCGGTCATCGATGAGGTTGGCGTTGGAGCGCGCGGTCAGCAGGGCTGCCTCGTTCAGGACGTTGGCGAGGTCTGCACCGGTATAGCCCGGAGTCTTCTTCGCCACGGCCTTGAGGTCAACGCCCGGGGCCATCGGCTTGCCCTTGGCGTGCACCTGCAGGATCTGGTCGCGGCCGATCAGGTCCGGGGCGTCCACCGAGATCTGTCGGTCAAAACGGCCGGGACGCAGCAGGGCCGGGTCCAGGACGTCGGGGCGGTTGGTGGCCGCGATCAGGATCACGTTGGTCTTGACGTCGAAGCCGTCCATTTCAACCAGCAACTGGTTGAGGGTCTGCTCGCGTTCGTCGTTGCCGCCGCCGATCCCGGCACCGCGGTGCCGTCCGACGGCGTCGATCTCGTCAACAAAGATGATGGCCGGAGAGTTGGCCTTGGCCTGCTCGAAGAGGTCGCGGACACGGGACGCGCCCACGCCGACAAACATTTCGACGAAGTCCGAGCCCGAGATGGAGAAGAACGGCACGCCGGCTTCGCCGGCGACGGCACGGGCCAGGAGGGTCTTGCCGGTTCCCGGAGCGCCGTAGAGCAGCACGCCCTTGGGGATCTTGGCGCCCACGGCCTGGAACTTGGCCGGTTCCTGCAGGAACTCCTTGATTTCCTGGAGCTCCTCCACGGCCTCGTCCGCACCGGCTACGTCAACGAAGGTCACCTGCGGCATGTCCTTGTTGACCATCTTGGCCTTGGACTTGCCGAACTGCATGATCTTCGAGCCGCCGCCCTGCATCCGGGTCATCAGGAACCAGAACAGCGCACCGAGCAGGATGACGGGGATAAGCAGCGAAAGCAGGCCGGAGAACCAGTTGCTTTCGATCGGCTGGTCCGTGTAGCCGTTGGCGGGCTTGGCAGCCGTGACGGCCTTGACGACGTCGGTGGCGCGGGCGTCGACAAAGAAGAACTGGACGCTCTTGCCCTTGTCCTGCCCGTTGACATCCAGGTTGTCCTTGAGGGTCAGGTCAACGCGGTTTTCGCCGTCGAAGATTTTTGCCTGCTCAACCTTGCCGCTGTCGGCAAGGAGCTCAAGGCCCTTGTCCGTATCGATCCGTGCCGCACCACCGGGAGCCAGTGTTGCAAAAGCCACAAGGAGCATGGCGATCACAACAACGATCCAGATGCCCGGGCCCTTCAAGAAACTCTTAGCTTTCATCTGTTCGGGGGCTGGCCCCGTCCCTCCTGGTAGTGCTGCACGGCGAGTGAGTCTGCGCGCGTGTGGTCCTGCATCAGCTACTAGCTATACACCGTTCGGAGTAATTCACGCACGGTGCTGCGCAAAAGTTCCCTCTGGGCGTAGCGGGATGTGGACGGTAAAGCGGAACTCCGCAGGTCAGCTGGCTGCGGCGACAGCCAGTTTCCGGAGGATAGCCGTGCCGGTCTCGGCAAACACGGACGAACCCTTGCTTCCAACGCGCGGGAAGACCAGGTCGGTCAGGACCACTTTCCCACCCTGGGCAAACACCTCAACCGAGCAATGGTCGACGACGATGCGCAGCCTGAGCACGCCGTCCTCCAGGGGCACGGGGGCGGACTCCACGGACGCGAAGACACCACAACGCTGCCGGAGTCGATGTCCTCGGCATCGTCGCAGGCGATAGCCACGGGTTGTTCGGTCCAGTGCACCAGGTCAGTGGACGTTGCCTGGCCCCAGGACATGGTGCCCCACACGTTCCCATCCGGGTTGTTCTGGTAGTAGAGGTGGTACGTACAACGGTAAAACACCAGGCCGTTGGAGTCATTGAGCCAGGTGTCCCGCGCCGTGTAATGGAGTGCTGGACGCAGGTGCGGCGTTCCGGCCGGGTCCGTCTGCGGGCGTGCGTCATCAAGGCAACTGGACATCGGTGGCGGGTCCTTTGGTCTGGTGTGGGTAGGTTCTGGCCTTGGCCCTTGTAACTGGCCTATCGCAACAGCGGTCAGCGCGTGGGTGCCGCCACCGAATCGCGCCGCACCGGCGGGCAGTCCAAGATGGTCGGGTGGAGCGCCATGAGGGCCAAATCCGTCTTGCCCTCGATGGCGTCGATCAGGTTATCGGCGGCCCAGGCACCCATTTCGTAGTGCGGCAGGGCCACAGTGGTCAGGGCCGGGTACAGGTTCGCCGCGATGAGCTCCTGGTCATCGAAGCCCACCACGGACAGGTCCCCGGGGATGGACAACCCAAGCTCCGCCGCGGCGCGGTAGGCGCCCATGGCCATCCGGTCGTTGTAGCAGAACAGCCCGGTGGGCCTGTCGTCGCGCCGCAGCATCCGGCGGGCCGCCTCATAGCCTCCCTGCACTTCGGAGACCTCCGATTCGACAGGTGCCGCGTCGCCGTCGAGCCCTGCCTCCGAAAGTGTGGCCCGGAAGCCGCGGAGGCGGTCCCGGGTGGCGGGGACATCGTCGGTGTTGTTAAGGAAGCCGATGCGGGTGTGGCCGGCCGCCAGGAGGATTCCGACGGCGGCACGGGCACCGCCCTCCTCGTCCGGCACCACGGCGGTGATGCTGCCGCTGGTGCTGACGGAGTCCACCAGAACGGACGGCACGCTGCCAAGGTTGACCGGCACCTGCACCTGGCGGTGGTACATGGTGGCGTAGAGGATGCCGTCGACGCGGCGCTCGAGGAGGGCCTCGACGTCGGCGTCCCTGGTTTCGGGGCTCGCGGACCCGGACGTGTTGATGATCATCAGGTTGTAGCCGCGGGCACGGGCGGCCTCGTCCGCGCCCAGGATGATGCGTCCTGCATGGGGTGTGGTGGCGATGTCCTCGCTGACCAGGCCAAGCATCCCGGTCCGCTGGGTGCGGAGCGCCTGGGCCAGGCGGTTGGGACCGTAGCCGAGCTGCTCGGCGGCCGATTTCACCTTGCCCCGGGTTTCCGGGCTGATCCGTGCGTACGACACGGCATTGAGGACGTGGGAAACCGTGGTCACAGACACGCCGGCGGCGACTGCTACTTCCTTGATACCGACTGATCTATTGGTCATTGGTCTTCCACGTCCTGATGGTGTTGGTGCGGTACCAGTAAGGCTACAGACGGGTAATCGCTTCCCTGGCATGGCCAGGGCCTGAACAGGTTACTGGGCCACAAGTGCATACGCCGCCTACATACCGACCGCGGGTGTGGCCCTAAAGGCGTTAGCAGCCCTATCTGCAATAACTTGTGCGTCACCCTGCCTCCGCCAATGCCCGGGCTTCCCGCCCTTATCAGGTTCCGGGCGACGCCTTAAGGTCCAGACCCGGTAGGTTCGGCAGCTTAAATGCCGGCGGCGGCCTCCGAAGAGGCCGCCGCCGGCATTGCCGTGCCTGGATCTTTACTCGTAAACGTGCGGGGCGAGCGTGCCCACGAAGTCCAGGTTGCGGTACTTCTCGGCGTAGTCCAGGCCGTAGCCCACCACGAACTCGTTGGGGATGTCGTAGCCGACGTACTTGACGTCGATCTCCACCTTGGCGGCCGTGGGCTTGCGGAACGCGGTGCAGATCTCCACAGAAGAGGTCCCGCGGGATTCCAGGTTGGTCTTGAGCCAGGACAGGGTCAGGCCGGAGTCGATGATGTCTTCGACGATAAGAACGTCCTTGCCCATCAGGTCCGTGTCCAGGTCCTTCAGGATCCGCACAACACCCGAGGACTGGGTGCCGGAGCCGTAGGAGGACACTGCCATCCAGTCCATCGAAACGTGGCTGTGGAGCGCGCGGGCGAGATCGGCCATAACCATCACAGCGCCCTTGAGTACACCGACCAGAAGGATTTCGCGGCCTTCGTAGTCCTTGTCGATCTGCGCAGCGAGCTCAGCGATCCGCTGTTGGATCTGTTCCTTGGTGTAGAGAACGTGCTTGAGGTCTGCCTGGACGTCGTTTGAATCCACCAATGGCTCCTGTGTAGATGCGGGGTGCGACTATTCTTGGGGCGGTTTTTGAGGCCGGAATACTAGCTTCCCACAGCGGGCCGCTTCACGGGGAACGGGGGCACCGCCGTCGGGCCCGTCCGGGGTCGCGGGCCGCGTTTCCGCCGCGTCCCGCTGGGCCAGCTCGGCGAGGGACAGCCTGTACACGCTCACACCGCCGGGCAGCTCCACGGGACCGGCAGAACCCTGCCGGCGCAGCAGCGCTTCCGCTGCCAGAAGGCGCTGGTAGCTGGGCTGTTGGCCCCCGACGTCGGCCGCTGCCTTGGCGATGACCCGGAACCTGATGGCTGGGGAAAGTTCCCCCAGGGCCTCCTCCGGAAGGCCGACCTCGAATCCGGACCGCTCGGCCAAGGCAGCAAATGTGCGATCTGCCACGTCCTCCAGATAGTCAGCGTCCAGCTGCAGGATGGACGCGGTCCGGGCCAGCGATTCAGCCACGCCGGGTCCGAGTTTTTCCTCGAGCAGCGGCAGTACTTCCACCCGGGTCCGGGAGCGGGCAAACGACGGGTCCGAATTGCTGGGATCGTGCCAGGGCTCAAGGTCCTCGACGTCACAGATCTCCAGGGTATCCGCGCGGCGCAGGCCCAGGAACGGCCGCAGCAACAGGCCGCGGGCAGGCCGCATGCCGGCCAGCGAGCGTGTGCCGGAGCCGCGGGCAAGCCCCAGCAGGACCTGTTCGGCCTGGTCATCCAGAGTGTGCCCGAGCAGGATAGCGGTGGCCCCGTAGTCCCTGGCCGCAGCCTCCAGCGCTGCGTGGCGGGCATCCCGGGCGGCGGCTTCCGGCCCCATCCCGGCGCTGGCGACGGTAACGGTCCGGAGGTCCACCGGGGAGAGGCCCAGTTCCTTCAGTGTCTGGACAGCGACGGCAGCCACCTGGGCCGAGCCTTCCTGCAGCTGGTGGTCAACCACCACCGCGCCCACCGTCAGGGCGTGCCCGTCAACGTGGCCGCGGCGGGCAAAATAGGCCGCCACCGCCGCGAGGGCCATCGAATCGGGACCACCGCTGCAGGCCACCAGCACGTGCTCCGGATAGCCGGCCTCTGCCAGGGCGTTCTGGACCATTTTGCGCGCCTTGCCGACGACGGGCGCGAGCCTGCCGGGCCGCCGTCGTCCGCGTGAAGCCGTACGGGCGTCCGGAACCCCTGGGGCGTCCGGCACATTGGGGGCGTGGGGCACCTACAGGCCCATCCGGTCAACCCATTGCTTGGCGTCATGGATTTCGGGCTCGGTGGGGAGGTTTTCGGCGGATTCCCACACCCGGTTGAAGCCCTCCATGCCGGCCACAGCCACGACCGAGCGGACAAATTTTGCGCCGTCGGAGTACTGGCGCATCTTGGCGTCCAGGCCCAGGAGGTTGCGGATGAATTTCTCCATCACGCCGCGGTCCTTGCCACGGTCGGTGAAGCGCTGCCGGATGGTCCTGACGGAGGGGACGATGCTGGCGTCGACGGCGTCCATCACAACGTTGGCGTGGCCCTCCAGCAGGCTCATCACGGCCGTCAGGTGGGACAGTGACGCCTTTTCCTCGGGGTTCTGCAGCAGGTCCAGGATGGCGCCGCGGCCGGGAGTATTGCCGGTGGCGGTCCGGTCCTTGAGGGACCGTGCGGCGGCGGACGCGCGCTCCATCAGCGAATCAACGTTGCCCAGCAGGTGCCCGCTGAGGTTGTCGATCTCGGAAAGCATGTGGTGGCGGAGCCAGGGCGCGGCGGCGAACTGCACCCGGTGAGTCTGTTCGTGCAGGCAGACCCAGAGCCGGAAATCCTCCGGCGCGACGTTGAGTTCGCGCTCCACAGCCACGATGTTGGGCGCCACAAGAAGCAGGCGGCCGGCGGCGGGCGCTTTGGAACCTTCGGCCAGCGCGGCGAAGGGATCGTACTGGCCCAGGACCTTGCTGGACAGGAACGCCAGGACAGCGCCGAGCTGGCTGCCCGTGATGGCGCCGCTGACGCTGGCCGCCGCCGGGCTGACATTGCCGCGGCGGCTTTCGAGCATTTTTTCCATCGCGGGTTTGAGCATCACGGCGAAGCTCTGCGTGTTGGCCTTGGCCCAGCTGGCCCGGTCCACCACCAGGACAGAGGAGTCGCGGAGGTCCCTTGCGGCTTCGAGGCCCGTGATTTCGTGGACGTGCGGGACGGAGGCGTCCGCGAGGCGGCGCAGGCTGTCCACCGCTTCGCCGATTTCCGCCGAGTTGAGGGTGGGCCCCGCGGAGGCCAGCCGGGCCGCTGTGGACGCGGCCAGGTCCCAGTTGATCAGGGCCTGGGCCGGGCTGGACGATGCCGGGGCTGACGAATCACGCGCAGTGGACTCCATAGTCCCCATCACATCACAGCGGACGGCGGATGGTCCTTAAGTTCGCTGACCGGCGAACGACTCGGGGCATCCGGTGACCTGCGCCTGTAGTTCGTTTCAGAAATCGGCCGGTTGCGCTGTCCTTCACTCGCGTCACGGAGTCTTGGTGGCAACTTCGGCAGGAGCCGTGTTGGCGTAGACCTCCTTGCTGACCTCATATCCGTGTTGGTCAAGCGCGAGTGCTCGTTTATTGATGTCTGCCAGTTCGGCGTCCGAGAGGTGTTCAACTTTGACGAGGTCCAGGGTTTCCTGTTTCACACCACTCTCAGCTGTCACCTTTACCAGCCCTGTCCCGGCTGAATAGTACTTACGCTGATGGCCTACATCCGGTTCCAGCGGATTGTGCTCGTCAATCACCAGCACGTCTCCGTAGCAGCCTGTTGGGACGCACAGCGCGACATCCTCCTGGATGACACCTCCGCAATCCAAGAAACCTACCGAAGCGGCGTGCGCCTGAACATATTCCGGAGTGCCGGTCAGGGGCTCCGCTTGCATTGCAATTCCGGCCTGGCTCCCGGAAATCCCGTGGATGAAAGTATTGGGCGCCCCAATAAATTTGTCGTTTTCGAACTCCTCGGGATACTCACCGAAGAGCCAAACCGCTCCAGCGTTATCCTGGGCAAAGAAGGCCAGCTCCGATTCAACCAGCGCCCCGTCCTGGTAATCGCGGTCCCACATCACGAGGGTTTTCACGCCGTCAATGACCTTGGTCAGGCCAGTTACGGTGTGTGTGACCCTCCGCTCGGTGGTGCCATCTTCAGCGACGACCGTACCGGTGGTGGTGTACTTTGTGCCTGGCTTTAGCGGAAACCACTTGTTGTTGATCGTCGGAGAGCCTTGGAAGGCCGTCTTGTCGAAGTTGATCGCAGACCCTGGCCCGCACAGCTCTGGCGCCTGCGACGTCGCTGTCGGTGACCCTGACGGCGATGCGGGCTCCGAAGTGCCGGTGGAGTTGGGCTGCGCCTGCCCGGCATTCGGCGCCGCGCACGACGCCACAGTCGACATCGTCAGGAGCAGCGTGAAAGCGGAACTGAGGGCTAATGGTTGCTTACTTGGCTGGAACATGATTGTGGCCTTCGCTGTCGGAATTCATTGCTTTCAGCAACTGCCACGGGCGCCCCGTTTCGGAGCTCACCGAGGGGCAGCGCTGTCGAAACCGCGCCGGGTCCGAGGCGATCCGAAGACGCCCTCTATGGAGCGCGGAGAGCCGCCGAACGCGCGGCTGCAAGCACAAGGTCATGCCGTGCCGCGTCTCGGCGGGAGAGGGTCGGGGCGGCATCACGGAATTTGATCGGAAATGGACACCAGCCTCACCCCTTCATGACGTTTCGACGTCGGAGGTTCTTTGCGTTGCCAAACACGGAGCCCCGTGTGTGGTCGAGTGTAGGGCCGGCCTTCGTCAAGTGTCACGAGTAGCCGGTACTTGTTTTTCCGCCCGCCGCAAGTACGTGCTCATAAAAAGAGCCTGCCCGCATAACAGCAGTCGGGACCCGCCCGAACGGTGTTGCCCCGGCCCCGCTATTGTGGGGCAGGGCAGCGGTTACGGTAGGAACCCGGTTACGGTAGGAACAGGTTAGCGGCAGCCGCAGGCGGCGAGCGCCGTGGCGGCCCGGTCCAGGGCTTCCCTGTTCCCGGCGGCGCCAGGCTTCATGTCGTTGCCGATGAAGGAGAAGACCAGGAGCCGGCCGTCTGCGTCCACCACGTAGCCGCTGAGAGCGATCACCGAGTTCAAAGTCCCGGTCTTGGCCCGCACCAGACCGGCACCGCGGGCCGTGGTGTCATCCCCGTAGCGGGTGTCCAGGGTTCCGGTCAGCCCGGCGACCGGAAATCCATCCAGCGCAGCCCGCAAACGGGTGTCGGGCCCGGTGGTGATGGCACGCACCACTTCCGCGAACTGGCGGGCAGAGACCTGGTTGGCCAACGCCAGACCGGACACATCGGCCAGGCGCATGGTGTCCGTGGGGATCCCCAGGTTCACGAGCTGTGTGCGGACTGCTGAGGTGGCGCCGTCATTGCTGGCGGGCTCCCCGGCCGCCGACGCAGCCATCCGGCCCAGGACCTCCGCCAGGTAGTTGTCCGAGGTCTGCAGCATCAGGTCCACCTGCTGGCCCATCGTGGCGGACTGGACTTCGGCAAGGACCGCCGGCTCTTCAGCGGGGGGCGCATCGCCGGAAGGCGCAGTGTAACGGTCGACGCCGGCCGCTACCGTGAGTCCCGCAGCGGCGCCTGCAGTCTTGAGCTGCGCGGCGAACGCCTCCGCGGCGGTGATTGCAGAGTCCTGGGGGCGCAGGCCGGTGGCCACAGCCGGGTCAAAGCGCGCCGAGTTCAGTGCCAGCGGGTACAAGGGCGCCACCTCGCCCGCTGCAACGTCCCCGTCAGCCCAGACGGGGTTCAAGGCGGGGCCGCTGAACAGGGAATCATCCACCAGGACCTTCAGTTCGCCGGTTGTTCCAATGGCCTGGAGCGCGTCCACGGTGGCGGTGGCCAGGGTGGCGAGCCCTGCGTGGCCCATTACCTGGTTGGGCGCGGATTCACCGGCGCCCAGGAGGACGTCGCCGCCGCCGGTCAGCACCACCTGATTGCTGGCGGGCCCAGCTAGAACCCTGGTGCCGAAACGGTGGTCCGGCCCGATCGCCCGGAGGGCGGCCACAGCGGTGAGCAGCTTCATATTGGAGGCGGGGATGCGGCTCTCCGAACCGCCCCGGTCAAACAGGACCTGGCCAGTGAGCGCATCCTGGACCAGCCCTGTGAAGCTGCCGTCGCCGTCGGGCTTTAACACGGCGTCCAACTGCGCGGCGACAGCGGCGGGCAGCGGAACGGGCGCCCACTCCGCAAGCGGAGCCAGGCCCTGCCGGGGGGAAAGCGTGGCCGGGAGCTGCTGCCAGGCGGGCACCACCGGCGTGGCTGCCGGCGGCGGGACGACGAAAGCAGGGGCTACCAGCCACACGGCGGGGAGTGCCAGGATAACGATCACGGCCAAGAGCAGCGCGGTGGGCCAGGCCTGCAGCCCGCGCTGAACCGTGCGCCGGAACGCCGCCCTTATCCCTGCGGCGCCCGATGTTTCCTTCATGTTGGTGCTGGTCCTCAAGTCCTGAAATTTCCCCGCAAGTTCCTGAAACCTGGGCCTCTCGCTATATCCTCAATAGTAGTCGGCGGCACCGACACTCCTTTTTGTTGTTCGTCTCCTGTGCCGCGAACCCCCTGCAATTGCCGAGGAGCATTCCATGAAGCACGACGTGACCATCGAGATCCCCAAGGGATCACGAGTCAAGTACGAAGTTGACCACGAAACCGGCCGCGTCCGCCTGGACCGCGTTCTCTTCACCTCCATGCAGTACCCCACGCACTACGGGTTCTTCGAGAACACCCTGGGCGAAGACGGCGATCCGCTGGACGCACTGGTGCTCCTGCAGGACTTCGACCTGCACCCCGGCGTCATCGTTGAGTCCCGCCCCATCGGCGTTTTCAACATGACCGACGACGGCGGCGGCGACGCCAAGGTCCTGTGCGTCCCGGTCGACGCCCGCTTTGACCACATCCAGGAAATCAGCGATGTCAGCGACTTCCTGATCAAGGAAATCGAGCACTTCTTCACCCGTTACAAGGACCTGGAGCCGGGCAAGTGGGTCAAGGCTGAGGGCTGGGGCGACCGCGCCGCCGCCGAGGCCGAGCTGGAAGCCTCCATCAAGCGTTACGTGCCGGCAACGCACTGATCCCACCGGCCTGCAACGCGGGGTCACTTCCCGCCCATTCCACCTCCGGAATTGGGCAGGAAGTGACCCCGCGCTGTGGTTTAAGGTGAAGGGTGAGTTTCCAGCCTTTGAGTGCCCCGTATTCTGAACCGCCGTATTTTCAGCCGCCGTGCGGACCGATCACCGGGTGGCGGGACGGTGCGGTGCTGCGGGCCACCGGCATTCCCTACGCCACCGCGGGCCGTTTTCAACTTCCGGTGACCGCGTCCGATTGGACCGCCGACTATGCCGCCACCACCCTCGCACCGGCCTGCCCGCAGGGCCCGGTTCCGTTCCTGGACGACATCCTGGGCACCCGGTATGGCGAGCTCCCCGGAAGTGAAGACTGCCATCGCCTGTCGATCACCGTCCCGGAAGGGCTTGCCGGCGGCGAGCACGTCCCGGTCATGGTGTGGCTGCACGGCGGCTCCTACACGTCGGGCTCCGGCGACCTGGCGATCTTTGACGCCAAGTCCCTGGTGTCCGAGAACCGGGTCGTCGTGGTGTCCGTGACCTACCGGCTGGGCTTGTTCGGCTACCTGGCCACCGGCACCGGCCGGCCCGCGAACCTCGGCCTGCTGGACCAGCTGGAAGCGTTCCGGTGGGTGCAGCGCAACATCGCGGCCTTCGGCGGCGACCCGGGGCGCGTCACCGCGTTCGGGCAGTCGGCAGGCGGCGACTCCGTAGTCCACCTCATGGCCACTCCGGAGGCGCCGTCCCTGTTCCAGCGGGCCATCATCCAGAGTGCACCGTTGGGGATCACCCGCGGCCGGCACAAGATGAGCCGCGCCATGGGCATCGCGGCCGAAGCCGTCACGGAAGACACCCCGATGCTGGACGTGGTGGACATCGAAGGCCATGTGTCTCAGGTGGCCCGGAAATACGGCCTGATGGCAGCCATGCCGTTCGGCACCCAATACGGGCACGCCCCGCTGCCACCGGAATCACGCGTTGAGGCGGCCTGGAACGCCACGGCCCCGGGCATCGAGGTGCTGATCGGGCACACCTCCGACGAGGCCCGTCTGTTCCTTCCCCGGAGTCCAGTGGTCAGCTGGCTGGGCAAGGTCCCCCTGCTGGGTGACGTTGCCGTGCGGGCCGTTAATTGGGCGGTGACGGAGGCTGTCTACGGCCGATCCGCCCGCAAATTTGCCCGCCGCCACGCCCGCGCGGGGGGCAAGGCCTACAGCTACCTGCTGTCCTGGGGCGCGCCCGGGAACTTCTACCGGGCCGCCCACACGGTTGATCTGCCCCTGCTGTTCGGAAACCAGCAGACCTGGGCCTCCGCCGGGCTCCTCAAGGGCGCAACCTGGGATGAGATCGACGCTGTGGGCCGTGAGGTGCGCCGGCTGTGGGCAGCCTTCGCCCGTGGCGACGGATTGGGTGAGACGGGCGGAATTCCCGGCGCGCTCGAGTACCGCTCGATGTGACGCACCATGATTGCAACGCGGGGTCACTTCCGGCCCATCCTGGGCGGGCGGACCGGCCGTAAGTGACCCCGCGTTGCTTCTGTTCAGGCGTTGAGTACCCAGTTCCGGATCTCCTCCGGGTCCTCGCCGTGCGTGCGGGTGTGTCCGCGGGCCTGGATCCGCCGGTCCTGAAGGCTTTGCCGCAGCAGCGAGTGCTTTTCGGCCAGACCGGGTACGCGGTCAATAGCGTCGATGGCCAGCTGGAAGCGGTCGATCCCGTTGAGCATGGCCATGTCGAACGGGGTTGTGGTGGTTCCCTCCTCCTTGTAGCCGCGCACGTGCAGGCCTTCCTGGTTGGTGCGGCGATAGGCCAGCCGGTGGATCAGCGTGGGATAGCCGTGGTAGGCGAAGATGATCGGTTTGTCCGGGGTAAAGATGCCGTCAAAGTCCGACGCCGGAAGGCCGTGCGGGTGCTCACTTGCGTCCTGGAGCCGCATCAGGTCTACCACGTTGACCACCCGGACCTTGAGCCCCGGGACACCCCGCTTCAGCAGTTCGGCCGCGGCCACCGTTTCCACCGTGGGCACGTCCCCGGCACACGCCAGAACAACGTCCGGGTCCTCTCCAGCCACTTCGGAACCCGCGAACTCCCAGATGCCCAGTCCCCTCCGACAGTGGTTCTCGGCGTCGGCCGGGCCCAGCCAGGTGGGCGATGGCTGCTTGCCACTAACCACAATGTTCACGTAGTCGGTGGACGCCAGGCAGTGCTCCATGACGGACAGCAGGGTGTTCACGTCCGGCGGCAGGTACACGCGGATGACCTCGGCTTTTTTGTTCACCGCGTGGTCGATGAACCCTGGATCCTGGTGCGAAAAACCGTTGTGATCCTGCTGCCACACATGGGACGAGAGCAGGTAGTTCAGCGACGCCACGGGCTGGCGCCACGGGAGCTTGCGGTGGACCTTGAGCCACTTGGCGTGCTGGTTGAACATGGAATCCACGATGTGGATGAAGGCTTCGTAACAGCTGAACACCCCGTGCCGGCCGGTCAGGAGATAGCCTTCCAGCCAGCCCTGGCACAGGTGTTCGCTGAGCACCTCCAGAACCCGGCCCGAACGCGCAAGATGCTCGTCGGCGTCGTCAATCCGGTACTGCCAGACCTTGTCGGTCACTTCGTAGACGGCCTGAAGCCGGTTGGATGCCGTTTCATCCGGCCCGAAGAGGCGGAAGTTCTCCATGTTCAGCCTGATGACGTCCCGCATCCACGAGCCCAGGGTGATCATGGGGCTGGTCCGTTCCGTCCCCGGTAAAGCGACCTCAACGGCGTGGGCGGCGTAGGCGGGCAGCTTCAGCGGTGTGCGAAGGATTCCGCCGTTGGCGTGCTGGGTGGCGCTCATCCGGAGGTTCCCGGCGGGCGCGTTCGCGGCTACGTCGGGCCGGGGCCGGCCGTCGGCGTCGAACAGTTCCTCCGGACGGTAGGACTTCAGCCACTCCTCCAGCTGCTTGAGGTGTGCTCCGTTGGTGCGGACTTCCGTCAGCGGGACCTGGTGGCTCCGCCAGGTGCCCTCAACCTGGTGTCCGTCCACTATCCGCGGTCCTGTCCAGCCTTTGGGCGAGCGCAGCACAATCATGGGCCAGTGCGGCGCAGCGCCGTTTTCTGGGGCACCGGCTGCAGTGCCGCCGTCGTGTGCTTTCCCGCCGGCCCCGTCCGCTCCGCCCCGACGGGAGTCCTGGATTGCGCGGATCCCGGCCAGGCAGGTGTCGACGGCGGCAGCGAAGTCCCGGTGCGCCTGCTCCGTGTCGTCCGGGTCCTGGACGGTCACGAAATACGGTTCGTGACCGTAACCGCGCAGCAGCTGCTCCAGCTGTTCCTGCGGCATGCGCGCCAGGATGGTGGGGTTGGCGATCTTGTAGCCGTTCAGGTGCAGGATGGGCAGCACCGCACCGTCCGCGGCCGGATCCAGGAAGTTGTGCGAGTGCCAGCTCGCGGCAAGCGGCCCCGTTTCGGCCTCACCGTCCCCGATCACGACGGCGGTGATCAGCTGGGGATTGTCGAACACGGACCCGTAGGCGTGGGCCAGCGCGTACCCGAGTTCGCCGCCTTCGCTGATGGAACCCGGGGTCTCCGGCGCCGCGTGGCTGGGAATGCCGCCCGGATAGGAAAACTGGCGGAAGAGTTCGGCCATTCCTGCCTCGTCGGGGCCAACCTGGCCGTAGATTTCGGAGTACGTGCCCTCCAGCCAGGCGTTCGCCACTACAGCAGGACCGCCATGGCCCGGACCGGCAACGAAGAGCATTTCCTGCGAGTCTCGGCGGATCACGCGGTTCAGGTGTGCGTAGACGAAGTTCAGCCCGGGAGTGGTGCCCCAGTGGCCCAGGAGCCGGGACTTGGTGTGGTCCGCGGCGAGGGGCTCCCGCAGCAGCGGATTTGAGCGCAAGTAGATCTGTCCCACGGAAAGGTAGTTCGCGGCCCGCCACCAACGGTCCACAAGGTTCAGTGTTTCCTGCTCCAAGACGTCCTGCCCCGTGCTGCCGGCCATGATGATCCTCACGTAGCTGCGCGCCGCCGACGGCAGCTGAGCCTCCATCGCAACACGTATCGGCACGTGGCACAACCTCCCGGCAGGCTTGGTTTTGCCTGAATCAGGACCGGTCGCCGACTTGCCTTGGGCCAACGACGAACCGGTAGTCTTTGATCCACATGTTCACGTTGACCATCAACCAAACGGATAGCCGGCGCGACGGCGACCGCGTCCCGCAGCTGCTGAAGGACCTGCGGCATATACCCGCGCGCCTGGATTTCGACCGTTCTGTGGAGGACGAGGTCCAAGGCATTGTGGACTGCCCGAACCAGGCCGTAGAAGCTGCACTGATCGCCTTGCGCTGCGGTTCCTGGTACGTGGGGCTGGGCGTCGGGCCGGTCAATGAACCACTTCCCAACCAGGTCAAGGATGCCTCCGGCCACGGCCTGATCTATGCCCGGCGCGCGGTGGACCGGCTCCGGAACAGCAAAGAACGCATCCCGGTCGCCGTGGAAGGACCGCTGGCGGACGTCGCCCACGACGCCGAGGCCGTGCTGCGGCTTTTGGGCCACATTGTGAGGGACAGATCGGGGGCTGAATGGCGGGTCCTGGACCTCATGACCCCCGGCGTCCGCGGACAGCAGAAAGCAGTGGCCCAAGAACTGGGTATCACCACGCAGGCCGTCAGCAAGGCAGTGGCCAGGGCCCAGTGGAACGAAGAACACGCTGCCCGTCCCGCCGCCTCGCGGTTACTGGCACTCATCCTCGAGGTGCGATGACCGCGGCCGAGTCCACGCGGCTTGCTGCTGACTCACGCCTTTTGCTGGGCGCCTTTACAGTGTGCCGTCACTGCACTGCGCCGGTGATCGCCCCATGGCGCCGACGTTGAAGATTTGAGCGGGGTTTTGGCTGATCAAGTACGCCCCCTAAAGGAGACTGCGCAGCACGTGCGCGGCGCCGTCGTCGAATACTGAATGCGTGACCTCATCCGCGGCGGCGATGACTTCCTCCGGGGCCTGGCCCATGGCGACTCCGCGCCCGGCCCAGCCCAGCATTTCGATGTCGTTGCGGCCGTCGCCAATGGCCACGGTCCGGTGGGGCTCGATCCCCAACTGGCCGCGGAGCCGTTCCAGCGCGCTGGCTTTGGTGACTCCGGCCGCGGCGATGTCCAGCCACGCGGTCCAGCCGACCGAGTAGGTAACGCCAGCCAGGCCGATTTCCTTGATGGTTGCGGAGAATTCCTCCGGCGTGTTTTCTGTGCTGAACACCACCAGGCGGACCGCGGTGGCGTCCAGGAGAGTCTGGAAGTCGACGCCGATCGCTTCTACGCCAAAGCTGGCATCCTGGAAGCGTTCCGTGGACAGGAAGTTGCCGTCCTCGTCCTCCAGCGCGTACTTAGCCGTGGGCAGCTTCTCCCGCAGCGCACGGAGCGCCGGCGCCGGATCGAAGGTGGCCTTGTGGATGATTTCGTAGCCGTCAGTCAGGTCCGGATCCAGCCGGAGCGTCACGCCACCGTTGCAGCAAACGGCGTAGCCGCGGTCAATGCCGATCTGCTCGATGATGGGTAATGTGGCGTTCAGGGAGCGGCCGGTGGCGATGAGGACGTCGTGCCCGGCGCCGACCACGGCCTGGGCGGCCTCACGGACAGTGGCGGACATGTGGCCGTCGTGGTCCACCAAGGTTCCGTCCACGTCCAGGGCAACCATGAAGTTGGTGGTGCTGATTTCGTTTGCGATCCGCTGGTCATCGATGCCGGCGACTGTGGTTTCAGTCAATGTAGTCATACGTCCAGTAGACCAGAGACCCCCTGAAACCGGCTAGGACGCAGGCCACAACGCCCGTGAACAGCCGGTAAATACTCACTGGTTATCCCCGGTGTGAGTATTCCTGGGCGTATCAGCGGATCCGGACCTTCAAGGTTCAGATCCGCGAACAAACCCATGAATCCTGCGTCCAGGGCTCCGCGAGCCTAGAGGACCGGGAAGACTTCCATCCCGCCCAGGTACTTCTGCAGTCCGGCCGGGACGTTGACCGAGCCGTCGGCGTTCTGGTGGTGCTCCAGGATGGCCACGATCCAGCGGGTGGTGGCCAGCGTGCCGTTCAGCGTGGCCACGGCACGGGTCCCCTTGGCTACGCCTTCGTCGTTGACCACACGCTCGCGGATGTTCAGGCGCCGGGCCTGGAACGTGGTGCAGTTCGAGGTGGACGTGAGCTCACGGTAGGCACCCTGCGTGGGAACCCAGGCTTCGCAGTCGAACTTGCGGGCCGCAGACATGCCGAGGTCCCCGGCAGCGGTGTCGATCACCCGGTACGGAAGCTCGCACTTGGCCAGCATCTCCTCTTCCCACGCCAGCAGCCGTTCGTGTTCGGCTGCGGCCTTTTCCACCGTGGTGTAGACGAACATCTCCACCTTGTTGAACTGGTGCACGCGGATGATGCCGCGGGTGTCCTTGCCGTGCGAGCCGGCCTCGCGGCGGTAGCAGGAGCTCTGCCCGGCAAACCGGATGGGGCCGTCCGTCAGGTCCAGGATCTCGTCCGCATGGTACCCGGCCAGGGCAACCTCGGAGGTGCCCACCAGGTAAAGGTCGTCCTCAGCGAGACGGTAGATCTCGGCGTCGTGCTTTACGTCAAAGCCGGTGCCTTGCATGGTTTCGGGGCGCACCAGAGTTGGCGTGATCATGGGCACGAAGCCCGCCTCGATGGCCTGGTCCATGGCCATCTGCAGCAACGCCATCTCCAGGCGTGCACCCACGCCGCGCAGGAAGTAGAAGCGGGAGCCGGACACCTTCGCACCGCGCTCCATGTCGATCGCGCCGATCAGCTCACCGATTTCCAGGTGGTCCTTCGGCTCGAAATCGGGGAACCCTCGGGGCGTGCCAACGGTCTTGACCACCACGTAGTCGTCCTCGCCGCCCTCGGGGACACCGTCTTCAATGAGGTTCGGGATGGTGCGCAGCAGTTCGTCCTGCTTGGCCTGGGCGGCGTCCGCTTCGGCCGATGCGGCCTTCACAGTGTTGGCCAGTTCCTTGACCTCGGCGAGCAGGGCCTTCTTCTCGTCGCCTTTGGCCTGCGCCACCTTCTTGCCGAAAACGTTCTGCTCGGCGCGGAGGTTTTCAAAGCGGATCAGGGCGGCCCGCCTCGCGGAGTCTGCGGCGATGATCGCGTCCACCACTGTTTCGTCTGCGCCGCGGGCGCGCTGGCTGGCACGGAACTTGTCCGGGTTTTCGCTGAGCTCTTTTACGTCGATCACCAGACAAGAGTATCGAATCCGGCGGACCCAGCACCTCCTGGCCGGACGGCGGGAATCGCGGCGCCGCGGCCGGGCTACTGTTGAAGCACCATGAACGACTGGCTTCTTTACGTCCTGAGCGCGGCGGCGCTGGCCTTCGCCGTCTCCAGCTGGTGGGGCGTCCGCAGGCTCAAAGCCCTGCACATCCGCAGCGCAGTCCACGAAGAAGCACACGAAACCGGCCTCACCCAGCAACGCGTGGTGGTCATCCTCAATCCCGTCAAGGCACGTGCCCCGGAAGCCAAGGAAGCCATCCAGCGCGCCTGCCTGGCCGCCGGCTGGGACGCGCCTCTTTTCATCGAGACGACCGCCGAGGACCCCGGGTACTCCCAGGCCCGGGCGGCGCTGGACTACAAGGCCGACGTCGTTCTGGTGGGCGGTGGGGACGGTACTGTGCGCGTGGTGGCTGAGTCCCTCGCACATACGGATGTGGCCATGGGCCTGATTCCCCTGGGAACGGGAAACCTCCTGGCTCGAAACGTGGATCTGGATGTCAACGACCTCCACGCCAACGTGCAGACAGCGCTTTTTGGCCACCAACGCTACATTGATACCGCGCGGATGGGCATCGAGAATTCCCGCACGGGACACTCTTCCGAGCACGCGTTCCTGGTGATCGGCGGGATCGGCATGGACGCCGAAATACTCGCTGATACCAATGACGGCCTAAAGAAAGCCGTGGGTTGGCTCGCTTATACCGAAGCCGGAATGCGTCACCTGCCGGGGCGGCGAAGGAAGGTCTCAGTCGCACTGGATGACAAGCCTGAGCAGGTCCGTAACATCCGCAGCGTCCTCTTTGCCAACTGTGGGCTGGTCCCGGGCGGGATCGACTTCATCCCGGAAGCCATGATCGACGACGGCATGCTGGACGTGGTGGTCATGAGCCCCCGCAGCGCCATCGGCTGGCTCGCCATGTACGCGAAAATCCTCTTCAAACATAAAGGCAACCTGCCCATCATGACGATGTACCGGGCCGGCCGTATCGTCATCAAGTGCCCGGAGCCCATGCCCACACAAATCGACGGCGACACATCCGGTTTGGCCACCAAGCTCACCGTCCGGGTGGAGCCGCGGTCTCTCCTGATCAGGGTGAAAGGCCAGCAGGGCTAAGCAGCCCTGGCCTCAGGCAGTTGCCTTCTTGACCGCTTCAGCCTCGGCTGCGGCCTTCGCGGCACGCGCCTCGGACTGCTCACGGATCATGGCCTGTTCCTCTTCGAAGCGCAGGCGGTCAGCGCGGTCCGCGTCGTCGCCGTCCCAGTCCTGATTGTCGACTGCGGGCTTGGGATTAACGATCATGCCCTGGCCGTCATTGTCTGTGCTGCTGGTATTCATGACCTGCTCCCTTCGTTAGGGGCCATCCCCCAGGTGGATCAGGCAAGCATACGCACAGTAACTATCCCGCGGAAGTACCTTGACCTACGCTGTGGGCGAAGCCTTGGTCGTCGTCCAGCCGCGTTCATTCCCCCTGCAGAATCTGCCCGACCCATTCATGCGCGGCCCGGAATGCCTCGTCCGAAGTGTGTTGCGCGACGCTGGGGCTTTGGGCGTCTGCCCGCCCGTAGGAGCCCAGGAAGCGGGTGGCCGGGCTGATGCGGTGTAGCCCAGCCAAGGCATCGGCCACACGGGCATCCGCGATGTGCCCGTCGGCGTCGATGCTGAAAAAGTAGTGGCCAAGGTACTGACCTGTCGGCCGGGATTCGATCCGGCTGAGGTTCACGCCCCTCGTGGCGAACTGGTCCAGGATTTCCATCAGCGCACCCGGACGGTCTTCCGGCAGCGGGACTACCACTGTGGTCTTATCCGCACCGGTCCGTTCGGGCATTATGCCCGGCCTGCTCACCAGGATGAACCGCGTCACGGCCCCCGGGTTGTCGCCGATGTTCTCTGCCAGGACGGTCAGCCCCGGCTGCTCCTGGGCCACGATGGGCGCACAGATCGCGGCGTCGTAGTGGGCTTCGTCGCCCAGGAGCCCCATTGCGGCCGCAGCGGTGGAGGAACCCGCAACATATTCCGCGCCCGGAATATTCGCGTCCACCCACAGACGGCACTGCGCCCAGGCATGGCCGTGGGTGGAGATCCGGCGGATATCCGCCAGCTCCACGCCGGGCCGGGTCACCAGGACAAAGCTGATGGGCACCAGGACTTCGCGGATGATCCGGAGCTCCTGTCCGCCGGCGATAGCGTCCAGCGTGGCGGTGACGCCGCCTTCGACCGAATTCTCAATGGGGACCATCGCTGCGTCCGCAGAGCCGTCGCGGACCATGTCCAGCGCCGCGTTGACGGTGGCGGCCGGATTACGCGTGGCTTTGGCGGCGTCCGGTACCTGCATCAGTGCCGCTTCGGTGAACGTGCCCTCAGGCCCAAGGAAAGTGTACGTAACGGGCGTCGCGGGCATGGATTCCTCTTGGGTGATGGACACAGATACGGGTTGAACTACAGAACGAGGGGCTTGAGGCCGTTATCGGACACAAGCGGCTTGCCGGACTCGAGCCACTGGTCCATTCCGCCAGCCACGTTGATGGCTGTATAGCCCTGGCCGGTGAGCCACTGCGCAGCACGGAAGGACCGTCCGCCCGTGCGGCAGATAACGTAAACGTCCTGGTCCGGGTCCAACTCGTCAAGCCGTGCCGGAAGCTGATCCAAAGGGACGTGCAGAGCGTCCTCGGCATGTCCGGCTACCCATTCGTAGTCTTCGCGGACGTCCAGAATCACGGCGTCGGCCGGGACGTCGTTGACGGGCACAGAATCGAAATCGCTCATGGGAGTCCTTCTTCGGAGAATCACGGGTCTCCTTCCAGCCTAGCGTCAGCCGCCCTGCCGTGCCTGCCGAAAGCTGATGCAGGCTACGCTTCTAAATGACCCTGAGGAGGGGCTTTGCCCGCTGATCAGACAACCGGTTCCACCGCTGACATCCACGAACTGACCGCCGTCCAACTGCGGGATGCGCTCCGCACAGGAGAGCTCTCAGCGCGGGACGTCGCCGCACATTTCCTGGCCCGCATCGCCGAGCAGAATCCGCTGCTGGGCGCCTTTGTCACGATCACTGCAGAACAGGCCATGGCCGATGCGGCCGCCGCCGATGCACGGTTCGCCCGGTTCCGAAAAGACTTCGGAGCCGACTCCGCGGAGGCCTCCGGGGCCAGGACGGACGGCCTGCCGCTCCTGCATGGCATGCCGGTGGCGTTCAAGGACCTGACCGACGTCGCCGGCGTGATGACCACCCACGGCAGCGCTGCACTTGACCACAAACCGGCACTCGCCGACGGTACCTTGGCCGCAGTCCTCAAGGCCGCTGGCGTTGTCCCATTGGGCAAGACGCAGGTTCCGGAGTTTGGGCTGACGGCGTACAGCGAAAACCGCATTGCACCGCCGTCGCGCAACCCGCATGCCCCGAGCCGGAGTTCCGGTGGCTCCTCGGGAGGCAGCGCTGCCGCGGTGGCCGCGGGCCTGCTTCCGTTCGCGCCGGGGACAGACGGCGGCGGTTCCGTCCGTATCCCGGCCGCCGCCTGCGGCCTGGTGGGCCTCAAACCCGGCCGTGGCGTGGTGCCGTCCGGCGAAAGTTCAAGCGACCCCGCCCGGCTGGTGGTAGCGGGGCCCCTGGCCCGCAGCGCGGCCGACGCGGCCCTGCTGATGGATGCTCTGGTGCCGTCCCCTGACAATATTTATCTCGGCGCCGTGGGACACGAACCGCGTCCTCTGCGCATCGGTCTGACCCTGGACAGCCCCTGGTCCACCACCTTCCCGATAACCCCGGAACCCGAAACCTTAGCCGCGCTGCAGACGGGCCTGGAAATGCTGGAGCGCGCCGGGCACGCCGTCAGCGAAGCCGCCATCCGCTACGACAACCGCTACCCGGACGCCTTCACCACTGCGTGGACCGCCGCCGTCGGAACCGCCCGGATCAGTCCGCACCGCGAAGCGCTCCTGGCCCCGCTGACCCGCACGTTCAGGCGCCGGGCCCAGCAGCGCAGCGCATCAAAGCTCAATGAAGCGTTGGCTTTCCTCCGGCAATTCGAACGCGACACCATCACGCAGTACGGCAGCTGGGATCTGATGCTGATGCCGGCCCTGGCGCAGACGCCCCGCCCGGTGGGCTGGTTTACCGGCGCCACGCACGGCGACGAACCGTGGCCGGCCGCGGAATGGCCCGGGGACGCCGACGGCGACTACCGCAGGCAGTGCGAATTCGCGCCGTGGTCTTCCATGGTGAACGTCTGCGGCCTGCCGGCCATCACGATTCCCGTGTACTGGACCGGTGGGCGGCCAGCGCACGGCCTGCCCATGGGAATCCAGCTCGTGGGGCCGGCGGGCTCGGAACTGGTCCTGCTCCAGGTGGCGGCCCAGCTCGGCTTCTGATGACAGTTTGAACCGCTCCGGGGGTCGACTCCGGGGCCGATCCGGAGGACGATTAAGGGGCAGCCACTATGAGGAGGTCTGTGATGTGCTATTCATCGATGGAGGATTTCGGTTGGCGTGCCAAGAAGCAAGCCGACCGGAAACCCGAAGAACGCCAGGAAACACCGCCGGACCGTCCGGAGCCGCATTACGCGGCCCAGGACTTCACTTTCTGGGCCTTCCCGCGTCGCGGAAGGACCCACGAAGCCCGGGAACCGGCCGCTGAACGCCGGCGCGAGAGAGTCTGAATTTGTTGTTCAGACCGCCTGAAGAAAGGCCCCCTGGCGGGGGCCTTTCCGCTGCCTGGGAGTCCGCCGCGGGCGGGCCAGCTTGCCCCGCCATCCGACCCCAGTTTCGGCCGGGGGTCAGTACCCGTAGGTGGTGCTGTATGACATCAGCCCGATGATGAGCAGCAGCCAGAACGCTCCGTAGCCGAGCAGGCAAAGGTAGCCCAGGACCAGCCCGGTGATGGCCATGCCCTTGCCCGACGGTTCGCGGCGGAGGGCCAGATGGCCGGTGATGATTGCAGCGATCTGCGGAATCATGAACCAGCCAAGAAGGACCGACGAAATGCCGAGGACCATGCTGGCAATGCTCAGGCCCTTGGGCTGCTGCACCGGCATGCCGTAATAGGCAGGCTGGCCGTAAGCAGGTTGCCCGTACGCCGGCTGGCCATAGGGGCTGGCGCCTTGGCCGTACGGGCTTGGGGGCTGGGCATAGGCCGCGCCATACTGATCGCCGGGCTGGCTGTACGCACCAGGCTGGGTGTACTGGTTCTGGCCGAACTGATTCTGGTCATACAAAGGCGGCGCCGGAATGCTGGGGCCCTGCGGCGGCACAAACTGCGGCGGCTCGTAGCCTGCCGGCGAATCGCCTGGTCCCTGGGCGGCGGACCCTTGCGAATCAGGGCGCGGAGTTGGCTGATCAGTCATGTTTTTCCTCATTCGAAGTCTTCGATTTCCAGCCTACCGCCGCCTGCAATACAGGCCTACCGGCACCGCCATCCCGTCCTACCGCCCCCAATAAGGCAGCACGTAGACAGCAAAAACCACAAAGGCAGCCAGGAACACCAACCGGGTCAACCCACCTGCGGCGTGGTGCTGTGCGCTCGACTTCCTGGCGCGTCCGGATCCGACGCCGCCCGCCTGTCCCGCCGCCAGTTTCGAGGTCAGCGGCTTGGCGGTCGGCGACTTCACGGTCAGCGAGTTCACCGCAGGACGTCGAGCAGCAGATTCCTGCGTGAGCTGCTCGCCAAGGTGCGCATACAGGCCCACCACCGTCTGCTGGTGGAGCACCGGGGGCAGCGCCAGGACAGCAGCAACAACGCGGTCGGCCCCTGCCACGGCGACGTCGGAATTGGTGATGCCGAAGAGGTCCGGCTGCCCGGCGAGGCAGATCAACGGGCGGACGAACCGCCGGTGGGGCGGCGCCAGCACGGACGCGACGGCGGCGCACTGCGCCAATGCGCCGTCCACGGACTGCGTCCTGGCAAAACGGCCCTGCCACAGGACACCGCCGGAGACCCGGACCTCCCCGGTCCAGTTCTTGGCATCGACCACCACCACACCGCCGGGCCCCACAAGAACATGGTCAAGGTTGGCTTTGGGCCGCCCGGGCCAGTGGACATCGTTCAGCAGGTACCAGCCGTGCGGAATGAGCCGGCTCAGCCTGTCTGCCACGAGACGCTCGCCCACCGCACCGGCATCCCACGGCTTCGTGGCACGCTCGGCCTGATCGAGCTGGCGTTTCAGCCGCTGAGCACGTTCCGCCGCCAGCCTGGACTGCTCGGCCGCGCCGTCTCCTGCCCCCATGACCTGCCCCCTGGTTCCCGCGTGCCGACTCACTGCAGTGCCCGACGCGAACTGCACTGCCCGACGGCGGTGGCCCCGCCGTCGGGCATTCCATCCTGAGTTCTTTCGAAAGTAGCAGCGCCGCCGGGAGCCGGTATATAGGTACTTTTGGGGCTGGTACTCGCTTTAACTACCTGCGGCAGACAGTCCGGAGGGGACTTTCCGCGTCATAGGGGCCGGATTATGGACCAGGCGTTTTGACTCCCGCCCACGTCTGGCATGCTGGTGCCATGGCTAGCCGCGCGGGCACAGTTGCCCAACCCCAGGACCTTGTTGACATCACTGCGCTCCTCGACGCGTATTACGACATCACGCCGGATCTGGGTGATCCCGGCCAGCGCGTGGCGTTCGGTACTTCCGGGCACCGCGGCTCGAGCCTGAAGGCGTCGTTCAACGAAAAACACATCGTCGCGATCACGCAGGCAATCGTGGAATACCGCGCCGGGCAGGGCATCACCGGCCCGCTTTTCCTGGCGAAGGACACCCACGCCCTCAGCGAGCCGGCGCAGAACTCCGCCCTGGAGGTCCTCGCGGCCAACGGCGTGCACGTGCTGATTGACGCACGGCACGGCTACACGCCCACACCGGCACTGAGCCACGCGATCCTCACGTACAACAACAATCGCCAGCCCGGCACCCCGGAGGCGGACGGCATTGTGGTCACGCCCAGCCACAACCCGCCCGGAGACGGCGGCTTCAAATACAACCCTCCGCACGGCGGCCCGGCCGATTCGGACGCCACGGGCTGGATCGCCAACCGCGCCAACGAACTCCTGGAAAACAACCTGCGGGGCGTGAAGCGCATCCCCGTCTCCGACGCCCTCGCCGCGGACAGCACCGGCAAGTTCGATTTCCTCAGCAGCTACGTTGACGACCTCCCGTCCGTGTTGAACCTCGACGCCATCCGCGAGGCCGGGGTCCGCATCGGCGCCGACCCCATGGGCGGTGCGGCAGTGGATTACTGGGGCGAGATCGGCGAGCGCCACCACCTGGACCTGACTGTGGTGAACCCGACCGTGGATCCGCAGTGGGCGTTTATGACCCTGGACTGGGACGAAAAAATCCGGATGGACTGCTCCTCGCCGTTCGCGATGGCCTCCCTGATCAACAGGATGTCCGACGGCGGCAGTTCAGCCGCGTTCGACATCGCCACCGGCAACGACGCCGACGCCGACCGGCACGGGATCGTGACACCTCTTGTCGACGGGGTGGGCGGCCTGATGAACCCGAACCACTACCTCGCCGTCGCCATCGATTACCTCTACCGCAACCGCAGCGGCTGGAACCCCAACTCGGTGGTGGGCAAGACCCTGGTTTCGTCCTCGATCATCGACCGCGTGGCGGAAAGCCTGGGCCGCAAACTGGTTGAGGTCCCCGTGGGCTTCAAGTGGTTTGTGCCGGGGCTGCTGTCCGGCGAAGGCGCGTTCGGCGGCGAGGAATCTGCCGGCGCATCCTTTAACAAGCTGGACGGCAGCGTCTGGACCACCGACAAGGACGGTATCCTGCTGGCGCTGCTGGCCTCGGAGATCACCGCGGTCACGGGTAAGTCCCCGTCCCAGCTGTACAAGGGCCTGACCGACCAGTTCGGCGCCCCCGTCTACGCACGCATTGATGCAGCGGCCACCCGTGAGCAGAAGGCGGCGCTCGGCAAGCTTTCGCCGTCGGACGTCACTGCAACGGAACTGGCAGGCGAAACCATCACCGCCAAGCTGACCGAGGCGCCCGGCAACGGTGCGTCCATCGGCGGGCTCAAGGTGGTCACCGAGAACGCCTGGTTCGCCGCCCGCCCGTCCGGAACCGAGGACGTCTACAAGATCTATGCCGAGTCTTTCAAGGGCGAGGAGCACCTCAAGCAGGTCCAGGCGGAGGCCAAGGCTCTGGTGGACGGCGTCATCGCCTAATCTGCGCAGGCACTTGGCGACGCGCTAAATACCCCGCGACACAGAAATGCGCTGGCGCCCCTGGTATACCAGGGGCGCCAGCGCATTTGCGTGTCGTCAGTCCGCAGCGGGTTGTGACTAGACGGTGCGGACAACGTCCTCGTAGCTGAACTTGGGCTTCGCTGCGCCCCACGCGTCTTCGCCGGCCTGGCCGATGTTGACCACCAGGAAGCTCTTCTGGTCGCCGGCGGGGAAGAAGGCGGCGTCGAGGGCGCCGAAGTCGGCTCCGGTCATTGGGCCCGCGGCGAGTCCGAGGGACCGGACGGCCAGGATGAAGTAGCCGGCCTGCAGGTGGGCGTTGTTGTTGCCGGTGGACGCGGCCAGGTCCGGGGCGGCGTCGTACATGGCCTTCGGAGCGTTGTACTCGGGCAGGAAGTTGTCCCACTGCTCGGCCCAGGCGGTGTCGTAGCTGAGGACGGCAACCAGCGGCGCGGAGGCGGTCTTGGCCTTGTTGCCGTTGGCCAGGGTGTCAACCAGGGTGGCACGCGCCTCGTCCGAGCGGACGTAGGTCACGCGGAGGGGCTGGGAGTTGAAAGCCGTAGGGCCGAACTTGGTGAGTTCGTAGATGGCGCGGGCCTGGTCCTCGGTCACCTCGCCGGTGAAGGAGTTGGCCGTGCGGGCCTCGGCAAAAATGGCGTCGACGGCGGCCGAATCGATAACCGCTTCTTCGTGGGCAATAGTCATGGCGTACCTTTCGCTGGGCCCGCTCATCGCAAATGATGGGCCGGCGGTCTGCTTTCCATAGTTGTAACTTCAAGCACGCCCGCCTTCTTCCCTATGCGCACGTGACGTTCACCACAGCAGGACCGCGCGGTATTGTTGCACCGGAAGATCCCAGCCCCAGCGGCAACCCCCTTGAAAGGCCCCGACCATGAGCATGCTCGGAATGAAATGGAAGCTCCACGGCACCGGCAAATCGATTAAGCCCGGCCACGTGGTTGCACCGGATGAGCGGCTGGCCTGGCCCCTGACCATCGGCGTAGGCATGCAGCATGTCGTGGCCATGTTTGGAGCCACGTTCCTGGTTCCCATAATCACCGGCATGCCGCCAGCCACCACTCTCTTCTTCTCCGGCATTGGCACGCTGCTGTTCCTGGTGATCACCAAGGGACGCGTTCCCAGCTATCTCGGCTCCAGCTTCGCGTTCATCGCGCCCATCATGGCGTCCCAACAGCAGTTCGGCGTGCCCGGCGCGCTGGGCGGAGTGGTGCTCACCGGAGTCGCACTGGCCCTCATCGGTGCGATCGTGCAGAAGTTCGGCGCCGGCTGGATCAACCGGCTGATGCCACCCATCGTCACCGGCGCCATCGTGGCGCTGATCGGCCTGAACCTGGCCCCCGCCGCGAAGATGAACTTCGACGCCGCCCCCGTCACCGCCGTCATCACACTCGCCACCATCATCCTGGTCAGCGTACTTTTCCGTGGAATCGTCGGCCGGCTCAGCATCCTGGTGGGCGTTGTAGTGGGCTACCTCGTGGCCATGCTGCGCGGCGAAGTGAGCTACGAAAAAATGGAGGCCGCCGCTTGGATCGGGCTGCCTTACTTCCAGACCCCCGAGTTCCATGTGGGCGTGCTTGGCCTCTTTGTCCCCGTCGTGCTGGTCCTGGTAGCCGAGAACATCGGGCACGTGAAGTCCGTGGCGGCCATGACCGGCCAGAACCTCGACCGCGTCTCCGGCCGCGCGCTGATGGCGGACGGCGCCGCCACGGTTCTTGCCGGCTTCGGCGGCGGTTCCGGCACCACCACCTACGCGGAGAACATCGGCGTTATGGCGGCCACCAAGGTGTATTCGACGGCGGCATACTGGGTTGCCGGCGTCTTCGCTATTGTCCTGAGCTTCTCGCCGAAATTCGGCGAACTGATTGCTACGGTCCCGCCGGGCGTTCTGGGCGGCGCCGCCACCATGCTGTATGGCATGATCGGCATCCTGGGCGTCAAGATCTGGGTGCAGAACAAGGTGAACTTCTCCAACCCCGTGAACCTGACCACTGCCGCCGTCGCGCTGATCATCGGCATCGCGGATTACACCTGGACCATCGGGGAACTGACGTTCACGGGCATCGCCCTCGGCTCAGCCGCGGCCCTGGTGATCTACCACGGCATGAAAGCCATCGCGAAGGCCCGCGGCTCGGTGGCTGAACCGGAAACGGAGCAGGCGGGCCTGCCTCCCGCCGTCAGGGCAGCCGTCAACGCAGCAGCGAAACGGGCGCCGAAGAAGCGCTGACCCTACCGCTGCTGCGTCAGGCTGCGTGACCGCCGCCGATAAACGGTCCGGGCGGGGTTCCGACGCCGAAAACCGGCCGCGGCTTGGGACGCTTGGCGGTCAGCTCCGCTTCCGGCGGGTGCCTCAACTGCCGGATCACCCACGGAACCAGATATTCGCGCGCCCAGATGAGGTCCTCGGTCCGGGCTTCCTTCCAGCTGTGGGGCAGCGGCGGCTTAGGCTCGAACGGCTCCAGTGTGTGCGAGACACCCAGGGCCTTCAACACGGCCGCGGCGATGGTGTGGTGGCCCAAAGGCGAGAAGTGCAGCCGGTCCGGGTCCCACATACCCGCGCTCGACAATTCGCGCAGGAACCACAGGTCAACCATGACCGCGTCGTGGCGGGCGGCCACCGCGTGGAGGTTCTCGTTGAAGATGGCCACTTTCCCGCGGATCTGGCTGAAGACCGGCGTCGCGCCCCAGTCCGGCCCGGCAAAAAGGACCACGGTGGCACCGGACCGGGCCAGCTGGCCCACGCCGTCGTCGATCGTTTCTGCGAGCCGGTCAGGGTCGCTGCGACGGAAAACAATATCGTTGCCGCCGGCGGAGAGCGTGACCAGATCGGGCTTCAGCGCCAGCGCCGGAGCGAGCTGCTGGTCTAAAATCTGCTGTACCAGCAGGCCCCGTACGGCCAGGTTGGCGTAGGCGAAATCGGGCTGGTCCGCACTGAGTTCCTCGGCCACGCGGTCTGCCCAGCCGCGCAAGCCACCCTCGCTGCGCGGCTCGGGGTCACCGATGCCCTCAGTGAAGGAGTCGCCCAACGCAACCAGCCGGTGCCACGGGTGGGGCGCCGGGTCCGGAGCGGCCCTCGCGGCTGCAATGTCTTGCTTCCAGACGTTCATGCCGTACTCCCTGTTTTGTAGTGGCCCTGGCGGAGCGCGGGTGTTTCGAGGTCAGCGAGTCCCAGGACGGAGGCGTTGTCACGGCCGCGACCTGCCTGGTCGGAGCGCGAGGCAGCCACAATATTCAGAGCTGTCTCGCGAAGCCCGTGGCGGGTGTGCCGTGCGACGGTCCGGAGGTACTGCAGGGCCGCATCATGGCCGAGCCCGTAATCGGATTCAAGCGTGCTCACAGCCAGGTCCATAAGCACCGTTGAGCTTTGGGCTACCGCCAGCTGAGCGCCGGCTGCGGCCCGCTCCGCCACACACACCACCATCCGCAGCGACCGGGCCACTTGACGCGCATACCTGCGCGTCCTGATGATGTCCTCGCTGGTGAAGGCATGGGGAGTGGACGCGTAGAGGCTCAGTGCTGCACTCCATTCGGCAGCTGCAACAACCGTCGTGGACAGCAGCGACCTGACGCCGTGGTCAGCGGCAGCACTGGCATAGCCCGGCCAACGCCGGTCGCGGGCGACGTCGGCCAGATGCACAAAATCACCCGCACGAACAGCTTCCAGCACTGGTCCGTCCGCAAACGAGCACTGCTCTTCGTCCGCGGCGCGCGCGGCGGCGTTCCCCGCGGCTGCGGTCCGGGCCGATCCGGAGCGGAAGAAGGTGACGGCCCAGCTGATACCACGGGAATCGCCATCGATGTCGCGCATGAACTCGCGGGTAACCGCCACAAGGAAGTCTTCGACATCCGTGCTGTCGAACACCATCTCCTGGGGATCCGGAAGCGATTCCCGGCCCGGCTCCCCTTGTGTCTCCGCGGCCATGTTCCACGCCTAGGCTCGAAACGCGTGGCCCACTGCAAAACCTGTTTCTAGGATACGTCCGGTGACCGCTCCGCGGGCAAGACCCACCCACACAAAACCCGCAGTCCCGGCGGAGAACACCGGCTACCCGGCGTCGAAACTCTCCTCTTCGTCATCGTTCGGTGATTTGTCCTTGGGCAGGTCGGTTCCGCTGCCGTCCGGCAGGCCGGCAGCCTCCTGTCCCGATTCCGACGAGAAGGATTCAGTGCCCTGCGCGTCGGCGTTGGACTCGTTGATCTCGGCCTCGGCGGAGGGAACGTCGGCGTCGCGCGGGACGGGCGGTTCTCCCGGCTCGAACCCGGGATCATTGGTGTCGCTTTCGGCGTGGTGCTGGTCATCAGTGCCGCCGAATCGGCCGGCACCCGGCTCGCCGGCGCTGTCTTTGTCTTCCTCATCGAGGTGGCTGAGATTGGGTGTGCCGGTGGCGAATGTTTCACCGTCAGGGCTGTTCTGATTGAGCCCGGCGGCATCAAAATCCTCTTCGTCGCGGGGCTGGGCATACTGCTTGCTGTCCGCCCCGCCCGCCTCCTGTTCCGCCGTCGGCGTGCCGTAGCCGCCCACTTCCTCGACGGGTTCCGTGCGCTGGTTGTCCTGACTCATGGTTCCTCCTGTAGTGGATGTGAATCTGACGTGCAAACTTCGTTAGAGGCCCTTGCCGCCCGTCACCGGCAGCACTGCTCCGGAGATGTAGGACCCCTGATCGGACGCGAGCAGCACATAAGCCGCGGCGAGTTCTGCCGGCTGACCCGCCCGCTGCAACGGCGTATCCTGCCCGAAGGCGGGCAGCTTGTCCGGCCACTCCGTGGCCGGGATCAGCGGGGTCCAGATGGGGCCGGGGGCCACAGCGTTGACGCGGATCCCCTTTGGCCCGAGTTCCTGGGCCAACGCCTTGGTGAAGGCAACCTGCGCTGCCTTGGTCATGGCGTAGTCGATCAGCCCCGGCGACGGGTTGAAAGCCTGGATCGAAGCCGTAGTGATGATCGACGAGCCGGCCTTCAGGTGCGGAACCGCGGCCCGGGCCGTCCAGATCAGGGAATACAGATTGGTCTTGAGCACGCGGTCGAATTCCTCGGTCGGCAGGGACTCGAAACTCTCGCGGTTCTTCTGGTAGGCAGCGTTGAGCACCACCACATCCAGGCCGCCGAATTCTGCCACGGCATCAGTGACGATCCGGGTGCTGAAGGCCTCTTCCCGGCCGTCCCCGGCCAACAGCAGCGCGCGCTGGCCCGCTTTGCGGATCCAGTCGGCCGTGTCCTGGGCATCTTCCTCTTCTTCCGGAAGGTAGGAAATTGCGACGTCTGCCCCCTCGCGGGCGAACGCGATGGCCGCTGCCTTGCCGATTCCTGAGTCGCCGCCGGTGATGAGCGCAGCCTTACCCCGCAGCGCACCGCTCCCCTCGTAGCTAAGTTCGCCGTGGTCCGGCTTCGGGTCCATGGGCGCAGTCAGGCCCGGCTGCTTCTGTTCCTGCTTCGGGAAGGGCCCGGAATGAAAGCCGTACCGGGGGTCGGTGGGCGGGTCTGTCCGTTTCTGCGTTTCGCTCATAGTCCACCTCTTCATTGGATCGGTTTTCGAATGGCTCCTGCCTGCGCTGGCCCTTCGAAACTATCCCGCACGGAGGAGCAAGTCCACCATCCGGAGCAAATAATAAGTAAACTTATCAAACGTTGATTTTGGCGCAACTCCGGCCTAGCTTTGGATCACGCGGATATGCCCCGGGAGCGAGGAATAGCATGGCTGAAGTTGAGGACTTCACCGGAAGCTCCGGGAGGAATGAAACCCGTGAGGAACAGCTGGACCGCAACTGGGCTGAGCTGCTGCAGGAACTCAGGGTGCTGCAAACCGGGGTCCAAATCCTGGCGGGCTTCCTCCTGACCCTGCCCTTCCAGAACCGGTTCGAGAGCCTGGACGCTTTTCAGGTGGGCCTTTATCTCGTCAACGTAGTGGTCGCGACGCTGACCACTGCCTTCATCCTGCTTCCGGTCAGCGTCCACCGCAGGCTCTTCCGCCAACGGCTCAAGGAAACCCTGGTCTCCAGCGCCGACACCATCACCAAGTTCGCCCTGGCCGGCGTGGGGATGCTCAGTGTCGGGACAGCCACACTGGTCTTTGATGTAACGGGCGGCCGCACCGCCGGCCTGACCGCTGGCGGAATCCTGCTGTCCGTCCTCCTGGTGCTGCTGATCTACGTCCCGCTGCGGCTCAACAAACGCGCAGCGGGACGGTAGCAGGCCGCCAAGCCGGCAAATCGCCGGGGATCACGGTGCGTGACGAAACCGGAGCCTAAGCATCGGGGCCCAAAGAGCCGCAGTAAGGACCGGGCCTCGGGGCCCTGGCTTCAGGCGCCTTCGAGGACCTGGCTGGTGGCCCAGGCCAGGTATCTTGCGGCGTTGGCGACGGCGTCTTCCGGGCTGGCCGCAACATCCAGCAGTTGCGCTGCGGCGACCACGCCGTGCCCTGCCAGGTCCTCGGGTGTGACCAGTATCCGCCCCGCCACCACGATCACTGGAATCCCTCGGTCCCGGGCTGCGTCCGCGAGGGCGATGGGGGCCTTGCCTGTCAGCGACTGCGAGTCCAGGGAACCCTCCCCGGTGATCACCAGGTCAGCGTTGTCCAGTTGACCTGCGAGTCCGGTGAGCCCTGCGACGAGCGCGAACCCTCCTTCCAGCCGGGCGTTGGTGAAGGCAAGGAACGACGCCGGGAAGCCGCCCGCTGCCCCGGCTCCCGGAATGTTAACGTCCCGGCCAGTGGCCCCCCGGAGTACGGACGCCCAGTTGCGGAGACCGGCGTCGAGCTGTTCAACTGCCTCGCCGTCGGCACCCTTCTGGGCGCCGAAGACGTGGGCCGCGCCGGTGGCGCCATACAGCGGATTCTGGACGTCCACGGCGATCCTGAAGGAGGCTGCGGACAATCGCGGGTCCAGCCCGGAGGTATCGAGGGCTGCAACGTCGGCCAGTGATCCGCCGCCCAACGGAACAACGTTGCCGGCGGCATCCAGCGGCTTGAGGCCCAGCGCACGCAGGGCGCCGCTGCCGCCGTCCGTCATGGCCGATCCGCCCAGCCCCAACACAATCTCGGTTGCTCCGGCGTCGAGCGCCGCCGCGATCAGCTGCCCGCAGCCGTAGCTGTGGGCCCGCAAGGCGTTGGCCGGGGTGGGTTCCATCTCAGCCAGGCCCGAGGCCTGGGCTGTTTCGATGACGGCGGTAGCCCCGCCGTCGGCGTTCTTCCGGATGGCCCAGGCAGCGCCGACGGGGGCAAGAATGGGGCCCACAACGGCGTTGAGCCGCTCCTCGTAGCCTGCCGAAACGGCAGCCTCCAGGGTGCCCTCGCCGCCGTCGGCGATCGGAAACTGGTTGGCGACGGCGTCCGGGTATACGCGCAGCGCACCTTCGGCGATGGCGGCGGCGGCCTCCGCGGCGGTGAGCGAGCCCTTGAACTTGTCCGGAGCGATGAGAATGCGCATGCCGTCCATCATGCCAGCCGCTTCCGGGAAAGCGCTTGCCTAATCCGGTATGCGGACAGCCCAGGACGAACCCGGCCGGCCGGCGTCGGAACTTTTGGGCTTGAGCACCGCAAAATAGCCCGGTATCCTGCTGTTCCCCGCCTCGTCGATCAGCGGGTTGGTCTCGATGCTTGCGGCACCGTCTTCCACCAGCGTCCACCGGTCCTTCGGCATCACGCTGGCCAGCTCCTCCGGTCCGAAGCGGCCCGGCATGGGCAGTTTCCGGATGGCCAGCTCCAACGGGGCCGGGATGCTGCGCAGTGACGCCCCCAGGTGCGCGACGTACTCCACCGGGTTGCCCTGGAAATTCGTCTCCGCCAGGAAGACTGTGCCGCGGGCACCTACGAGCTGCCGCAGATTTTCCATCAGCGCGGCCTGTTCGGCCGGCGCGAGGACGTGAAGGACGCCACGGACAAAGACGTTGGCATCCGTGGATTCCACCAGACTCGCGCCGGCTCCCGGCTCGGTCATGTCACAGGCCAGGTAGCTGACACCGTCAACTCCTGCCGATTCGTCACGGGCACGGGCCACCGCGTGCGCGGACACGTCAACGCCCAGGACCTTCGGTGAAAACGCCGTCAGGGCGCGGCTGAATGCGCCATGTCCGCACCCCACATCCACCACGGGAAGGCCTGGATCGAAGTGCCGCCGCAGGACGTCCCCGTAGCCCAGCAGCTCATGGTCGGTGCCGGAATCCCACAGCACGTCACTCCGGGCGCCCGTCCTCGCGATTCCGGCCCAATACCTGTCCCAGGCCACGGTCCTGTTTTTCGGTGCAGAGATGGACAGTCTGATCAGCTTGGGCAGGATCAAGTACTGCCGCAAGGCGGAGAGCACCTTTTTCGCGCGGGATGGCATAGGACAAATATAGGACCCAGAACGCGCCGCAGCCGTTTGCGGGCTGTTCCGCTCAGCTTGTGGCCGCGGGTTCCTTCAACAACCAGGCCATGGCGTCGTCGCGGGACGTAAAGAACCGGGTGGGGCAGGGCAGTTTGTTGATGCCCAGGATGAAGTTGGCCAGCACTTTATCAACCGGCGACGCCCCGAGCAGCGCAATGCGGGAGGCCTGGCAGGGGCGGCCAAAAACGGCACGGGCTCCCCTGCTCACCTGGGCCGTGGTGGCCATGTCCACCAGCATGGGATGGCGGCCGGCCCCGCAAAGGTCGTTGACGTTCCGCATGGCGGCCTCTGCGTCCGACTCCGTGATGGACACACCCTGCGGCCATTTGAGCTGGACGACACCCAGTTCGTCCAGCGCCAGGTCCGCTTTGGCCTCTTCTGCAGGCTGACTCGTCACGACTACCTTCCGCACACACTTATGGGAGCAGGGATGCTCCGTCACCCTACAATGTACTCAGTCAAGAGCAATCATGTGCTTACTCAGGGGCGAAGGAGGCAGGTTGCCAGGGAAGACACCACACGTCGCAACCGTGCCATACCTGGCAGTGGTTGCGGATCCCGACGCCGGGCGCCGGGAATCCAGCGCGGCGGCACTCGAGGCGGCGGGCTTCACGGTCAGCGCTGTGGACAACGCCACCGGCCTTTCGGCCCTTCTGGAACAGCGCGAGCCCTCCGTCCTGGTCCTTGACAGTTCGCTCTCCGACGTCGACGCGACCGCCCCTGTGCTGGTTCTCGTTGATCTCGACAGCCCGGCCGAAGTCAAAGCGGTGGAGCATGCCGGCGTACGGGACAGCATCGCCAAACCGCCCGCTGCCAAGGAACTCGTCCACCGTGCCACTGCCCTGATCAACCTGGTCTCCCGCCGGAATGAAGCCCGGCAGGAAGCGGAGACGTTACGCGAAAGGCTGCGGCAGGTATCCGCGGCGGTCCGCGGAACCAACCATCCGCAACAGATCGCCGATATTGTGGTCCGGGGGTTCGGTGAGACTTTCGGCGCGGACCGGGTCTGGCTGACCACGTTCGACGACGACAAGGTGCCACCCATTACCGCCCAGTGGCACCGGCCCGGTCTGGCCCCGCTGCCCGACGGATTGTGCACGGATGAAGGCCCGGTGCGCAGGACCGCTGACGTACTGTGGGCGCGGGCTGAGGCCCTCACGGCGGACGGGGCGTTCGCACCGCACGGCGCCGGCGATGTCCGGCTGCCGGCCGAGCTCGCGCAACTGCGCGCCGCCGCGTCCGTAGCCGTCCCGATGGGGGACGGCAGCTCGTCGCTGGGAATTATCTGGATCGCCCAGCTGGACTCCCCCAGGGAATGGTCGCGGGCCGAGCTGGCACTGATCCAGCACGTTGCCGGCAATACCGTCCACGGCCTGATCCAAAGCCACCTGATCACCAGCCAGCAGCAGGTAGTCAAGCAACTCCAGCAGCTGGACAAAGCCAAGACCGACTTCCTGGCCACCGTCAACCATGAGCTCCGCACGCCGCTGACATCGATCATGGCCTACCTGGACATGATCCAGGAGAACACGTCCGATCCCGTGTCCAGCGAGGTCCACCAAATGTTGGACATCGTTGTAAGAAACACCGAACGGCTGCGGCTGCTGATCGAGGACATGCTCAGCGTCTCCCGCAACGGGCACGAGCAAAGTCCGCTGCACCTGACCCCCGTCCGGCTGGCGCGGACACTCGAGATCGTCACCGCTGCGCTGAGGCCGCTCGCGAAAGTGCAGAATGTCGCCATTGCCACGTCGATGGCCCCAGACGATCTGGAAATCCTGGCAGACGAAGTGCAGCTGCAGCAGGTTTTTACGAATCTGGTCTCCAACGCCATCAAGTTCACCCCCGGCGGAGGACAAATCGACGTCGTCAGTCTGACGCGGGAAGATGCAGCCGGCACGCGCTGGGCGACGGTCAGCGTCTCGGACACCGGGATGGGGATATCCAGTGACGAGATAGCCCACGTTTTCACACGTTTTTACCGCGCCTCGAACGCGATGTCCGGGGCGGTTCCAGGTACCGGACTGGGGCTCGCCATCACCCAGGACATCGTCCAGCGCCACGGCGGCCGCATTGGCGTAACCTCGGAGCTGGGTGTTGGCACCACTGTCACCGTAAGCCTCCCCCTAGGAGCCCACGGGCCCCAGGAAATCTGAACGCGGGAAGGAGGCACCAGATGTTCGCTGACGATGACCCCAGGCTCTCCCAGCTGCTCGATGGCATCGTCCGGCTCGCCTCCGGAGACCTCCAGTCGCGGATAGACGTTTCGCCGGCCCGGGACGAGCTCGACGCCATCATCATGGGCACCAACCTCCTGGCCGAGGACCTCCAGATCATTTACGAAGAGCTTGAGCAGCGTGTTGAGGTCCGCACGCAACTGCTGCACGAAGCCCACCGCGAGATGCAGAAGATGGCCATGCAGGACCCCCTCACCGGCCTTGCCAACCGCTCGGCGCTTCTGGCTGCACTGAAGTCCGCCCAGGACCACGACGGCGATGCCCTCAGCCAGCCCGTTATCCTCCTCCTTGACCTTGACGCCTTCAAATCCATCAACGACACCCTCGGCCACTCTGCCGGGGATCAGGTACTGGTTACCGTGGGACAACGCATCCGCCGCGCCGTCCGGACCAACGACGTTGTAGCCCGGCTGGGCGGGGACGAGTTCGCCATCGTTATGCCGGCCACGGGCGCCGACCAGGCCGCCGTCGTAGGCCAGCGCATCCTGGCGGCCATTAAGGAACCCATTGACCTTCCTGACCGGACGGTCCGCTGCGGGGCGAGCGTTGGACTCAGCGTCGGGGCGTCCGGGCGGCGGGCCGAGGACCTGCTGATGGAGGCCGATGTGGCCATGTACGCCTCCAAAGCCGAGGGGCAGAACCGGCTCCACGTCTTCGAACCCGGGCTCCTGCTCATCCGCAAGCTCCGCAGCCAGTTGCTGGAGGACCTCCGGACCGCCATCAAGGGCCAGGGCCTGATGCTGCACTACCAGCCCGTGATTGAACTGGGCACTGGCCGCATCGAAGGCGTGGAGGCCTTGATCCGTTGGGACCACCCCACCCGCGGCCGCATCATGCCCGACGAGTTCATCCCGCTGGCAGAAGATGCGGGACTGATCTCCGAGCTGGGCCTGTGGGTGCTCAGCACAGCTGTCGGCCAGCTACGCCGCTGGATTGATGCCGAACTGGTGGACAGCAGCTTTTCCGTCCGGATCAACATCTCCGCAACTGATCTGCAGAGCCTGCAGTTCATCGAGGACGTCCGCGCCGTGCTCAAGCAGACGGGCGTCCGCCCAGAGCAGGTTGTCCTGGAGCTGACGGAAGCGGCCATCGTCAGGGGCAACGAACTGGACCGGTACTCCCTTGGCGGGCTGCGCGGACTGGGCGTCGGAATCGAAATTGACGACTTCGGTACCGGGTATTCCTCCATCAGCTACCTGCGCCGGCTCCCAGTGGACCGGGTCAAAGTGGACCGGTCCCTGATTGAGGGACTGGGCACGGACCCCAGCCAGCCTGCACTGGTGGCCGCCGTCCTTCAACTGGTGCGCGCCTGCGGGCTCGAAGCCGTGTGGGAGGGCGTGGAAACAGCGGACCAGGCCGAGCACCTCAGGAACCTCGGGTGCCTCAGCGCACAGGGATATTTCTTCAGCAAGCCCGTCCCGCCCGAAGAGCTTCCTGCGCTGTTGGCGGAAACTTCATCCGAGAGTAATAGAGGTTGATCGATTTTGGGCTGCGCTTTTCGATCATCCCGATATACGATCAAGAGGCAGCATCCGATTCTTCGCGGTCAGGAAGATCGGCTTTAATCAGAAGTAGAGCATTCCGAAGGTATCTGGAAATTTGAAAATAAAGAGGCCAAGGAGCCATTACTTCGTCAACTGGGGGCGTTGCTAATGACGGTTCGGATACAAGCTTGGGGAGTTATTGCTGGGGTCCTCGGGGATTCTGATCCTGCCGGGGCGGCAATACGTCAGCGCCTTAGCGACCGCTTGGGAGAAAATCCAGGCGCGCCGGAACGGGCCCTGCTGGAGTATCTTCTGGAGCGCCAACAACAGGACGGCGAAGAAGCCGGCGCTCCGGACACTGCCCGTTTCCCGCAGCCCCTCAGTGCCATGCCGCCCCAACTGGCCGAGCGGCTGGATTCGCTCCGCAGCCTGTCGCGAATCAGCTCGCTGCTGGAAAACCAGATGCTGATGACCGCATTCCAACCGATCTACGGCCTCGAATCCAGAACCGTAATGGGTGTAGAGGCGTTGTCACGCTTTGTCAGCGACGACGGCGCAGGCGCGGAAATCTGGTTCGCCGAGGCGGCCGCCGTTGGCCTGGGCGCCAATCTGGAATTCTCGGCCCTCGCGTCCGCAGCCGCAGCTGCAGCGAAACTCCCCGCGCACCTCTACGTCTCCCTGAACATCTCCCCAATATCATGCCTGGATCCCCGGCTCCCCGAATTGTTTGAACACATCGAGCTGCCAATAGACCGAATTGTGCTCGAATTAACGGACGAAATTCCGGACGAGGAATACTCGCATTTCATTTCCGCAATTACGCCGCTCCGTGAACGGGGGCTGCGCCTTGCAATCGATGATTCGCACCCCACCGCGGGCGCCCTGAGCCGAATGCTCCATCTGCGGCCTGACTTCATCAAGCTGGGCCGGAATGTGATCAGCGGCGTGGACACGGACACCTCCCAGCACGCCCTGGCCGCGTGCCTGGTGGACTTCGCGGAGCAGATAGGCAGCGTTTTGGTGGCAGAAGGAGTCGAAACCACCGAGGAACTGAATGTCCTTACGGAGTTGGGTTTCAGCGCCGGCCAGGGCTTCCTGCTGGGGCGGCCCTCCGTGCGGCCGAAGGACTGGGCGGCGTGGAATACGCCACTGGACCCCGATGGGCTCCGCCGCCTCGCTGCCAACCACGCCATCCAAGGTCCCGGCGGCTCCTGACTGCGCGGAAATGCACCGCAGTCCTGCGCAGTGCACCCGGCGCAGACTCCCTGGAACCGGTCAGCCGCCGGGCCACTGGCCGCGTTCCCGCAAGACCTGCTTCAGGAGATCCGCGCGGTCCGTCACGATCCCGTCCACGCCCAGGTCAAGTAACCGGTGCATCTCAGCCGGGTGGTTGATGGTCCACACATGGACCACCAGGCCCAGGGCGTGCGCCCGCCGCACATAGGCAGCCGTCACCACGCGGACCGCCCCGTAGCGGACCGGAACCTGCAGGGCCTGGACATCGCTCAACGGTCCCCGCAGCGCCAGGCGCAGCCAGGCAGCCGGAAGCACCGGGCCCAGCAGGACAAACAGCGCGTTCGTCACCATCCCTGCCGAGGAAGCCACCGGACGGCTCAGCAGTTTCAGCACCGCCCGGCGTCTGCGGTCTGAGAAACTGGCCACCAGGACCCGGTCATGGGCGCCGTGCCGTTCGATGCCGGCAGCCAGGCTTTGCACCGACTTCCAGTCTTTGACGTCGAGGTTCAGCCGGGCAGCCGGGAAGGCGCTCAGCATGTCGTCGAACAGCGGCACGGGCTCGAGCCCGCCGATCCGCGCGGTGGAAACCTCAGCGGCGGTCAGCTCCGAAATCCGGCCCCGGCCGTCTGTGACCCGGTCCAGGGTGTCGTCGTGGAAGAGCAGCAGCACGCCGTCGGAGGTGGTGTGCACATCCGTCTCAAGGTACTCATAGCCAAGTTCGGCGGCGGCCCGGAACGCGGCCATCGAGTTCTCCAGCCCTTCCCGCGAGAATCCGCGGTGGGCCAGGGCGATGGGACACGGGGGACGGCCAGCACCGTCGGAAGCATCAAAAAACGACTGAGTCACGTTTGCGAGCGTACCGGAGCCGCCGGGCTATGCGTCCTGCGGCACAATCTCCACGCCGTCGCTGCAGTGCAGCAGCGTGCGGCCGTGGCCGTCGTCGAGGTCCACCCACACAGCGGTGTGGTCCCACGTGATGGCATCCACGAACCCGCCGGTTTCGTATCCCGGGGTGAGGCGGACGCGGACGCGGTCACCCTCTTTCAGTGCCTTCCAGTGCGCAGCCGGCTCTGCCGGGCGCAACGGCGCCTCGGCCGCGCGTTGGTTGCCGTTTCTTGCCATGACTACCCCTTCAGCTGCGGATGTTTATCCGTAACCCACGGTAAATGGCAAAGGTGAACGCGAGGTGAGCGGCTCCTGTGAATTCCCGGCCCGGAAGCCGGGGTCAGGAGAGCTTTACCCCCAGCGCCGCGAGCCTGGCTTCGAGGATCTGGGCCACGCCGTCGTCGTCAAAGTGCGGTGCCTGCTGCCCGGCGGCGATGATGGCGTCCGGATGGCCGCTGGCCATGGCGTACCCGTGGCCCGCCCAACGCAACATTTCGACGTCGTTGGGCATGTCCCCGAACGCCACGACGTCGGCGGCATCAATGGACAGCGCCTTGGCGTATTCGGCGAGGGTGACGGCTTTGTTGACGCCGGGAAGAGACAGTTCAAGCATCGCCACGGTCGGTGCGGAGTGCGTGGCGGACGCGAGATGGGCGACGGCGGGCCGCACGGCTGCCAGGAAGTCGTCTGCGGTGCCATCCCTGACAATCGCCAGAAACTTCACGACGGCGTCGTCCGAGGTGAGCGTTTCGGCCAGCGGGGCGGGGTTAAATTCTGCCAGCAGCTCGCTCGAACCGTTCTCGATGAAACCGGGCTCCAGATGGAATCCGGTCAGGGTTTCCGCGGCGAAGAGCGCGGCCGGGCGCAGTTCCTTGATGATCCGCCGCAGTTCCAGCACCGCATCCATGCCCAGCGTCCGGGCGGAAACCAGCCGGTCCGCTTCGAGGTCCCACACCACGGCGCCGTTGGAACAGATGACCGTGCCGGTGTGGCCCAGCTGTTCCTCCAGCGGGTGCAGCCAGCGCGGCGGGCGGCCGGTGACAAAAACGAGCTCGATGCCTGCGTCCCTGCAGGCGTGGAAGGCCCGGACGGTGCGGTCGCTGATCTTTCCGTCGTGCCCAAGAATCGTTCCGTCAATATCACTTGCTACCAGCCGCATCCTGCCAGTCTACGTGGGGCGAACGATGCGAAGGTCGCCACGGCCGGCGGCAAAAAGCAGTCGATGTGGCGGAACCTCCTATTCCGCCGGAACCTCGTTCAGTTCGGCACGCGTGGGCGGGTTGGCGCCCGGGCGGGAAACAGTAACGGCCGCCGCGCGGGCTGCGTGCGCCAGAAGTTCCGCCAGGCCCTCGGCCGGAAGTTCGCGCAGGTCCTTCCGGTTCTGCGCACCGTCCAGGCCCCGGTCCACGATCCCGGAGAGCAGGGCGGCCATGAAGGAATCACCGGCGCCTACGGTGTCGGCCACTTCCACGCGGGGCGCGTCGATCGCGGCTTCACCGGCAGCCGTAATGCCCCATGGTCCGGCCGCGCCGCGGGTGACAACCACAATGGCCGGCCCTTCGGACCCGCCCAGCGACAGCCAGCGGCGCGCCGATTCAAGCACGTCCACCCCCGGGTACAGCCACTCCAGGTCCTCATCCGAGGCCTTGACCACGTCCGAGAGCGTGACGAACTTCTCGGTCTGCGTCCGTGCATAATCCACGTCGATGATGATGCTGGGCCGGCAGTTGGGATCGAAACTGATCGTGGCGGCGGGGTGGGCGTGCTCGACGGCGGCAAGCACCGCCGCGGCGCCCGGCGCCAGCATCGTGGCGATGGAGCCGGTGTGCAGCAGGGTGGTTCCCTGCAGCATATAAGCGAGGCGGTCCGCCAGCCCGGGAAGCTCCCAGACGAGGTCGAACGTGTAGGTGGCGGCGCCGTCGTCGTCAATTACGGCGGTAGCCACGCTGGTAGGCAGCTCATCGGGGCCCAGCGGCAGCATAACGGAGCTGGAGCGCAGGTGCGCTGCCACCGAATCCCCGTAGGCGTCGCGGCCGTAGCGGCCGACGAACTGCACGGCATGGTCGAGGCGGGCCAGACCCACCGCGACGTTAAGGGGGCTGCCGCCCACGTGGGCTTCGATTCCGGAAGCGCGCTGGACAACGTCAACAAGGCCTTCGCCGATAACTGTGAGCATGGTCATAACTCTGCCAGACATGCGCCCGCCTACACAGGCGTGTTACGTGTCCCTTACCATGGAGATATGACATCCCATGTCCCCCAGCCAATGATGGCTGCCATACCGGACGTCGAACACGTCCTGGCGGTCCGCGGCACCGGCGGCTACCGGCAATACAGGATCCCCGCCCTCGCCGTTTCGCGGCAGGGCACCCTGCTGGCCGCCTACGACGGCCGCCCCAACCTCGATGACCTGCCCAACCCGATTGACCTCCTGCTCCGCCGCAGCACGGACAACGGCAGGACGTGGGGCAAACAGCAGGTAGTAAGGACGGGCAGCGGCCTCAACGGCTACGGCGATCCGAGCCTCCTGGTGGACGCTGAGACCGGCCGGATTTTTATGTTCCACGCCGCCGGAACGCACGCCGGGTTCTTCGAAGCGACAGCCGGGCTGGAGCCCGACGACGATGTGCAGCACTGCGATCTCAGCTACTCGGACGACGACGGCCTGACCTGGCAGCACCGCAGGATCACCGCCCAGCTCAAGCTCCGCCCGCCGGTTCACACGCGTGGGCCAAGTACGGGCGAGCCGGACATCACCGGAATCTTCGCCGCGGCCGGGCAGGGCATCCAGATCCACACCGGCCCTCACCGCGGCCGGCTGGTGCAGCAGTTTGTGGTCCTGGCCGGCGGCGAGATCATGGCCGCCTCGGCGTACAGCGACGACCACGGCGACACCTGGACACTCGGGGAGCTCATCGCCGCCAGGACGCACGGCCATGCCCCCAACGAGAACAAGGTTGCCGCCCTCCAGGATGGCCGGCTCCTGCTGCACAGCCGCGGCACGCCGCGCCGCCTTGCCGCAATATCGGACGACGGCGGGGCCACGTGGAGCGCCCTGCGTCCCGTCGAGGACCTCCCCGACCCGGGTGACAACGGCTCCCTGGTCCGCTTCGACGGCCTGCCGTCCCTGACTACATTCGCCGACGAGGCCACGGATACATGGCTACTGGCAACCAACAACCAGGACACCGCGCTGCGGCGGAACACGGTGATCAGCCTGTCCGCCGACAACGGGCGCAGCTGGCCCGCCAAGCTGATCCTCTGCCCGGGAAGCTCGGCCTATTCGACGGCAACCCGGCTCCCCGACGGCAATGTCGGCGTCCTCTACGAACGCCAGGGCTACCGGGAAATCGTGTTCGCCTCGGTGCCTGCGTTGCAACTCACCGCACAGCTCACCGCCCACATTCCCGGCGGCTCCGGCAGCGCCGCCACTGGGAGCCCCGTCGGGGTCACTCCGCCCGGGTCCGCCGGCGGGGTAAGCGCGCCAAACGACGCCGACGGCCTTGTGTTCGACATGGAGCTGCGGTCCATCACGCCCGGCCGGCCGAAGGCCTGGCAAAACGCCGGCGAGTTCCACGTCATGCAGTCCGGCGGCGAGGACTGGGGCGTGCACACCTGGAAGGAAATCGGACAGGGCTACTCGGCCGAAGCTGCGCAGGTCATTGGCACCCGGGAGGCACAGGACCTGAACTACGGCCCCATCATTCCCGGCTACAAGGCCGGGGACATCCTGGCCTTCACGGGCCGGGCACGCAATGACGGCCCCCTGCCGGCAACCTCGGTCCGGCTGTCCGGTCCCGGCTCGGACGCCTTCCCCGCCGCGGACCTTGGCCCCGGGGAAGAAGCCCTCTACTTCACTCCCGGCTACACCGTCACCGCGGCCGATGTGGCGCGCGGCTACGCCGAGGTGGCCTACGAGGTGGCATTTGAAATGACCGGCGAGCGCGGCGGCACTGCCGAGCGCCGCCGTCGTGCTTTCAGGTTTGACACCGGCTCCGGCGGCGTCATCGCGCCCGGGTGAGAGAGCGTCCGCCAAAAACCCGCAGGACGTGAGAGAGCGTCCGGGGGAAGCCCGCAGGAAGTGAGAGAGCGTCGGAGGGAATCGGCGCTTGACGTGAACCTGTGATGACGCTTACAGTCGACATACGAGCTCGGACGTCCTACATCCGATAAACCTTCTGGAATGGCGAGGCCCTCATGAACAACATCACCAAGAACCTGCCGCTGGTCAATGACGCCAGCCGCCGGAACTTCCTCAAGCTCACCGGTGCCATGGGCGCCGCTGCAGCATTCACCGCCTCTGTCGCCGCGTGCGGCAGCCCGGCAGCTACCACCACCGGCGACTCCGCGAGCGCTGCGGCAGTCAACAAGGACCTCACCATCGAAGCGGGCATCTCCTATGCCCTTTCCACCGGCTTCGACCCGCTGAGCTCCTCAGGCGCCACTCCGATGGCCGCCAACCTGCACATCTTCGAAGGCCTCATCGAACTGCACCCGGCCACCCGCGTGCCGTACAACGCGCTGGCGGCGTCGGACCCCAAGAAGGTCAACGACACCACCTACCAGGTGACCATCCGCGAAGGCGCCAAGTTCCACGACGGCACCCCGGTCACCACCGAAGACGTCGCCTTCTCCTTCACCCGCGTGATGGACCCGGCGAACAAGTCCCTGTTCTCGCAGTTCATCCCGTTCATCCAGGACGTCAAGCCCTTGGATGCCAAGACGGTTGAGTTCACCCTCAAGTACGCCTTCCCCGGCTTCGGGCCCCGCATCTCCGTGGTCAAGGTTGTCCCCAAGGCCCTGGCCACGGACCTCAAGGCCTTCGACGCCAAGCCCGTCGGCACCGGCCCCTACAAGCTCATCTCCGCCGCCAAGGACGACAAGATCGTCTTCGAAGCGTTCGCAGACTACAACGGCCCCAAGCCGGCACTGGCCAAGGGCATGACCTGGCTCCTGCTCTCCGACGCCGCTGCCCGCGTCACCGCCGTCCAGTCCGGCCGTGTCCAGGCCATCGAGGACGTCCCCTACCTGGACATCGACGGCCTGAAGTCCAAGGTCAAGGTTGAATCAGTCCAGTCCTTCGGCCTGATGTTCCTGATGTTCAACTGCAACAAGGCCCCGTTCAACAACAAGCTGGTCCGCCAGGCCCTGCACTACGGCCTGGACAAGGAAGCCATCATTAAGAAGGCCCTGTTCGGCAATGCCAAGGCGGCCAGCTCATATTTCCAGGAAGGCCACCCGGACTACGTCAAGGCCAAGAACGTCTACGGCTACGACGTCACGAAGGCCGAAGACCTGCTGAAGGAAGCCGGCGTCACGAGCCTCGAATTCGAGCTGCTCACCACGGACACCGCCTGGGTCAAGGACGTTGCCCCGCTGATCCTCGAATCCTGGAACAAGATCCCGGGCGTCAAGGTCTCCGTCAAGAGCCTGCAGTCCGGCGCCCTGTACACGGACCGCGTCGGCACCGGCGACTACTCAGTTGTCGCAGCCCCCGGCGACCCCTCAGTCTTCGGCAACGACGCGGACCTGCTCCTGAGCTGGTTCTACTCGGGCGCCACCTGGATGGAAAAGCGCGCCTACTGGACCGCCCCGGAACGCGCCAAGCTGCAGGAGCTCATGAACAAGGGCTCGCAGGCTGCCGCAGCAGACGCCAAGAAGATCACCGGCGAAATTGTGGACCTCGTCTCCGAGGAAGTTCCCCTGTACCCGATCTTCCACCGCCAGCTGCCCTCCGCCTGGGACGACAAGAAGCTCAACGGCTTCAAGCCGCTGCCCACCACCGGTATGTCGTTCATCGACGTCGGACGCACCGCCTAAGCTGCGCTGAGAACCAGCGCAGCACCCGGGGCTTCCCGGGACGGCATCACCAACTCGACGCAGCAGAGGGGCTGTGGCCCGCTGGCCATGGCCCCTCTGGGCTGAGAAGCACCACCCGTGACGCGGCCCCCGCGGCACAACCAAACAAACCGGAGAACAAATTGGTCACGATATTGCGTCTGCTTGGCCGCAGACTCGCAGCACTGCCATTGATGATCCTGGGCATCACCTTGCTCGTCTTCCTTGTCCTGCAGGCCGCTCCCGGCGACCAGGCAAGCTCCGCCCTCGGCGACGGCGCCAGCGAAGAAGCGAAGCAGCAGTACCGCCAGGAAAACGGCTTGGACGACCCGCTGGTCATCCAGTACTTCAGCTTCCTCGGCAAGCTGCTGCAGCTGGACCTCGGCGTCACCACGCCGCCGGCAAAGTCGGTGGCCTCCATGATCGGCTCCGCGTTCCCCCTGACGCTGCAGCTGACGTTCCTGGGCGTGCTGATCGCAATCGTCCTGTCCCTGACCTTCGGCATCCTCGGCGCCCTCTACCGCGACAAATGGCAGGACCAGCTGGTCCGCGTTTTCTCGATCGCCGCGATCGCCACGCCGTCGTTCTGGCTCGGCATCCTCCTGATCCAGTGGTTCGCCCTCGGCGCCAGCCCCCTGTTTCCCTCCGGGGGAATCGCGACGCCGGAATCCGGCTTCGGCGGCTGGCTGAACTCGATGGCCCTCCCGGCCCTGGCCCTCGGCATCCCGGTCTCCGCCTCGCTGATCCGCGTGGTCCGCACCTCGATGGTGGAGGAGCTGGACCGCGACTACGTCCGCACCGCCATCGGCAACGGTGTCCCCTACCGCGAAGTGGTCTCCAAGAACGTCCTGCGCAACGCACTGGTGACTCCGGTGACCGTGTTGGGACTCCGCGTGGGCTACCTGCTCGGCGGCGCCGTCGTGATTGAAATGATCTTCGCCCTGCCCGGCATGGGCCAGCTGATCCTCAACGGCATCACCAACCTGGACGTGAACCTGGTCCAGGGCGTGGTGCTCACCATCTCGGTCACCTTCGTTCTGGTGAACATCGTGGTGGACCTCCTGTACCTGCTCATCAACCCCAGAATCAGGACGGTATAGCTCATGCGTAGCAAGCTTGCTGAACGGCTGAGTGCCCCGGGCATCCGTTTCAAGGCCCTGCCTTGGGGCTCCCGCATCGCCCTCCTCTTCCTCATCATGATCGTCCTCTCCGCCGTGTTCGCGCCCGTCATCGCGCCGCACGATCCGCTCGAGACCTTCATCCCCGCTACCCCGCCGGGCGCCGAGCACTTCTTCGGCACCGACCGGTTGGGTCGCGACATCTTCTCCCGCCTGCTCTTCGGCGCCCAGTCCTCGCTCATGATCGGCCTCGGCGCCGTCATCCTGGCCATCCTGGCAGGCGCCCTGCTGGGCTCCTTCGCCGCCACGTCCAGCAAGGCCATCAACGAACTGATCATGCGCCTGATGGACATCCTGATGGCGTTCCCGGGCATCGCCCTGGCCGCAGTGCTGCTGGCCGCGTTCGGCAACTCGGTTCCCACCATCATCATCGCGATCGCCATCATCTACACCCCGCAGCTGGCCCGCGTGGTCCGCGCCAATGTACTCTCCCAGTACGGCGAAGACTACGTCCGCGCCGAGCGCGTGATCGGCGCAGGCCGTTTCTACATCCTGCTCAAGCACATCGTCCGCAACACCGCGGCCCCCGTACTGGTGTTCGCCACGGTGATGGTGGCCGACGCCATCATCCTCGAAGCCTCGCTGTCCTTCCTCGGCGCCGGCGTCCAGGACCCCGCACCGTCGTGGGGCAACGTGATCTCCTACGGCCGCAACCTGGTCCTGTCCGGCGGCTGGTGGGCCACCACCTTTGCCGGTGTGACCATCCTGCTCACCGTTCTCTCGCTGAACATCCTCGCCGAGGGCCTCACCGACGCCATGGTGAACCCGAAACTGCGCAAGGCACCTGCAGTAAAGGACGACGACGGCGCATCGGCTGTTGTGTCCGGCGCAGCGGTGGGCGCCGGCGTCGACACCCAGATCGGCACTTCCGTGGCCCAGCCTTCGGTGGTGGAAGAACACGAGCTCGACGGCGTGCGCGCCGCTTTCGGCGACGTCCTCACCGAGGAGCACTACAACGAGGCAGCCATCCTCTCCGATCCGATGCTGGCCGCGGCGAACCCGCACCTGTTGCTGGACAAGGAACTGGAACTGCTTTCCGCCATCGAGGCCACGCGCACCGACCGACTCCCCCAGGTGCCGGCCGGAGTGCGCAATGTCCTCGAGGTCAGGAACCTGTCCATCCGCTTCCCGGGCCGCTTCGGCGACACCGCGATTGTGGACAACGTCTCCTTTACGGTCCGCGAAGGCGAGACCATGGGCCTGGTGGGCGAATCCGGTTGCGGCAAGTCCATCACGTCCCTTGCGGTCATGGGCTTGCTGCCCAAGACCGCGCAGGTCACCGGGTCCATCAAGTTCGACGGCAAGGAACTGCTGGATCCGGCCACCAGCCACAGCAGCGTCAAAGCCTACGAAGGCCTGCGCGGCGAGCAGATCGCCATGGTCTACCAGGACGCCCTGAGCTCCCTGAACCCGTCCATGAAGATCAAGGACCAGATGGAGCAGCTGACCAAGCGCGGCGGCCGCAAGACCCCCACCGAGCTGCTGGAACTGGTCAGGCTCGATCCGGTCCGAACGCTTGCCAGCTACCCGCACGAGCTCTCCGGCGGCCAGCGCCAGCGCGTCCTGATCGCCATGGCCCTGTCCCGTTCGCCGAAGATCGTGGTTGCCGATGAGCCCACCACCGCACTGGATGTCACGGTCCAGAAACAGGTAGTGGACCTGCTCAACGAACTGCGCGAACAGCTCGGCTTCGCCATGGTCTTTGTCAGCCACGACCTCGCCCTGGTGGCATCCCTGGCCCACCGCATCACCGTGATGTACGCCGGCCAGGTGGTGGAATCCGCACAGGCTTCGGAGCTGCTGCAGAACCCCAGGCATGAGTACACCCGCGGCCTGCTCGGCGCTGTCCTCTCCATCGAGGCCGACGCCGTGCGCCTGCACCAGATCCCCGGCACCGTCCCGTCCCCACGGGACTTCGCCCCGGGAGACCGCTTCGCCCCGCGTTCGTTGCGGTCCGACGCCGACCCCAACCAGCAGCTGGTCCTGACGTCGGTGGGAGCCGCCAACGGCGGGGACGCGGACCACTATTGGGCGAGCCACCTGAAGGAGGATGCAAAATGAGCCATTCAATACAGCAACGCTCTAAGCCGGTCATCGAGCTCAAGGACGTCAAGGTCTACCACCACGCACGTGGCGGCGGGCTCTTCCGCCCGAACATCGTCAAAGCGGTCGACGGCGTCGATTTCACCATCAGCCGCGGCGAAACCGTGGGCATCGTGGGTGAGTCCGGCTGCGGTAAGTCCACGCTCGCGTCCGTGCTCGTGGGACTTCAGCCGCCGACGTCGGGCGAGGTCCTGTTCCACGGCAAGCCCGCCATCAAGCGCAACGCACAGATGCGCAAGGAATTCGGCCGCTCCGTGTCCGTGGTCTTCCAGGACCCCGCGACGGCGCTGAACCCGCGCATGACCGTCCAGGACATCCTCACCGACCCGCTGCAGATCCACGGCATCGGCACCGCCGCATCCCGTGCGGCGAAGGTCAAGGAACTGCTGGCCCTCGTGGGCCTGCCGCAGTCCGCGGCAGAAGTCACGCCGTCGCAGGTTTCCGGCGGCCAGCGCCAGCGTGTGGCGATTGCCCGTGCCCTGGCGCTGGATCCGGACATCATCGTGGCGGACGAGCCGACGTCGGCCCTTGACGTCTCCGTCCGCGCCCAGGTGCTGAACCTGCTCTCGGACCTGAAGACCCAGCTGAACCTCGGCATGGTTTTCATCTCGCATGACATCCAGACCGTCCGCTACGTCTCGGACCGCATCTGCGTTATGTACTTCGGCAAGATCGTCGAGCAGGGCACCGCGACCCAGGTCTTCGACAGCCCGGCCAACGACTACACCAAGAAGCTCCTGGGCGCCGCCCCGAGCCTGCTCCACATCTAGCCTTCCCGCCAGAAATTTTCGACTAACCATCAATATTTGGAGAACACCGTGACCACCGTCGCTTCCCGTTTCCAGGGCGTCATTCCGCCCGTCGTAACCCCCCGCACCGCCGATGGCGCCATCGACGTACCGTCGCTGGAAAACGTCACCAAGCACCTGCTCGACGGCGGCGTCAGCGGCCTGTTTGTATTGGGTTCCTCCGGCGAGGTCACCCACATGACCAACAGCGAGCGCGACCTCGTTGTGCAGACCGTGGCAGGCGTGAACGCCGGCCAGGTGCCGGTCATCGTGGGCGCCGTAGAGCAGACCACCAACCGCGTCATTGAGGAAGCCAAGCGCGTCATCGCGCTGGGAGCCGACTCGATCGTGGCCACCAGCCTGTACTACGCCATCTCCAACGCCCAGGAGAACGGCACGCATTTCCGCTCCATCGCCGCCGCCGTCGACGTCCCCGTCTTCGCCTACGACGTGCCGGTGCGCACCCACTTCAAGCTGCCCACCGACCTTCTGGTCGAGCTGGGCCGCGAGGGCGTCATTGCCGGCGTGAAGGACTCCTCCGGCGACGACGTCTCGTTCCGCCAGCTGCTGCTGGCCGCCAAGGACATCCCCAACTTCGACATCTTCACCGGCCACGAAGTGGTTGTGGACGGCGCCCTCCTGGGCGGCGCCCAGGGTGTTGTTCCGGGCCTCGGCAACGTTGACCCGGCCGGCTACCGCCGCCTCTTCGACGCAGCACAGGCCGGCGACTGGGCCCAGGCCGCAGCCGAACAGGACCGCCTGGCCGACGTCTTCGAGATCGTCTACACCCCCAAGGCCGGCCGCATGTCCGGCAACGCCGCGGGCCTGGGCGCCTTCAAGACCGCCCTGCAGCTCATGGGCGTTATCAAGACCAACGTCATGAGCGCCCCCATGCTCTCCCTGGACGAGGACGAGACCAAGGCAATCCGCGTCATCCTGGAACGCAACGGCCTGGTGTAGAGAACGATGTACGCGATCGGTGTTGACCTTGGGGGTACTAAGACTGCTGCCGGGGTTGTTTCCGGGGACGGGGAGGTTTTGTTTTCGGAGACCATTCCTACCCTGAACCGGGATGGCAGCGACGCGATCCTGGACGCTACTGCGGCGCTCATTTCTTCCCTCATGTCCCGGGCTCAAGCAGAGGGCCTGAACGTGGTGGGGGTCGGGGTTGGCTCGGCAGGGGTCATCGATGCCGGACGCGGTGTGGTGGTGTCGGCTACGGATGCCATTCTCGGGTGGGCCGGGACCAAGCTGACCGCAGCGTTGGCCGCCCGGCTCGGCCTGGCGCCGGAGGCTGTACAGGCTGTGAACGATGTCCATGCGCACGCCCTGGGCGAGTCGTGGACGGGTTCCGCCGCAGGAACCACCAGTTCGCTCCTGGTGGCCTTCGGCACCGGCGTCGGCGGCAGTTTTGTCCTGGCCGGGCACCCGGTCCTGGGTCACCGGTACGCGGGCGGACACGTGGGCCACTTCGCCTCCCCGTACGCTTTCCACGAAGGCCTGCCCGTGCCATGCGTCTGCGGCGGCGCCGGGCACGTTGAGGCAGTCGCCTCCGGGCCCGCCATCCGCGAGGCGTACCTGCGGCTGGGCGGCAACGAGCCGGTGCTGGACGCCCGCGGAGTCTTTGCCCGGGCCGGCTCCGGCGATGCCGTGGCCATCAAAGCTGTGGGCCTCGGCGCCGCCGCGGCAGGGCAGGCGGTGGGCGGTCTCGCGAATATCCTGGACCCCGAGGTAGTGGTGGTTTCCGGTGGGCTATCCGACGCCGGCGCCCCCTGGTGGCGCCCCATGGAACGGGCCTTGCGCGCCGAACTCCTGCCGGCCCTGCTCGGCCTCCCGGTCCTGCCCGCTAAACTCGGCAATGCCGCAGCAATGGTGGGCGCCGCGCGGCTGGTCCTCACCACTGCGTCCTGACTCCGTCGTCCAAAGCACCCCGCCTGACCACCTTGCCCCACCCCGATCGTCAGCCCGCTCCGCCAACCTTCCAGAGGAACCGACCGTGATTCTGACCCCCGAAGCCCTCGAAGCCCTGCGCGGGCAACTCATCGTCTCCTGCCAGGCGTATTTGGGCGAGCCCATGCGGGACCCGCGCACCACGGCGCAGTTTGCCGCCTCCGCCGTGATCGGCGGCGCCGCTGCTATCCGCGTCCAAGGCCTGGCCGATGTGCAGTTCACGCGGGCAGCGGTGGAGGTTCCGGTGATCGGGCTTTGGAAGGACGGGCACGACGGCGTCTTCATCACTCCCACACTCCGCCACGCTTTGGCGGTGGCCAACGCGGGCGCACACGTGGTGGCGATCGACGGCACGCGGCGGGAGCGTCCGGACGGCCTGACCCTGGCCCAGACGGTGGCGGGCATCCATCAGGATTCCCACGCGCTGGTCATGGCGGACTGCGGCTCGTTCGACGACGCTGCCGCTGCGGTCGCGGCCGGGGCCGACCTGATCGGCACCACGCTTTCCGGGTACTCCGGCGAGCGCCCCAAGACGCACGGCCCCGACCTGGAACTGCTGGAGCAGATCGCCGCCGCGGGCTTCGGCGTGCCGCTCATCGCCGAAGGCCGCCTCCACTCCCCCGCCCAGGCCCGGCAGTGCCTCGACGCCGGCGCGTTCGCCGTCGTCGTCGGTACCGCGATCACGCACCCGGCCACCATCACCGGCTGGTTCGCCGAGGCCCTGAAGTGAACCCGCCGCCGGAACAAACACAGCCGGAACAAACACAGCCCGCCGGCGCCGAGGCCGGGAACTACCTGCTGGCCGGCACGGTCCTGACCGACGGATCGGCCCAGGCCGACGCTGTGGTGGCCGTCGCGGACGGCCGGATCGCGTATGTGGGGCCCCGTGGGGGCCTGGACGAGGCATCGCTGCCGGGCCTTGAAGAACTTAACCTTCCGCCGGGCAGCATGATTCTGCCCGGCCTCGTAGACCTGCACTGCCACGGCGCCGTGGGCGGCGACTTCCCCAGCGGCGATAGCGAGGCTGCCAGGACCGCCGTGGACTTCCTGCACCGCAGCGGCACCACCACGCTGCTGGCAAGCATGGTTACGGCGTCCCGCGAGGACCTGATGCGTGGCCTGGCAACCCTGCGGCAGCTCGCCGACGAGGGACTCATCGCGGGCATCCACTCCGAAGGGCCGTTCCTCTCCCATGCACGCTGCGGCGCCCAGGATCCGCGGTACCTGCGCGAGCCGGACCTCCCCATGCTGGGCGAGCTGCTGGCCGCGGCCGGCGGCCACCTGCGGACCATGACCTACGCGCCCGAACTTCCCGGTGCCGGCGCCGTGGTGCGCACGCTCGGAGAGCACGGCGTCACACCGTCGCTGGGCCACACTGACGCGGATGCGCGGACGACGGCGGCCTCCCTCACCGAGGCGGCGGAGCTGCTGGCGGCCTCCGGCCTGGGGACCGTATCGCGCCCCACCGTCACACACCTCTTTAACGGCATGCCGCCGCTGCACCACCGCAGCCCCGGACCCGTCGCCGCGTGCCTCCGGCTGGCAAGGGCCGGCACGATTGCCGTCGAACTCATCGCCGACGGCGCGCACCTGGACCCCGAAACGGTCCGGACGGTCTTCGAGCTGGTAGGCGCGGCCAACGTGGTCCTGGTGACCGACTCCATGGCCGCCACCGGGCTGCCCGACGGCGACTACGAGCTGGGCCCCGCCTCCGTCTCCGTCAGCGGTGCCGTGGCCCGGCTCAGCGACGGCACGCTCGCCGGCGGGACGCTCGCCGGCGGGACGGCCACAATGCTGGACGTTGTGCGGCGGACCATTGAATCCGGGGTGGAGCCGGCCGCCGCTGTTCTGTCAGCCACTGCGGTGCCGGCGGCCATCATCGGCCGGGAACACGAAATCGGAAGCCTCCGCGCGGGCCTGCGTGCCGACGTCGTCGTAGTGGACCGCAGCTTCCGCCGCGTCCTGGTCCTGCGCGCCGGCCGCATGCTGGGACGCCCCGCCGTAGGCGTTTAACGCGGCATGGACTGCGGGATACTGGGCTGCCGCATCGCGCTAGACTTTCGATTATGACCGGTGCCCCTGCCCGTCTTCTGGCGTGGCTCGTTGTCCTGGCGTCCCTTCTCACGGCCTGCACTGCCGTGGTGGACCTCGACGACGCCGCCACGGATCGATCGTCCGTGACCTCCTCGGCCTCGCCAGCCGCAGACGACGTCACCCCTACCCCGCGCTGGGCTCCGGCCCCCACGCCGACCCCGGCGCCGACGGCATCCGCGGCGCCCCAGGCGTTCGCCCTAAACCTCTATCAGGAGGGCGACTTCGTGCCGCAGTACACCTTTGACTGGTGTGTTGCGGCGAGCATCCAGATGGCGCACAACCTCACTGACGAGACCGGGAGCCGCACGTGGGCCGATCGTGCCCAGCAGAACGAACTGTGGGAGATGGCCCGGGCACGGTCATCCGACTCGTTCAACGGTGCCAACCCGATCGGTTGGGCGGAGGTGCTGACCGAGGCCGGGATGGGTCCATACGCCGTCGTCAGCATCGCCGGCTACGAGGACGCGCTGCAGACCGCAGCGCGAGCCATCGCCGGCACAGGTCGGCCGGTCGGGCTGGTCATGTGGAGCGGCCGCCACGCGTGGGTGATGAGCGGGTTCGAGTCGCTCGGCGATCCGGGCCAGTTCCCCGGGTTCTCGGTTACCGGCGTCCGCGTCCAGGATCCGCTCTACCCGCACGGCAGCGGGCAATGGGGTCCGTCGCCCGCGCCCAACAGCCTGCTCACCCCCGAGCAGCTGGCGACCCAGTTCGTGGTCCGCGAGCCGCGACGCTGGAGCAGCGACATGCCGGCCGGCTACCTGCTGGTACTGCCGCAGGCTGCCGTAGCTGACGATCTCCGGGGCGGCTAAGGAGCTCTACCGCCCGAAGAGTTTGGCGAAGAAGCCCCTCGCGGACCGGCTCTCCCGCGCGTGACCGGGGCAGCGCTGGGAGCTGGGAACTCCGCGCAGGACTTCGTCTACGTGTTGGCCGCATCCGGCCCATGTCGTCTTGTGGCATTTTTCGCATTTCACTGCCCGGCACATGTGATTCTCCTTGGTTGGTGAGTCGCTGAACAGGGTGCGGTGGCACGGATGGAACGCGCCGTACCACCGCACCCTGGTTTTACTTAGTTGGTGTTCGCACCGCTACGCCTGCTTAGACAGCAGGAACGCTGTTCTGCAAGGCGTTCCAGGCAGCGTAGCTGCCGTCGAGTTCGACGACGTCGTACCCGGCGCGGCGGAGGGCGCTGGCAGCCACGGAGTTCCGTACGCCGGACTGGCAGTAGCTCACGATGGTGCCCTCGGCCGGGAGTTCGTCGAGGTGCCACATGGCGCGGCCGCCACTGAGCTGGTGTGAGCCAGGGATGTGCCCGGCGGCGTGCTCGGTGCGGTTGCGGACGTCCAGGACCATGGCCGCCTCGAAGCCGGCGAGGTCCTCGGGCTGGATGAGCTTGGGTGTGAAGGTGGGCAGACTGTCGATGCTGGTGAGGTAGCCGGCAACGTTGTCGATGCCCACGCGGACCAGGTGGTCCCACATGTCCTGCGCGGATTCCTGGTCGGCGGCCAGGAGCACCAGCGGGTTCTTGTCCGTCTCCGGGTTTACCACCCAGGCGCCGTAGCTGGCCACGGACTTCGCGGCCGGAACGTTCAGGGACCGGACCACGGTGCCCTCGTGGACTTCGCTGTTCGGGCGGGTGTCGATGAAGGTGACCTTGTCCTCGGAGAGGTCTTTCGCGACCTTTTCGGGATTCAGTTCCTGTAGCGGAGCGCGTTCGCCCATGACGGCCGGGCCCACACGGTTTTCGCGCTTCATCCGGCCGAAGTAGGCGTGGGCGTCGGGCTGGCCCTCGAGGAGTTCGTCGATGAAGCCCTGCTCGTCGTTGGTGGCGAGGTAGGGGCCCCACCAAGAGTAAAGACGCTCGTAGCCGACGGTGGAGGAGGGGATGGCGCCGAGTGCCTTGCCGCAGGCGCTGCCGGCCCCGTGGGCCGGGTGGACCTGGACGTAGTCCGGCAGGGTCAGGAACTTATCCCGCAAGCTGGCGAACAACTGCTTGGCGCCCTCGAAGCGGGTGTCGACGCCGCCGGCTGCTTCGTCGAGCAGGTCCGGCCGGCCCAGGTCACCGGAGAAGACGAAGTCGCCGGAGAGCAGGTAGCCGGGCTGGTCGCTGAATGCGCCGTCGGTGACCAGGAAGGACAGGTGCTCAGGGGTGTGGCCCGGGGTATGTGCGGCCTGGATGCTGATGTTGCCGACGGTGATCTTGTCACCGTCGTAAAGGCGTTCGCCGTCGAATTCGTACTGCCAGTCCGGCCCGCCTTCACCGGAGACGTAGATTTTCGCGCCGGTGGCGGCAGCGAGTTCGCGGGTGCCGGAGAGGTAATCGGCGTGGATGTGGGTTTCGGTGACGGCCACGATCTTCATGCCGTTCTTCTCGGCCAAGTCCTGGTAAACGGCGATGTCGCGGCGGCCGTCGACAACGACGGCCGTGCCATTGGCCTGGCAGCCGATCAGGTAGCTGGCCTGGGCAAGGTCCTCGTCGTAAATACGCTCGAAAAGCATCTGGCGTTCTCCTTCGTGAGGGGAAGTTGGGTGTTTGTTCTTTACTGATTCTAATACCCCTGGGGGTATATGGCAATGAGGGGTGTGCCACTCCGTTGGGGGCTCGGGTGTTAGGGGTGGTGCGGTGCGGCGTCGGCGCGAAGGTTGTCCATGTCCAGGTTCTTGACGGCTTGGATGACTTCCTCGAGTCCGGCCGCGTTGAGTGCTCCGGGCTGGGAGAAGACGAGGGTGTTGTCCTTGAAGGCCATCAGGGTGGGGATGGAGGTGATGTTTGCTGCGGCGGCGAGGGCCTGTTCGGCTTCGGTGTCCACCTTGGCGAAGGTGATGTCCGGGTGCTGTTCGGCGGCGGCGCCGTAGGTGGGGGCGAACATGCGGCAGGGGCCGCACCAGGCTGCCCAGAAGTCAACGAAGACGATCTCGTTGCCCTCCAGGGTCCGGGCGAAGCTCTGTTCGGTGACGTCGATGGTTGCCATTTGTCTTTCGTGTCCTTTCGGGCGTTGTCTTAGGTGGCGGTACTGGGGCGTCAGGTGGTGGGGAGTCCGGCGCGGGTCCAGGCGATCATGCCGCCTGCCATCGTGTCCGCGCTATAGCCGGCCCCGTTGAGGGCGTCAGCCACTGCTGCGCTGCGGTTGCCGCTGCGGCAGACGGCGATGACGGGGACGGCGGGATCCAGTTCGGACAGGCGTGCCTGCAGCTGGCCCATGGGGATGTGCAGGGCACCGGGGATCAGGCCTTCCTCTACCTCGAAGTCCTCGCGGACATCGAGGATGCGGGCCGTGTTGCGGCGCTGCTCGGCTTCGGTGATGGTGATTTCAGCCATTGGATTCTCCTTCGAAATATTCTGGGCTGTTGTTATCGGACGGGTTCGACGGCCTGGCGCCAGGCGGCCATGCCGCCGCGCACTGAGTTGGCGTCGTAGCCCTTGGCTGCGAGCTGCCGGACGGCCGAGGCGGAGCGCATGCCGGAGGCACACAGGCCGACCACGGAACGGGATTTCTCGATCCCTGCGGTACTTGTTGGGTGGCGTCAGGCGGTGAGGGTGCCGGCGGTGACCCACGCCGCGACAGCGAAGATGAGTACCGCGAAGGATACGCGGATGTGCTTGTCCTTCAGGCGGCGGGCCAGGCGGGCGGCGAGGACGGAACCCAGGATGGCCGGGACCGCGAACGCCAGGGTGGTGGCCCAGTCGATGGTGTAGCCGGCAGCGTGGGCGCTGAAGCCGGCGGCGGAGTTAATGATGATGATCGCCAGGGAGGTTCCGACCGCCTGCTTCATCCGCAGGCCCAGGAAGATGGTCAGCGCGGGGGTGATGAGGAAGCCCCCGCCTACCCCGAGCAGTCCGGTGAGGAATCCTACGAGCAGGCCCACTGTCACGGCCTTCGGGGCGCAGGACCGGAAAGCCCGGTGTGGGCCGGTGCTGCAGGACCCTTCGGACTCGCGGGGCTTCATCAGCATCCGAATGCCCGCAGCCACCATGATCACGGCAAACCCCAGCATCAGGATGTTCGGATCCAGCAGCTTGCCTACGGCCGCGCCGGCCCAGGCCGCCGGAATACCGGCGGCCCCGACCAATGCGATCACGGGCCAGTTCAGGCCCTCCCGGATCCGGGGAAGCAGGGCTGCCAGCGAAGACACTCCCACTACCAGCAGAGAGGTGGGGATGGCCTGCGCCGGGCTCATGCCCACCCCGTAAACCAAGGCTGGAACGGCGATGATCGACCCGCCGCCGCCCACTACGCCCAGGACGATCCCGACGACGAGCCCCAGACCCAGGGCCGGAATCATGCCGCGGCGTCCTCTTCTGCGGCCGGAACGGGAAGCTGCAGGATGGCGCTTTCTCGGGTGGGCTCCGCGGCTGCCTTGTTCCACGGCATGGCCGAGAGGGCCTTGCCCATGGCGCAGGTGTTGGTCGCGGCCGAGAACGTCAGGCCGGTCCCGATGGCGCCGGCCAGCATGCGGATCTTCGGGGAGACGAACCTGCCCCCGGCCAGACCCAGAACCACCAGGGAACCTGCGGCCAGGCGGACCTGGCGTTCAAGGTCCCAGCGGTCCTTCCCCTTGACCACGTCGCCACCGGCCGCGGCGAAGCCAGGAACGCCGCCGTTGAGGACGTAAGCGGTGTCCAGACCAACGGTAGCCATGCGCTGGCGGGCCTGCTCGGCCCGCACCCCGGACTGGCACACCAGAACCACTCGCGAACCCAGCCGGGCGGCAAGCTCGTCAGTGTGCTCGGACAGCAACGGCAGCGGCACATTGTAGGAGCCTCGGATATGCATGGACTCGAACTCCGCGGCGGAACGCACATCGATTACCACCAGGTTCCGGTGCTCTTTAAACCAGGACTGAAGGGTCTCCGGGGCAAGTGCCTTAACGGCGGTTGCTTTGGAAGGGGACGTCATTGAAGGCCTCTCGGGAGGGGTCAGGTGGATACCCCACCAAGTATTACAGATACCCCCCGGGGTAGCCAAAACACCCTGGGGGGTATAAAGTTACGAAACACCCGCGATCTATTCTGGAGAATCCTTTGGAGCTGAATCCCACACAAGTCGCCGCCGTCTCGAAGGCCCTCGACCGGGCCGGATTCGCCATCATTGCCACCGGGCTTGAACAGTGCATCGTCCAAAAGGATGCAAGCATGGGGACGAAAGACCTGGAGAAGCTCTTCCTCTCCCTCGCCTAATCAGCCCGCCGCATCAGCGGCCCGTCGACTACTTCGACGAGCACCATGGCGTATATCCTGGCCACCACCGTGTCCCTTCCCTGGTCGGAAGCGCTGACCGCACGCGCGAGGCCCTTGCGGTCCCGATCTGGATGAGCGCAGGCGACTTCTGAAACTGACAACGCTGCTGAGACATCAGATCCGCAGCACGAATTCCAGGTCAACCAGCAAGGGCCTAGATGAGTAATTCCAAGGGGTGTGTTCGGCGCGGCGCGGCGGTTTAGAGGGCAAGGGTGTCCAGAATCGGCGTTATCTACCCAACGTCGAACTTGGAGGCTCACGTGGACGCCGATCTGGACACCCTTGCTACTGCATTGTATGTGGCAGCCGATGATCTGTTAAAGGCATATCCGGAACGGATCCCGGCCCGGCCCCGCATCGGAATCAGCCCGAGGATCACCGATGCTGAGCTGATCACCTTGGCCGTGATGCAGGCCCTGCTCGGCTTTACCAGTGAAGCCAGATGGCTGCGT